>JBDTTT010000137.1:0-14358 GCA_039930485.1 Chryseolinea sp.
AATTGGAGGAGGGAAGAAATTTCTACCTGGGAGGAATTCAATTAACGGATGCAACGAAAGGTGCCGTTGGGCACTCGGATGCAGATGTATTGATCCATGCACTTTGTGACGCACTACTTGGTGCAGCAAACTTACGCGACATTGGTTTTCATTTTGCCAACACCGACAACCGCTGGAAAGGAATGGACAGTAAATTCTTTTTGAAAGAAGTGACGCGCATGGTGGAGGAGAAAGGTTGGAAGATTGGCAATGTAGATTGTACCATCTGTTTGGAGAAACCAAAAGTGAATCCTCACATTGATGCAATGAAGAAAGTTCTTGCACCATTAATGAACATTGATGAAGACGATGTTTCTATCAAAGCCACGACAAATGAGAAACTTGGCTATGTTGGTCGTGAAGAAGGTGTCTGTGCTTATGCAGTTGCGTTGATACAAAAGGATTAATGTCTCCAATCAAAATTATTACTACTTCTGATGGTTCTCATTCATTGTTCAATGAAGAACTCAATGAAACCTATCACTCCGTTCATGGCGCCATTCAGGAATCACTTCACGTTTTTATTCAAAGCGGACTTACTTATTTTATTGAAAAGTTTAATTCAAAGAACATCTCCATCTTGGAAATTGGATTTGGCACTGGATTAAATGTTTTGCTAGCAGTTCAAATGGCAAAACAATTGTCTTTATCATTTCAATACAAAACACTTGAAGCTTTTCCGTTAGAAGAAGAAGTTTGGTCGAAATTGAATTATGCAGATGCACTTAACTTGAAAGAGTATTTTGATTCACTACATCGTGTTTCGTGGGAAGAGCCACACGGCATTTTACCCAACTTTCAATTTCAAAAACATCACATCAAACTTCAGGATGTGGTGTTGAACCCTTCATCTTTTGATATTATTTTCTTCGATGCTTTTGCTCCCAATAAACAACCTGAGCTTTGGGAAATTAACATGTTGAAAAAAGTTACCGATGCACTTCGAACGAATGGTTTGTTAGTGACTTATTGTGCTAAAGGTCAACTCAAGCGCGATTTGAAAAGTTTAGGCCTTACAGTTGAAACAATCCCCGGACCTCCAGGAAAAAAAGAAATGGTGAGAGCTTCGAAATTTTTTTCCTAACACCTCGCGAAAAACCAATAACGACTAGCTAACAACTGTTAAAATCCTCAATCGTTTTCGCTGAATTTTCAAATTTTAAAAATTGAAGACTCTGCAAACGTTGTCGTCTTGCATATTTTAAAGCGTTCTGAATTATTTCTGAAAATATTCGAAATATTCTGGATATATAGGTGTTTCTCAAAATTTTCTACCGTTTGTTTGGTATCTTCGAAAATTAATTTGGTCAATAAAATGGCCAGAGAGAGACAACCACCAAGCTGAAATGAAAGAGATGGAAGAAATAGAAACAACGAACCAGGGTTTATATACACCCGAATTGGAGCATGATGCCTGCGGTACAGGTTTCATCGCCAACATTAACGGAACAAAAACAAATCAAGTACTTCGCGATGCACTTTCGATGTTGGAAAACATGGAGCACAGAGGTGGTTGCGGAAGCAGTCCGAAGACAGGTGACGGTGCTGGTATCCTCATACAAATTCCACACGAATTTTTTGCAGAAGAAAGTTCTCGCCTTGGCTTTGAACTTCCGGCACCTGGCAAGTATGGTGTAGGTATGGTGTTCTTTCCTCGCGACAAAAAAGTTTTAAAAGCATGCAAGGAAGTACTAATCAAAAATATTAAGGAGATTGGATTTGAATTAATTGGCTTTCGCAGCGTGCCGGTTGATCATAGTGTTCCAGGCCCTGGTGCAGAAGAAGTAGAGCCAGTTATTGAACAGGTATTTGTAAAAGTTAAAGACGATGCATTTGAAATTGAAGCCATCGAACGCAAACTATTTCTGCTTCGTAACTATACGTCTCACTCTATTGCACGCGATGTAAAAGGTAACAACAAAGAGTTTTACATTACCAGCTTCTCTGCGAGAACCATTATTTACAAAGGACAATTGCGCACGGAACAAGTGCGCAGGTATTTCTTTGATCTTCAGGATCCAAGAGTAAGAACGGCACTCGCTTTAATTCACTCTCGCTTTTCTACGAACACATTTCCAAATTGGAGATTGGCTCAACCTTTCCGCTTCATCGCACACAATGGTGAGATCAACACCATCCGTGGAAACGTAAATAAAATGAAATCAAAAGAAGCATTGTTCAAATCGACTTTGTTCTCGGATGATGAAATAAAAAAATTATTGCCGATCACCAGTCCCGATGGTTCTGACTCAGCTAACCTCGATGCATTAGTAGAAATGCTTGTGTTATCGGGAAGACCGATTCAGCATGTTATGATGATGTTGGTTCCGGAAGCATGGCAGGATAATAAATTGATGGATCCACATCGCAAAGCATTCTATAAATATCATGCTTCGATGATGGAGCCGTGGGATGGACCAGCGGCTTTGGTTTTCACCGATGGTATCCGCATTGGTGCTACATTAGATCGTAATGGTCTTCGTCCTCTTCGTTATTGTATCACACGTTCAGGTAGGGTGGTAATGGCCTCAGAGGCCGGAGCATTACCTGTTGATCCAAAAGATATTTTAGAGAAAGGTCGCATCACACCAGGTAAAATGATGTTGGTGGATCTTGATCAAGGTAAGGTATTGGATGATGAAAAAGTAAAGCGCGCCATCTATGAAGGTAAGCCATACTACAACTGGATTATTCAAAATCGTTTGAAGTTGCGCCTTGAGCCTGAACAAGATTGGCAGGAAGATGATTATGATGATAAGACCTTAATAAAGCGTCAGCAAGTTTATGGATACACATCTGAAGATGTAAAGATGTTATTGACGCCAATGGCTGAGAAAGGGTATGAGGCAATTGGTTCGATGGGCGATGACACACCGATTGCTGTGTTGTCAAAAGAAAGCCGACACATCTCGAATTATTTTAAACAACATTTTGCGCAAGTAAGTAATCCACCGATTGATCCGATTCGTGAGCGATTGGTAATGTCGCTCTTCACACGTATTGGCGTTAGTTTAAATGTATTGGAAGAAACACCAGAACATACTAATCAAATACATATCTCTCAACCTGTTCTTCTCAGTTCAGATGTTGAGAAATTAAAGCATTTACCTGAACACGGTTTTGAATATGCCATCATTCGTTCAGTATTCTTGGCAGATGGTAAACCTGGAAGATTAGAAGAAAGCATTACTCGAATTTGTCAGGAAGCTGAAAAGGCAGTTCGTGCCGGAAAGAAAATCATTGTTATCTCAGATAAAAAAATAAGTGAAGAGTATGCACCGATTCCATCGATGCTTGCTACTGGTGCGGTGCATCATTATTTAGTTGAGAAGAGAATTCGTACACAAGCCGGAATATTAGTAGAAGCTGGAGATGTTTGGGAAGTTCATCACTTCGCTACCATTATTGGATACGGAGCGAGTGCGGTGAATCCTTATCTGGCACTTGAAACCATTCACAATCTGAATAAAGAAGGAGCATTCCATAAACAGCTTACCGATGAAGAAGCTTTTGCGAATTATCAAAAGGCAATCGGTAACGGATTGTTGAAGGTAATGTCGAAGATGGGTATCAGCACCCTGCAGTCGTATCAGTCTTCACAGATTTTCGAAGCGCTAGGCTTGAGTAGTGAAGTGGTTGACCGATGCTTCCGCGGAACCATCAGTCGTATTGAAGGATTGTCATTTGATGATCTTGCTCAGGAAGTTTTGGTGCGTCATGATCTGGCCCATAAAAAAGAAAGCAAAGAACTTCAGGTTGGTGGGATTTATCAATGGAAACGAAGAGGCGAGAAGCACATGTTTAGTCCGGAGACGATTCACTTGCTTCAATACTCTACCAAATCCAATAACATAAGCCTGTATAAAAAATATGCGCAGCGCATCAACGACCAGACAAAGGAATCGTTGACGATACGCGGATTATTAGAATTCAAAAAACGAAGTGCCATTCCAATTGAAGAAGTAGAACCGGCTACAGAAATCTTCAAACGTTTTGCAACAGGAGCGATGTCATTCGGATCCATCTCCCACGAAGCACACAGCACATTGGCTATAGCAATGAATCGCATTGGTGGCAAGAGTAACAGTGGTGAAGGTGGAGAAGATGAAGTTCGTTTTGATAAAAAAGAAAACGGTGATTGGGAACGTTCAGCGATTAAGCAAGTAGCATCGGGAAGATTTGGTGTTACGAGTTATTATCTCGCGAATGCGGATGAATTGCAAATTAAAATGGCACAAGGTGCTAAGCCTGGAGAAGGCGGACAGTTACCAGGCGATAAGGTAGATGAGTGGATTGGTCGCGTGCGTCACGCTACTCCTGGTGTAGGATTGATTTCGCCACCACCTCACCATGATATTTATTCGATCGAAGATTTAGCACAGCTCATTTTTGATTTAAAGAATGCAAACCGTGCGGCTCGTATCAATGTGAAGTTGGTTTCACAAGCAGGAGTGGGTACGGTAGCAGCGGGTGTAGCAAAAGCAAAAGCAGATGCGATTTTGATTTCTGGCGCGGACGGAGGAACAGGAGCATCTCCTCTTAGTTCATTGCGTCATGCTGGTTTACCCTGGGAACTTGGTTTAGCAGAGGCACATCAGACATTGGTGAAAAATAATTTAAGAAGTCGTGTTACGCTTCAAACGGACGGACAGATCAGAACAGGTCGTGACATCGCCATTGCTACTTTATTAGGTGCAGAAGAATGGGGGGTTGCAACGGCAGCCCTTGTGGTGGAAGGATGTATCATGATGCGTAAGTGTCATTTGAATACTTGCCCTGTGGGAATTGCTACACAAGATTCTGAATTGCGAAAGTTGTTTACTGGTGATCCAAATCATGTAGTGAACTTCTTTACATTCCTTGCAAATGATTTTCGCGAGGTAATGGCGGAATTAGGATTCCGTACCGTAAATGAAATGGTAGGCCGTGCAGATGTATTACGCGTTCGTCAGGACATTGATCATTGGAAAGTGAAGAAGCTTGATCTTTCACCAATCCTTCACTTTGAACCGGTTCGTGAACACATTGGACTCTACAAACAAATCGAACAAGATTTCGAATTAGAAAAAGTACTCGATTGGAAATTAGTAGAAGCAGCAAGACCTGCGTTGGATGAATGCGAACCGGTAACAGCGAAATTTATTATTCGCAATACCGATCGTTCAACAGGAGCATTGCTTTCGAATGAGATTTCGAAAAAATATAAAGCAGCCGGTTTGCCTGAAGATACCATTCATTTTCAATTTAAAGGTTCAGCAGGACAAAGCTTTGCAGCATTCGTTGCTCCAGGTGTAACCTTCGAACTGGAAGGTGAAGCCAACGATTATTTCTGTAAAGGATTATCGGGAGGTAAGTTGATTGTTTATCCTGATAAGGAATCCACGTTCAAACCGGAAGATAATATCATCATCGGTAACGTAGCATTTTATGGCGCCACTTCTGGTGAAGCTTTTATCCGTGGGCAAGCAGGTGAACGTTTCTGCGTTCGTAACTCAGGTGTGAAAGCGGTTGTAGAAGGCGTTGGTGATCATGCTTGCGAATACATGACAGGTGGTCGCGTTGTGATCTTAGGTAAGACAGGAAGAAACTTTGCGGCAGGAATGAGCGGAGGTATCGCTTATGTATTCGATCCTGAACATGCACTTGAAAAACTATGTAACAAGGATATGGTTGAGCTTGAGTCTATGGAAGATGAAGACAAAGCTGAAGTGAAATCCATGATTGAAAAGCATTTCAAATATACAGGCAGCGATCCGGCTGAGTGGGTATTGGAGAATTGGGAGATAGCCGTTGATCTTTTTGTGAAAGTAATGCCGAAGGATTACAAGGCCGTACTCGCAAAAAAGAAAGTGCGCACACCACAACCCGCACTCGCAAAAGAGACAGCGAAATAATACAACAGATTCAGACGACAACCAGAAAAGAAATAGAGCATGGGACAAGTAGATGGATTCATGAAGTTCAATCGAGAGATGCCGAAGAGCCGCGATTTAAAAGAACGTCTTAAAGATTATAAGGAAGTTTATACACCAATGGATAAGGAGAAGCTAAACAATCAGGCAGCGCGCTGTATGGATTGTGGTGTTCCGTTCTGTCACAACGGCTGCCCGCTTGGTAATAACATTCCTGATTTTAATGATGCAGTGTATCAAGGCAAATGGGAAGAAGCCATTAACATTTTGAGCAGCACAAATAACTTTCCAGAGTTTACCGGAAGAATTTGTCCAGCACCATGTGAAGCGAGTTGTGTATTGGGCATCAATAATAAACCCGTTACGATCGAGTATATTGAAAAGACAATTGCAGAAACCGCTTTTGAAAAAGGCTATATAAAAGCGACTCCTCCAAAAAACAGAACAGGAAAACGTGTTGCTGTTGTGGGGTCCGGTCCATCAGGTTTAGCTGCGGCAGCTCAACTTAATAAAGCAGGACATTGGGTTACTGTTTTTGAACGTAGTGATAGAATAGGTGGATTGTTACGTTACGGCATTCCTGATTTTAAACTAGAAAAGAAAGTACTCGACCGCAGAATCCGGTTGATGGAGCAAGAAGGTATTATTTTCAGAACGAACTCACATATTGGTGTAAATGTAAGTGCGAAACATTTGCGTGATGAATTTGATGCTGTGGTAATGTGTGGTGGTGCTTCTGCTCCGCGCGATCTTCCAATTCCCGGAAGACAATTTAAAGGCGTTCATTTTGCAATGGAGTTTTTAACCCAACAAAATAAACGCGGTGCTGGCGATCGTATTTTCTCAGGTGAGATTTTAGCAACGAGCAAAAATGTATTGGTGATTGGCGGAGGTGATACAGGATCAGATTGCGTAGGTACATCAAACCGTCACGAAGCAAAATCAGTTACGCAAATTGAATTGCTTGTAAAACCTCCATTAACAAGAAGTGAAAATAATCCTTGGCCACTTTGGCCTATGATATTAAACACCTCTTCTTCTCATGAAGAAGGTGTTAACCGCGACTGGGCTATTCTTACAAAAGAATTTGTAGGTGATAATATCGGTCGTCTTACTGGATTAAAATCAGTTAATATAAAATGGGGTGTGAATGATCAAGGTAAGATGGGCTTTGAGGAAATTGCTGGCACCGAGCGCATTATTCCATGTGAGCTAGCTTTACTTGCTATCGGATTTGTTGGTGCTGAGAAGGGTGGGTTTGTTGGTGAGCTTGGTCTTGAACTTGACGAACGCGGAAATATTAAAACCGAAAATTACATGACTGCGCAAGAAGGAATTTTTGCTGCAGGTGATGTTCGCAGAGGACAATCCTTAGTTGTTTGGGCAATCTCTGAAGGACGTGAAGCTGCAAGAGCAGTGGATATGTGGCTGATGGGTACTTCCTCACTTGAAGCAAAAGACGAATCGTTTATTCATATTGAACAAGAAGCCTAGAATAAGATCAGGAATAAATACAGGAAAGACCTCTCGAATTCGGGAGGTCTTTTTTGTGTTAGAAATTAAAAACGATGGTCTGTTTTAACTCATCATTTAAGCTTAATGCAACCGGGCAAGTCAATGCAGCGCGTTTCAATTTTTCCTTCTGAATGTCAGTGGCCACCAGATTTTCATGGGTGAAGGTAATCTGTACCTCAGCTATTTTTCGTGGATTCGCTGCCATCACTTTAACGATGTCAGACTTTAAGCCAGCAAGTTCAATTTGTTCACGCTCAGCGAGAATTCCCATCAGCGTCATCATACAGCTATTTAATGAGGCACAGGTAAGGTCGGTAGGGCTAAAAGCCTCGCCACGGCCATTATTATCAGGTGGGGCATCGGTAATAATTCTATTTCCCGATTTAAGGTGGGTTACTTCAGTGCGTAAACCGCCTATATAAATAGCTTTCATCGAAACCATTGGTTAAGAACTTTGGGTTTTAAATTTGCGTTAGGTAAATTAAAATCTAAATTTATTCCAAAGAATCCAGTCAACCCGTTTCCATTGAAAAAGATTTCAATTTTCGTTTTTGCGCTTTCAATCTTGTCTTTTGGGTTATTTGCCCAAACACAGGATAGCTATGAGTACAATTCAGAGTTTACCTGGGGAATAAGTAAAAATACATCCAGTGGTTTGATTGGTGGTTTTACTTTCAAGAAAGCAAAGAAGCTAAATGAGTCCATGTTAGAAACGTATGGATTGGAGATCATGAATGTTAAACATCCTCAAGAAGTACGAACCACCTCTGCTCAAACTGGTAATTTCTATGTTTTCGGAAAAAGCAATTATCTCTATGCATTTCGCTTTCAATATGGTCGGGATATTATACTTTTTAAAAAGGCGCCTCAACAAGGTGTAGAAATAAAGGGAGTATTTGCTGTTGGTCCTTCCATCGGTCTTCAGGCTCCGTATTATGTTGAGTATACCGGAGATAACAGTCAATACAATTCTCAAACTGCGCAATACAACCCAAGTATAAATGCTCAGCAAATTTTAGGCACAGGAAGAATTTTTCAAGGGTTAGGTGATTCCAAGGTAAAAATTGGAGGAAATTTTAAAGCAGCAGTAAATTTTGAATTGGGAACAGCAAAGAGTCAGGTTACTGGCTTTGAAGCTGGGTTTTTAGTGGATGCGTACACATCGAAAATTGAACAAATGCCAACCGCTAAAAAATACTCTGTTTACCCAACGCTTTTCCTCACACTATTTTATGGAAGCCGGAAATAAAGCCACCATTTTCCCTCTATCGATTCTACTCTCTCACTAATTCTTTCAAGGCAATTTCAAACGAAGCCTGTGCGATTCCTGTTTTCTGTGGATTCGAATCGTGTGTTTTTACCATTGCATTACGAATCGTTTGTGATATATCGTTGAAGATTGAAGCGTCATCCATACCTACTTCGCTTTCCATAAAATAAGCGAAGACACGAGCCATTCCACAATTGGCAATAAAGTCGGGAATGACCGAAAATTTCTCATCAGCATATAAGCCCGTTGCGCCAAAAAATATTTCAGGATCAGCAAAAGGAACATTCGCACCACATGAAAAAACTTCAAGCTTCGATGCCATCATTCGATCTACCTGATCTTTCGTAATCAAGCGTGATGCTGCTGCCGGAATAAAAATTTCAAACTCAAGATCCCATATTTTTTTGTTCACTTCATCGAATGAAAGCATTGCATCTGCAACAAGTTTATTTCCTTTTCGATTGATCACAAGCTGTCGTACTTCGTCTAGAGAAAATCCGGATTGGTTAATGACACCACCCTCGTGACTTATTATGCCAACTACTTTAACACCTAATTGGGCAAGATAAAATCCCGCGGCAGCACCAACATTTCCCCAGCCTTGAATGATGGCCCGTTTATCTTTTAAATTACCTCCCCACAATTCGTAATAATGTTTTACTGCCTGTGCCACACCATAACCAGTACACATATCGGCCACGGTGTATTTCATCTTTAACGATGGAGCAAACTGTTCATCTTCAATTAATTTTACAACACCTTGACGAAGTTGACCAATCCGATTTACTTTTTGTGGTTCTGTAGGTTTATAATGACCTGTGAATACTCCTTCTTGTGGGTGCCAGATACCTACATCTTCTGTAATCGGAATAACTTCGTGAATTTCATCTACATTCAAATCACCACCGGTTCCATAATAATATTTTAAGAGCGGCATCACCGCTGCGTACCAGCGTTGTAGTACATCGTGTTTGCGTGGATCGTTTGGATCGAAATTTATTCCAGATTTAGCACCGCCAATAGGAGGACCGGAAACTGTAAACTTAACTTCCATTGTTTTGGCGAGCGATTCTACTTCGCGCTTGTCAAGACCTTTGCGCATACGTGTGCCTCCACCAGCAGCTCCACCTCGCAGAGAATTAATAACGACCCAGCCTTCTGCTTCTGTTTCGCTGTCTTTCCATTCGAATACAATTTCAGGACGTTTATTTTCAAATTTTTGTAGGAGTGCTCGCATGCGCCAAAGATAGAACGAGAATTATAATTTTTAGAATCCAATCAAAGCACCACCGCTATTATCGCGTGATGCATGGGTAACGCTTTTTAAACAGTTCACTTCATCGCGCACGCGCAATACACCAAGAAAGGCAAAGACAATCGCTTCTTTAAATTTTATTACTTCATCCTCCGGCATAATCAGGGTAGCGCTATCAGCAGTGTGTTCTAATATACGGGTCATGAGAAAAGAATTAAAAACACCTCCCCCAGTACATAACACGGATGGATTTTTTTTCGAACCAATTGCAAACGCAATTTCAATCGCTGCTGATTCAACTAATGTTCTGAGTTTATCTTGTAAAGAAGATTTCGATCGATTTAGTATTGGAATAATTTTCTTTTCAAAAATTTCGCGTCCCAGTGAATGTCTTTCTTTTCGAAGACCCGTATTCACTTTATTCAATGCAGTCAGCATTACGGGATCGATTTCTCCACTTGCTGCTCGAGCACCTCCTGCATCAAATTCTTTTTTTACATCTGCCATTAAGTAATTCAGACCCATGTTGCAAAAGCAAACATCGTAGGCAATACGCTTACCTTTTATATCCAACGAAAGATTTGCAATGCCGCCAAGGTTTAAGCAAACGTCATACTCGGAGAAGAGAAAATCATCACCCGCTGGAACCAGTGGAGCACCTTCACCACCAAGAATAACATCGAGGTTTCTGAAATTATAAATTACCGGAAGGTTTGTTACAGCATGAATGCTCATGCCGTTTCCGATTTGAAATGTCAAACTTTTTTTGGGTTGATGAAAAAGGGTGTGCCCATGCGAAGAGATAAAATCGATCGATCGGATTTTATTTTTTAGAATAAAGGAAGTGGAGAGCTCGCCTAAATATTTTCCATAAGCTACATCTAAGGTCAATACTTCTTCAGCTGAAAAAGAATGTGCTTCTGTCAATTTCTTTCTCCAGTTACTCGGATATCGTACGGTTTCTGCGTGCTCAACTTTATATATCCAGCCCTTTTCATTTTTTTCGAAAGTGCAACATGCCAAGTCTACACCATCCAGTGATGTGCCTGACATAATTCCGATAACTTTATATTTCTCCTTCGAATCCATACTTTTAAGCTTAATTGATAAAAGAGAGTGATGAATTTGGTTGTTGATTATGGAAACTCCTCCGCCAAGGTAGGTATTTTTGAGAACCACATATTGGTGCGCAAAGAAGTCTTTGCCGAACCTGCATCGTTACAAAATTTTCTGGAAAACTTTTCTGCTGATTGCATCATCGTTAGTTCAGTGACAACGGATGCAAAGCTTGTTTCTTCATGGGCTAAACGAGTGAAAGAAAAATTCATTCTCACCCACGAACTTCCATTACCCATCAAAAATGGGTATGCTACACCCATGACCTTAGGGGTAGATCGGATTGCAGGGGTATGTGGAGCTCATCAGCTTTTCCCCCAAAGTCATTGCCTGGTCATTGATTCAGGCACCTGTATAACGTATGATTTTATCGATCGGGAAGGAGTTTTTTTGGGAGGTGGCATTTCGCCTGGAATCTCCATGCGCTTTAATGCAGTTCACACTTTTACAGCGAAGCTACCGTTAGTGCAAATGAAGGAAGATGCGGCTCTGATTGGAAATAGTACTGAAACCTGCATTCAAAGTGGAGTATTAAATGGAGTGATTGAAGAATTGAATGGAATTATTTATCGGTATCAAGAGAAATTTGAAGGTTTACAGGTGATTTTATGTGGAGGCGATGCCCGTTTTTTTGAAAACAAACTGAAAGCATCCATATTTGCGCTCCCGGAATTAGTACTTAGCGGTTTAAACAGCATTTTAATTTATAATGTCAATCAGTAAGAAGGTTATTTTGTTTTTGGCTGTTGTATTCGCTTCGGCAAATGTTTGGGGTCAATCTGCTCGCTCTCCCATTACGGGTTTTGGTATTGGTGAACCTTATGGTGATGCCCTTGTTCATAATCAGGGGATGGGCGGTATAGGTGTAAGCCAGCCTCAGTTTTGGTTTGCCAATAATCAAAATCCAGCCCTATTGGTATTCAATCGTTTTACCGTTTTTGAAGCTGGTATTCACGGTGAGAAGCGAACTCTGAAGAGCGATACATTAAACGAAAAAAATATTGGAGGAACGCTAAACTACCTGATAACAGTGTTTCCTGTTAAAGTAGACAGATGGACAACTTCAATCGGTTTAATGCCTTATACCAATGTGGACTATGGTTTTTCGTATTCAGATGTCGTAAGAGATCGCAATACAAATATTCCCATTGATACTGTTACCCAAAATGTTTTTAATAATGGCTTTGGAGGATTATCACAATTCTACTGGTCAAATGGTGTTCGGCTCACTCCCGACATGAGTGTTGGCGCCAAAGCAACGTATTTGTTTGGCTCTCTTGACAACACTTTTTCAAACATCGTAAACAATACAGGTCAGGCTGTTCCGTATATTGTTACAACGGAAGAGAAAACAATTGTAAAAGACTTTACGCTTGGATTAGGTTATTCTTTCAGTAAGGATTCTTTATTTAAGAAGCAGGATTACCGATTGAGTTTTGGTGTTGTATATAATTTTGGTGTTAATCTGAAGGCAACCAAAAATATTAACTTTTTTAGCTTAACGACATCTGGTGATACTGTTGTAATTGAGCGATTGAACAGAGTAAAAGGAACTGTTTATGTGCCCCCATCAGTAACAGTGGGTGCCTCAATAAGCAAGGGCCTGAAATGGGCTGTAGGAACTGAATTCATGTATCAAAATTGGTCAAACTTTAAGAGTCTCAATTCTGATTATGAGAATGGACGAGGCAAACAGTACAAAGCTTCAGTGGGTGGAGAATATACACCCGATGCGCAAGCCCTTGAGAGTTTTTTCAAACGGATTACCTATAGAATAGGAGGAAGCATAGAGCAATATCCTTTCTTAGTGAATAGTCAGGAGCTAAAGGATCTTGGCATTAATTTTGGTCTTTCACTTCCGGCAGGGCGTTCAAGTTTAGACCTGGCATTTAAAGTAGGTAAACGTGGAGACAAAGGTGTTAATCTTGTGCAAGAGAGTTACTTTAAAGTGTACGTAGGAATAACCTTTAATGATCAGTGGTTCGTTAAGAGGAAGTTCGATTAAGTTTGAACAGGCGAAATCAACTTTCTTGCTTATTGAATTTTTTTAAGGAGCGCTATCTCTTTTTACTTACGAATACTGCGAGCTTAAAATCGTTTTTATTTCATATTGATATGAAGCTAAACTTTCTGCTTTTCATAACCGTTTTTCTTTCGGCTTGCAACACAGCCGAAATCAAGGAGCCACTGGAGTATACCGGACCCTTGCAAGAAGCTGAAAACGTTGAACTCTTCTACTCGCAAAACGAGCAGGTAAAAGTAAAAATGAAGGCCGAACTTCTGTATGAATTTCAGAATGGAGATCGTGAATTCCCGAAGGGAGTGTATATGGAATTCTATAATGAATTTGGGAGGCTTGAATCAACCTTGCGTGCTGACCACGCTTTTTATTTTAAAAATGAAACCCAATGGCGCGGTCGTGGAAATGTGGAAGTGAAGAATATTGAAAAGAACGAACAGTTAAATACAGAAGAGCTTTTCTGGAAGCCTTCCAAGAAAGACATCTTTACCGAGAAGTTTGTTACCATTCGCCAGCAGGGCGATGTCATTTATGGAACCGGCTTAACGGCCAAACAAGATTTATCAGATTATACGATTGGCACTGTTGGCGACCCTGAAGGCGTTCATGGAGAAATTGAGGTAAAAGAATAACAGTCTTTCTTATCATGAAGCTTTCAGAAATTATAATTCTTTCCCTAGCCTTTGTTTTTTTTATTATTGGCATACACCAAACCATGGTATATGGATTCGGCAGTGCCTATTGGGCCATTATGATAGCCTCTGTTTTGTTTTTTGTTTTTGTATTCAGAAGGAAGAAATAGCCCATGTCTTATCGTTCTTTTACCCTCTTTAGGTATCTAAAATAAAATTGAAAAACGCTGCTAAACCCCTGAATTTCAGTGTATGCAACGGTTTGATTTTAGTTTTTTCAACCTTCTACCCGTTTTTTAAGGTCGATATTTTTCTAATAGAGATAACGGGTTAAATTTGCGGCTCTTTAAAAATTAAACTATGGCATTTATTGGTACTTTACGCAGCAAAATGGGCACCTGGGTGGTGGTTTTTGTGTTTGTTGCGCTAGCAGCTTTTACATTAGGCGACATCTTTAGTGGTAACTCTTCTATTTTAAATTGGGGCCGAAATTCGGTTGGCGAGATAGCCGGCAAAGAAATATCCTACGATGAATTTCAATCCGTTCTGCAAGAGCGCGAGAATAATTATATCCTCAATTTTGGCCGCGAACCTGGCGA
>JBDTTT010000138.1:0-14350 GCA_039930485.1 Chryseolinea sp.
CACCACAACGATCGGCGCGAATTTTACTGGAAAGGGCGGCAACAAGCTCATCGTTGACGACGCAAGCGACATCCAAGATGCGGGCGACGAATTCGCTCTGCAGAAGGTTTTGGAAGTATTAGCGATCTTACCTTACCAGAGGATCAACTCGAACTCATCAAAATAGCACAAGCCACAGGTAAACCGGTAGTACTCGTAATGATCAGCGGACGACCACGCGTGATCACAAAAGTATACCCCGGATGTAAAGCTGTTTTATTTGCGGGTTTACCTGGCTTTGAAGGTGCTCAGGCTATTGCCGAAATCATCAGTGGTAAAGTAAATCCAAGCGCTAAATTAAGTTTCAATTATCCGTACGCTGTCAATCGGCTTATTCCACACAACCATAAAATCAGTGAAGTATTGTTGGCACACGAAATTGAAAATCCAATTGCGCTAATGCACTTTGGTACAGGCTTGAGCTATACTACTTTTGAGTACACTAATTTACAACTCAGTGATTCTTTTCTTACCTCGGAGTCATCCGAAATCAAAGCAACGGTTACGGTAAAGAACACCGGCACACGCGATGGTAAGGAAGCGGTGCTTTGGTTTTTGCATGATGAGGTAGCGAGCCTCTCCCGCCCTATTCGTGATCTGAAGTACTATGAGAAAGAATTGATCAAAGCAGGTGAATCCAAAACCTTTTCGTTTACAATTAAACCAACAGAGCAACTTACTTTTCCGAATAAAAAAGGAGAGCAACAATTGGAAGATGGCTACTTTGATCTGATGGTGAGTAATTTGAAAACGCGTTTTAAGTTAGAACGAAGCGCAGCGAAATAGATTCAAGAAACAAGTATTGCCAAAAGCAACAAAGAAGTTCGTTATCTGTTCTTCTTTGTTGCTTTATTATTTTGTCCCGCACATTGTAGTCTGCATATCCTTTGCGGAGACACGTTCACCAAGTGAAATAATTTATTACCTTCGACAGGTTAAGAAACGATTCTAACTTCACTGAAACGAACGACCATGACAACTCCCTACAAAACAGGCCGACATATGTATTTGATTGGCATTGCTGCATTGGCCCTTTACAGTTTTGTGAAAGGTGATATTGCTATGACGCGCCCGCGTCCATTGCCAGAATTTCTGCTAGGCATCAATCCCATTATGGCCTATGTTTCCGGGGCGTTGTTTCTCATTTCAGTTTTAGCCTTCTACCTGAATCGGTATCGGGCTGTTGCATTATTGACCATCGCCAACCTGGTGTTCTGGTTGGTGACGAGCCGACACATACTCAATTTATGGCGCGACCACATCAACGCATTCAAGTCGCTTTGGTTTATCACTGGTGCCTTGTTGATCTTAACTTCACTGGATGGCTACCGAAAATACCGTAAGAATATACTTTGGCTTAATCTCATTATTCTCTTTCTGTTTTTTGTTGATTGTGGTATTGCCCATTTTCAATATGCAGAGTTCGTTCAAACTCTGATTCCAACCTTCATTCCGTTCCCGTTATTCTTTACCTATTTCGCTGGTGTATGCTTGATTTTAGGAGGTGTTGGTCTGGTGATTCCGCAAACGCAAAAATTAGCGGCACTACTTTCTGCTATTCAGATTGGCGGATGGTTCATCTTACTACACATTCCCAGAGCATTGTCACTGGGAGGAGATGAGTGGATAGGCGTTGGAGAGTCTCTGGCGGTATCGGGAATTTGCTTTATGATCTATAGTGAATTTATTTCTTCGGCTCAAGACAATTCCTAACGTCATTTTACTGAGTCTAACTAACTCTCCACATTCAACTTATGCTGAAGTATTTCCAGCTCTCGTTTTTTGTTTTCATAAATATTGTGTTCCCAACGGCTCAGGTAAAAGGCGATGGCAAAGGCAGCCATAAATGCGACTGCCACACCAATTGATTTTCCTCCGGCATAAACAATCATTGCCGTGAGCCCACCCATTGGCAAAATATTCCATCGCATCATTTGAGATAAGCGAACCTGATAGGTAGCAACTGATATAGCGTGTTGTAAATCTCCGCGCATCGATCGGTCAAACAATTTATTCGCTGCCACTCTGCGCACTCGACTTATAATTAAATAGAATGCAGTAATAAACATCCAGGCCGAAAGGATATAGAGATACATATTACTATGCTGATTGAAGAGATTCACGGCAAGTGCAAAGCTTCCTGAACCAAGATTGACGATGATGATCAACAACTCGCTGATGTTGGTAATGTGACGAGCCTGTTTCTTCTTCGACATAATGCGGTTGTGTAATGCTTGTTCATCAATAACATAAAGGGATTTGTTGTTTTGTGAATCCCAGATGCGCCTTAGTTCTTCAAATTCCATTGTCATGTTGTTGAGATTTAGTGATCAGTTGTTTTTTAATCCGGTTAATCTTTACTCCTACATTCGACTCCGTAATGCCCAGTATCGCAGCCATCTCTTTATAGCTGAAGCCTTCTAAAAACAATAAGGTAATAGAACGGTCGATGTTGTCAAGTTTATGGATTTCTTCATAGAGCCAGGTTAATCGTTCATCTTGTTGTATGTTCTGCTCCTCCAAAATATGGTATGTGCTATCAAGCGATTCGGATTGATTGTGTTTTCGCTCTTTTTGTTTCCACTTAATAGCCGTGTTGAGCGTGATGCGGTAAAGCCACGTAGTAACAGAAGACTCTCCTCTAAAAGATGGAATAGAACGCCAGATCTGAATCACAATCTCCTGGAATAAATCATCTGCTTCTGCTTTATCGATGGTATAGGCTCGTATGGCTTTAAAGATTAAACTTTTGTGTTGGCGGATCCACTGTTCTAAAATGGTAGTCTGTTCTTTTTCAGTCACGTTGATTCGCGTTTTATGTATTAGTACTATTCTGCACTTAACTTCTTACACAGGAAGAAAATAAGCTGATAATTTATGGTAATGGCGAAGCCATTACAGCTTTGGATCTGATAAAAAATAAAGAATATTTCATAACCATGAACAGCAACGATTATTATTATTATACAAAAACGGATGGTTCAGATGTTTCCTATCCCTTTACTGTTGGTGACATTAAGATTACCTCTTACTCATATAGAAATGGAGCAGATCAAGTGATGCCTGACACTCCCGAAACGGATTATTATGCTGGAGATGTAAGTTTCAAATTCCAAAAGTAATAAAATGGTGTGAGGGAGTTGAAAAGGCTTTACTCACTTGTTTTGTATAGACAGGGTTACTCACCTGATGTAACACTGCTTCTCTTTTGACTTCTTTTGTCACAGCAGAACCTACAGTTGAGAGGCCTGTAACCCACAGAAAATGTATTGCGTTAAAACCGGAATAACAATTTTCACAGCCCATGAAAAAAATCGACATCCTGAATTTCATAACCGATTTTCGGAAAGCACCCAATAGAATAATATCCCATAACGACTTGCTTAACCATCTGGGCTCCACTAATGAGCCTACTTTGAACACTTTGCTGACGGAGCTGCAACAGTCCAGAATTGTAAAAGTAACTGAGCTTGATGGGGAGAAAGCCTACCAGGTAATTGCCAGATAAGCATCGCTGATGTACGAATATTTACCCGTAGACCTGCCAGTAGGAAGGTCTGCAGGTAAATGCATTTGAATTCTCCCCGCTTACTTAAATATAAACTTATCACTCAACCTACCTGCATAGATTGGCAGAGTGCATCGCGTTAGCCGTAATACGAGATTTGCCATTATAAACACGCGCGTACATTCTACGCTAAACCCTGATTTTCAGTAAATCAGCATTATCCTGATGCTTTATACCGTAAAACGAAGGTTCTTTATCCTATTAAAAACAATAACACAAAGGCAATTCAATACCAACTAAAATAAAATCAGGGTTACATTAACCAACCATACCATGGACTTTGAACAATGGAAATTATACAGAGAGATTGAAGAAGAGAATTCTTCTTTCAACGAAGTAATGAGACACACAACAGCTTCAACGAGTTTGTTTGCCGGGATTCTATTGGGGATGCTTGTATTGATAGTGGGTTTAACTCTCCTGGTGAGTTAATGTATCTCCATGTCTAACTCTGTTGGCACAAAATTATCGGCTTTATTACGCGAATTCATTCCCGCAGATTTCGCAGATCGGTGAGTGCAAACTTTTAATTGTCTGCATAAAATATCATAGCTAAGAAAAGTCCTTATTAAAATACACCTTAACATCCCTGTCTCATATTAATCTGTGCGATCTGAGTGTATTCGATCTGCGGGGAATCCTGCCGCGACAATGATGAGCTAGTCAATCAAAGCCTCAAGATCTGACTACCCCACCGCTCTATATCGCGTTCATCATGTGTGATGAGTACCAATGTGGTTTCACTATCCAAATGCAGCTGTAGGTATTGATTTAATTTATCTTTTTGATGAATATCTAAAAATCGAAACGGTTCATCGAGTAGTAATAACTCCTTCGACATTAAAAGGCTCTTCATAATAAAAACAAGTTGAACCTGACCGGATGACATTTGGCGTATCATCTTATCGATAAAAGCATCGGCCTCAAAAAATTGGATAAGCTCTACGAGTTTGTCGGCATCTGAATTTTTATCGCTCTTCAAAATGTAGTTACGTCCCGGAAGGGCTTTGTCTTTTGGATCGAGGAAACTCATTTGCTCTGGACCGAGATACGATATTCTGTTTTTTATATCCCAGATCGATTCGCCTGTACCTCTTCGTTTACCAAAAAGAAACACCTGCTGACTGTATGCCAGCGGATGGTCTGCAAAAATCAAACTGAACAACGTTGTTTTACCCGAACCATTTCTCCCTGCCAGCGCCCACCGTTCGCCTTTGTTTATGATCCATTCCAGATTGTTGATGATGGTAGTTTCACCGTATCGAATTGCAAGGTTTCGCATCTCTACTACGGGTCGGTCAGGAGGTAGCGAATCATTTCTTGATTTTACTTCTTCTAATATGGTATGAGGCGTTGACTTAAATGCGGATTGCTCTTGAACTTGAAAATTCTTCAACACTACTTTGCGATTGAGCACAGAAGGTAATGCAGAATCATGATCGGTGATAATTAATTGCACGTCATGTTGCAGAGAAAGCACTTCAAGAAAATGAATGAGGTCACTGCGGCTCTTGCGATCGAGGGCTTCAAAAGGATAATCGAGCAATAATACTTTTGGAATTTGTTTCGCCAGGTTCGCCAAGATCATCAATCGTTTTTGTTGTCCGTTGGAGAGCGTGGTGAGTTTAAGGTTCAATAGTTGATCAATGGAAAGTGATGAAGGAAATTCCATACTGTGAATTTGCTGCACCGTTTCTTTCCCGAGAAAGTCCTTTACGAGCGGAACGAACTCATCGCCTAGTGAATAGTAGCGTTGCTGATAAAATAATTCGTGTTGATGAATGTGGGTGAGTGCCGCTTCAGCCGGAATGAAATGTATGGTCTGCTTGCGTTGCTGATAGCGTTCTTCCCAAGTTGTTCCATTGATAAAATCATAGTGCACTTCACCATGCGTTACAGGAATTACACCGGCTATGATTTCAAGCAGAATCGTTTTACCACTTCCATTATCACCCGTGATCAGGATATTATCTTGCTGTTCAATTTTGAAGTTAAAATCATGAAAAAGTTTTTGTCCCGATTTATGGATGGAGATTTGCTGAAGGTCAATCATGAAAAAAGGCGGGAGGCTTTGAGAATTGTTGTACTCAATAGTTTTTAGTTTGTTACGAAGATCGAGAGTCCTCCTGCATTTGTCTTACCCGATGTGAGCGGAACACGAACTCCGTTTTTCCAATATAGTGCTACCATTCCCCCACCAGCTTTAACTTCACTTCCTGTCACATACACATCATCGTTGAGTACATAAATACTATAAGCATTTGCTTCATGCTCTCCATCGGTAAGCTTTATCTCGCTACCATTCTTCCAGTATCTGGCGATGGACATATTTTCGCTTCCCCCCCACCCGGTCACATAAACATCATCGCCCGAAATAAAGACAGATTGAGCAAAGGAAAAGTAAGTATTTCCTCCTAACACTACTTCAACATTGTTCTTCCAATATTTCGCAACAGATTTCGAACCGTTAGATTCATGACCGGCTACATAAACATCATTACCGGAAACAAAAACAGACGTAGCGTATGCATCACGCTCTCCATTAGTAAGAACTACTTCATTACCATTTTTCCAATACTTGGCTAGCGATTTTGAGTTGGCAGGTACCGATGCATATCCTGCTACATAAACATCATCACCCGATACAAAAATGGATTTGGCAACTTCTCCTTTTGTGCCATCGGTGAGCTTTACTTCAACTCCATTTTTCCAATACTTATAGATATGGTTCGATCCTTCCTCCAATTCTTCACCCAATACATACACATCCTCGCCCTTTACATAAATTGAATTCGTGCCTGCTGGATTCGTTCCATCGGTTAACTCCACCATGACATTGTTTTTCCAATAGACAGAGAATAACTTTTCTTCCTTAAAGATCGACCCGGATACATAAACATCATTACCCGATACAAATACCGAATTAGTATTGGTCTCATTAACGTCACCGGATAGTTTCTGCTGTTTGCCATTTTTCCACCATCGGCCTGAGCGGAAAGATGGAGTATCTTCCCAGCCGGCAACATACACGAAAGGTGCTTTATCCGGCTCTTCATCTTTGTTGCAGGATGCAAAACACAGAACAAGAAAGGCAAACGCGCTAATGATTTTTAATGTGTTCATTGTAATTCGGGCGGTCATTGCATATAACATACCCCGCACAAGATACGAAATGAAAAAGCACAAATAAAAGTAAGGACATTATCGCACTGGTCATTTTAAAGTTAGAATTATCAAACAGTCTTTTCCTGATTTATGGACTGAGATTTGGCGAAGGTCAATCACACAGAACTTAGATTGGTTTACTGTGTTACGCAGAGTCCCCGAGACTGACGACTCTGCCTAAGGGAACGGAAGACTCTTCTTATACAAATTAAATTCTATCGCATTCAACCCCTCACCACGCCTCTAACCCCAATATTTTTTTTCCCAACGATGTGAGTTCGGCTGCCGGATATTTTGTTTTCTCCCACTGGCGTGGGTCACCCGGAAAGGCGTATCCTTCCGGGGCATTTCGTTCTTTCCATGAGTTTATCCGCCACTGTTTCAGTGGTTCATTCTCTTCTTCTGCCGGCATCATCGAAATGTATTGTGCCATTCTTACTTTATTGCCACTACGGTTGGCGCGTATCCCATGCGGTTGCAGACTGTTGAAGATCAACAGATCACCGGCATTCATCTTTACCTTTTCGAATTCAAAACCTGTTGTGTCAGGTTTGAAATGATCACGATCTGCCGGCTGTGTCAGCTTCCAGGTATCGTAATTTCGGAACAGTTCGGGTATGCACTGAAATCCTCCCATATTCTCGTCCGTCTGATCGGCAAGCGCCAATACACCCTGCACATTTTGAGGCTTTGTTTCAGGATCATAATCCCAATGAATAAAGGCTTTGTATTCATATCCCGGACGAATTGGTAGATTCAGATTTGCGCGGTCGATCGTTACCCAGAGTTTTTCGGTCCCCCAGATGTCAGCAAAAGCCTGATGAACTTTTGGATGTTGCCGATTATCCCATAAATATTGATGGTTGTATACTTCCACCATCCCTGTGTTTGTCAGTTCTTTCATTTGCATTTCGGCACGTGGTGGAGCATACCAGGTTTCAGGATTGTTCGGATCCTTATCTTCAAATTCCCACAGGAAATTGGCGAGACGTTCTACCTGCTCCTTCGGTACTACATTCTTAATCACAACGTAGCCATTGTATTTCCAGAACTGCCATTCTTCTTCAGTCAATAATTGAAGAGGCTTGCCATTGCTTCGGTCGTTGAGTTTATGAATACTGCTTTTCGCTGTAGAAGGATTTCCCGGAATATCCTGATGCGCCATGGTAGGCGTCATTGTAGGTGTCATAGTATGTGTTGCCATTGGAATTGTATTTGGTTAAGACAAAACTACATCCAGGCAGAGGCTTCCTTTTACATGGTTATTCGCCAACTTTTGCTCTCCATTGACAATTTTATGATACTTAAGCCTTCAAAATGCATAAATTGAAACAAGAATTGTGAGCGTATGAAAATTATCAGGGAAGAAGTCATTATCGAGAAGGGTAAGTCTTTCCGGATTTTTACCCCGAGTTTCAGGAACTACTTCATGTGGCATTACCATCCTGAATTTGAATTGGCCTTCGTGGAAGCGTCAACGGGTATACGACATGTTGGACGACATATCTCCAGTTATGTTGGGAGCGATTTGATTCTGATCGGTTCTAACGTACCCCATTTGAATTTTGACTACGGCCTACAGACCGAATACAAACAAATTGTAGTTCAGCTAAAGGAAAATTTTCTGGGAGATGCCATCCAGGTAACGCCTGAATTTTCATCTATTGAAAAACTATTTGGCCGTGCTGGCTTTGGGTTGTCCTTTTCGGGAAAGACAAAGGAGATAGTGGCTTCCCGTCTTCGCGAAATGTTCTCGCTCAATCATTTCGAACAACTCTGGGCGCTAATCGAAATATTTCAATGTCTCGCAGAATCCAACGAGGTGGAAGTATTGAATGATGAAAACATCAGCTTTAAATTTTTCTTGAATGATAAAGTAAGAATGGGAACGGTGTATCAGTACATCGACAAACATTTCAATGAGAAGCCCAATGTGAATGAAATAGCAGACCAGGTGCATCTCACCACAGCAGCTTTCTGCCGGTATTTTAAAAAGCAAACCAAAATGACGTTTACTGATTTTGTAAATCAATACCGGATTAACCACGCGAAAAATTATTTGATTCAGGACAAAAGTATTTCCGAGGCTTGTTATGCCGTGGGATTTGAAAGCCTCTCCTACTTTAATAAACTATTTAAAAAAGTAACAGGAGAAAATCCAACTGATTTTAAAAAGCGATATAAACAAAAGATTTCTTGAGCTGTAAACTTTTATCGCAAAGAACAATATAGAAGATTAGGCCCCAGGACGGGAGACAAATACTGCGACAAAAATTACTTTTTAGGAATTATTGCAGTCGCTTCAATTTCGATCAGTATATCCTCTCTGAAGAGTTTCCTCACTTCAACTAAAGTACTGGCAGGTGGGTTTTTAAGATTAATAAATTTGTTTCGAATGTCTCTCACGGTTTGAACTTGCCGGGCATCCACCATATAGAACCCCAATTTGATTACATTATCCATAGTGCCCCCAAGCTCGGAAACAATGCTTTGAATATTTAAAAAAACCTGCTCCGTCTGTTTAGCAAGATCATCTTTTCCCACTAAGTTACCTTTGCTATCAAGCGGAACTTGTCCCGACAGGATAATCATTTGACAGTTTCCTAAATCAACAATCGCTGCATGTGAATATCCTTTTGGTGTCGATACACCAGAGGGGTTTTTAAATTTTACAATTGACGAGTCTGTTTGAGAAAATGCAGCCAATGCCGGCAGTAAAAGAAAAATGAGTAAAAGTTTTTTCATTGCTGAATTTTTTATGATTATCCAAAAGTACCATCTCTAGCCTGGTGGCCAATTCAATCTGGCCGCTGCTAAAATACAACTTTGATAATTAGGAAAAATATTGATTAGGCGATCGGGAAACCAGCAAAACGAACAGGCTCTCACTTCGAAAAGATGTAGTAATTTGCAGCCTTTTAAAATAATACTATGCGCGCACTGCTCCTCTCCTTCCTTTTGTTTGTCCCTTCTTTCGCCCCGGCACAAAATGCGGATCAAATTATTCATGACTACATCCACTTCATTGGGGGTGAGAAGAAATGGAAGAAAGTAAAAACCATTGTAAGTAAGGGTGAATATGATTATGGCGGTATTGTCTTTCCCTTCACCACGTATGCGAAAGCCCCGAACCTGTACAAGTTCGTTGTACCGTTCAATGGAAAATATTATGCGCAAGGTTATGATGGAACGAAAGGCTGGATGATCGATGCCTTTAAAAATGAAACGAAGCCTACCTTACTCGAAGGCAAGGCCGCACAGGCCATGGCCAACGAGGCCGATGTTGAACTGGAAAATCCGTTCATTGATTATAAAGCAAAAGGTCACCAGGTAAAACTGGAAGGCATCGATACGCTTGAAAACAAAATCTATTATAAAGTAAGCTTGCTGAAGAACAGCGGACAAATTGAAAATTATTACTTTGATGCTGTTACCCATGCATTATATTTAAAAACAGCTATCGCTAAAAATGCAGAGCTACAAGGCGCATTGCTTCACACGTATTTTTCAGAGTATAAAAATGTAGAAGGCTTAAACATACCTTTTAAACAAATAAGTAAAGTTGGTGACCAGACCATACTTACCATTATGGTGAAAGAAGTAATACTGAATACTGCTATCAGCGATGATGAGTTTAAAATGATGAAAGTGGATTAGTTTATTTTCCCGCAGATTTCGCAGATTAAGAGGCACGCAGATTTCACAGATCTATGACTGCAAACTGTCGATTGCCTGCTTAGAAATATCATGGATTAGAAAGCACAAATTAAAATACACCTTAACATCCGTGCTCAGTATTAATCTGCGCAATCCGCGTGTATTCGATCTGCGAAATCTGCGGGGAACTGCGTTTGAATTCTCCGGCAGTTCTTACCTTTTAGTCTTCAACAACTCCAATTTCCTTTTTGTATCTGCATCATTTCCAAGTGTTAATGCCTTAGTGAAATTTTCAATGGCGGCTTTCGGATTATTGACAGCTTCATAATAGTCGCCCATACTATCGTAGCCGTTCGCATCTTGTGGGTAGTTTTCAATGTTTAGCTTGAAAAAGAATTCAGCCTTGCTCCATTTCTGCAGACTCATGCAGGTGTACCCTAAATTGTTTACTAAGTCTTGAGAGGGAACAACCTTGTAACCCAGCTTCTGGGAAATGTTTTTGAAGTGTGCTGTCAATACTGAATCAATATTCAGATTGGGGTTGAACTCCAGCAAGGAGGTTCTGAACTGGTAGTAGCTGAACAGAAATTTGAGCGCATCATATTGTCCATTCAATTGAACGGTGCCGTGGCTTTCTTCAGGATAAAACTTTGTGCTCCATCGCAGTTCATGATACTTTTCGTTTCGTAAGTCATTTACAAATTCTGTGACGGAACGATAGAGCATGGTGTATTGTGTGTTGTCTTTTAGTACAGCGAGTGTATCCATTTTGGGTGGCATGTTTTTCGCACGCGCTACAAACAACGATCTGTTCGTAAATTTCTTCGTGGCGAAATCGTGCTTTGCCTGCTGCACCAGGCTCTGGTTGTTCCACCATAAACTAGGATCGATGGCGATGTAGGCATTAAAAAGATCAGGCTTGTTGAGCAAGGTATGTACAACCGTTAATCCTCCTAATGAATGGCCACTAAAAATCCGATATGGTGCGCTTGGATATAACGAATCGATGTGAGGCATTAATTCTTTTTCAATAAAGTTCATGAATTGATCACCACCTCCGGTATTGGCATCTGCAATACCTTTTGCATTTTTTGATGTTGGTGTTAAGTCTCTGCTGCGACTGGTATTGGTAATGCCCACCACAATCATCTCTGGCCACCGTCCTCGCATTTGTTTGATCATTCCCACGGTTGCATAAAAATGCTCTTCGGCATCCAGCAGGTATAAAACTGGATAACGTTCAGTGTTTGCATTTTGCGGCCGATCATAAGAAGGACTATAGATCCAGATTTTTCTTTCTTCTTTTAGTATTGACGAATTCAGCTTCTCTACACGACCAATATTGAGTTGACCAGAAGTTTGACCTTGTGCCATGGTGAACAAACACAGCAACAATACACTTATCCATAATTTCATATAGAGCATTAATTTCTCAAGAGGGGTGCGCAATGACTATACCACTTTTAATTGTTGGCTAGCGTACTGATTTCTCATACATAGAAATGAGATCGTTCACTTATGAACAACAGCGTGTTCAGTTATCAAATCTATAGAATGGTTGAAGGAGTTACGCAGCGTCCTCGAGGCGCAAGGCATTGAAGCGATAGAATTTTATCCGCACATACTGAAGATAAAGCAATACTAATCAAGAGTGAAGTATCACAACAAATAATTATCTTCATTCTTGAAAAAGCCTCCAAGCCATGGCCAAACAAAAAACAAAGCCCACCGAAGTAACGGTAGAAAGTTTCCTGGATAAACTTGCCAGCGAAAGCGTTCGTGATGATTGCAATACACTCATCAAAGTGATGAAAAAAATCACAAAGTCGGAACCTAAAATGTGGGGTCCTTCCATTGTTGGGTTCGGACAATATTACTACAAGTATGAAAGTGGTCATGAAGGTTTTTCGTGCCTCACAGGTTTCTCACCGCGAAAACCTGCCATCACAGTTTATTTGATGAGCATGTCTGACCATCCCGATTTAATGGAAAAACTAGGCAAGTACAAAGCTACCAAAGGCTGTCTCTATGTTAAGAAGCTGGAAGATATCGATATAAGGATCTTAGAAAAACTCATTGCCAATACGGTATCCTATGTGAAGAAAAAGTATCCGGGGAAGTAGAAAATACAAGTTGAGAGAAGTAGCGTAGACACAAGTCTCGCCTTCACTCAAACCAACATTGAGAGACTTGTGTCAGTTGAGTTTCCATCTTTATTGACATCTTCCTGGCTTGAATTTCATAATTCCAGCTTTTGACAATTCGCAAAGATTGCCGTACGTCTTATTATCACAGCCACAGACAGGATCTAAATTGCGGTGGCAAATACTCTTTTCATATTTTTTTTTCGATGCTTCATTGTAACATTCAAGATTGTTTAAAATATCCAGGGAAGCATCACTTAGGTCTCCAACTATAGTAATGGAATAGGTAATCTCCTTTATAACTGACCCAGTTTTGTTAGCAATTAATAAGTACTCCAAATCCGCTTCAAATTTCATTTTACTTTCTTTAAGAGTCAAATCCTTTTCATCGCCTTTAAAACTTTCCACTACGTGCAGTACTGCATAATCATCTGTGCTTTCGTTATTGTCAAACACTACAAAACCTACAAAGTCAGAGGCTCGAATGGCGCTTTCAATATCGTTAGGTAGTGCCGGATTATGAGAGGAAAAAAAGCAGAGCATTAGAGGGAATATAAAGGGGATCGCTTTCATCTGGTTTATTTCAAGTTTTACTATGAATTGAATTTCTAAAATACAACTTATGTTTGTTATCTATGCAACTCCGATTTCAACTTCACCAGTTCACCCAGCAGTTTCGTTTCCTTTACAAGGTCTTCTTTTCCCAACGTGTGAGCAATCCTCACAATTTCAAAATTCAATGTATCGATCTCCGTTTGCCTTTTGTTTCGAATGTCTTGCAAGGTCGATATCAACTGCCCATCCGAAGATTTGCTAATCAGCAGCAGACTTTCAATTACTTCTTTTGCATCCAGCTTAATTCCTTTTGCGCTTGAGATAGTAATACATTCTTCAATTACTCTTTTGGCAATAGCCAGAACATTTTCATCGCGGTGGAATATTCCATTGTCTGTTTCGAGCAGTGGACAAATGGAATTAAACACACAATTCACAATGGCTTTCTTCCAGATGATGGTTTGAATGTTGTGCTCAGCTCTGAATGTAAACTCAGGACTGTTGAGTTGTTCTACAATTAAATTCAATTTGACAGCATTACCTTCTATTATTCCAATTGGTGAAACCGACACGGGTTTAAACCGCAGCATGTTTTCTCCAATGGTTTGACTCGTGACAAAAAGAACGCATCGGTAGATTTCAGGAAAATGGGCATCAATAAAAGGTTGTTCGACTCCTAATCCATTCTGCAAAATAACAAGGGGTGAATGCTTTACTTTTTCTTTAAGCGCATTGGCCAATGCTCTATTGCCATACGATTTGTTTGTAAGCACGATAATGCCTTTCAACTCTGAAAAATTACTTAAGGTATTGACTTCAATCTCTGCTTCCTGTTTTGTTTTATTTTCCAACTCAACGTGTATTCTTTCGATGTGCTTCGATTGATCATCAACGCTTCCGCGAATGATCGTTACCTTTTTACCTGAACGCTGAAGCGCAACCGCCAATACTTTCCCAACCGCACCTGATCCGATGATGTAGATATGTTCGTTCATGTTTGATGGGCTTTGAATGTACTTCGCTTTTGTCAAACAAAAGAATTGACTGTTCTGTATGATGCCAAAATACAACTTTGCTAATTACTAAGATGAAGATCATGTCAAAGCAGCGTCTCCCGCCTCGGGGACGCTGCGTCTTGTTTCCACTGTGTTAGACATCTCCTCCACTTGATAAAATACAACTTTGTCCTGTACAAAATATAGATTGGTTGACGGAGTTACGC
>JBDTTT010000139.1:0-13901 GCA_039930485.1 Chryseolinea sp.
CGAGTACTAAAATGACTAATTTCTTTGATGCGTAAAATTTTTTCAGTCCGCTTAGCGCGACAAATTCCACCAACGTAATCGAAGTATTTTTATCGAGATATTCCATCAGGAACTTTTCATGTTCAGCGTACCAAAATTTGATGTCTTTCTTCTCTTCGGATGATTTCTCTTACCTCACGACTTGCCTTAATGCTTTTATCTTCAACCCGAACAAACGATTCTTTACTCACTTCTCCATTTGCAAAGTAATGCGGCTTCCTTTCACTCTCGATAATTTCATATTGAATAACCGTGCGCGAATTTCCAATGGGGATAAATGTTTCGATGTACTCCAATGCAGGCTTTACTTTCTTCAGTGCTAAATTCATCACATGTACTTCCTCTTCCGGATGTTTCAAACCTGGGATGGTTCCGTCATCGCCAATGCCCAGTAGAAGAATGCCTCCTTTTGTATTGGCAAACGCAATCATTTCACGAACAATTTTCTCGGGATAGGCAGTCTTGCGTTTAAACTCCAGCGTTAATCCCTCTCCTGCCGAAACTAATTTTCGGAGTTGCTGCACTTGCTGCGGATTGTACGCGAATGATGCTTGTAGCTTGTTCACTATTGTTACTGATTACCATTCACTGATAACCGTTAACCTGAACCTAATACTTTCCCCTCGCTACTTCATCATCATCGTCATCATCGTCTTCTTCACCTGGCTTAGGTAATGTAAACATGGAACTGAGCAAATCTTTGAATTGAAGACCAGCAGATAAATTATGTTTGCTGATCAAACTATATTCAGCTAATCCATGCAGGGCAAATTCCATCATGAAGAGTTTAGTCGTTTGATCCTTGTCTCTATGAAATTCATTAATCAGATCTGACAATCCAGGAACAGACTTGATTGATTTCTCAAAATCCTGCTGTGACATATCATGCAACAAGTCGATGGTGTTTCCATCACCAAACCAATCCGTAATTTTTTTATAAGGGCTTTTCTCTTTTTGCTTTCTGTATTTATCCGGATCGGGGAAATAATTTACAAACTGTGTTCGCAGTGCTTTTCCTACTAAGTTTTGCGCTACAATGCCGGGACCTTCTTGCTCACCTTCATAAACTAACTCTACCTTTCCAGTTATTGAAGGAATAATTCCAACAAAATCCGTTACTCGAATATTGGTTGTCTTTTCACGATTCATGATGCTTCTGCGCTCAGCAGCTGCAACCAAATTTTCATAAGCAGAAATGGTGAGACGCGCAGAGACTCCACTCTTTGCATCTACGTATTCACTTTTGCGTGCTTCGAAAGCAACTTGCTCAATAAGATCCTTTGCAATTTCATTTACACTTACCATTGACCGTTGAGCATCATTCAGTCTTGCTTCCTGCTGCGTGATGCGCTTACCTATATCTAATGTCTTAGGGTAATGCGTTATAATTTGACTATCAATACGATCCTTTAAAGGTGTAACAATACTACCACGATTGGTATAGTCTTCCGGATTGGCCGTAAATACAAATTGAATATCCAGAGGCATTCTGATTTTGAAGCCGCGAATCTGAATATCACCTTCCTGTAAAATATTAAAGAGCGCTACTTGAATTCGCGCTTGCAAATCAGGCAATTCATTAATCACGAAAATGCTTCTGTTCGATCTTGGAATTAAGCCAAAGTGAATAACACGTTCATCTGAATAGGGAAGTTTAAGTGTTGCTGCTTTTATAGGATCAACATCTCCAATCAAATCGGCAATGGACACATCGGGTGTAGCCAGTTTTTCTGAATAGCGCTCATCGCGATGCATCCATGTAATCGGTGTATTATCACTAAGCTCTTTTATCTTATCAATTCCAAATCTTGAAATCGGACTGAGTGGATCATCATTTAATTCTGAGCCTTCAATTATTGGAATATATTCATCCAACAAATTCACCATCAACCTGGCCAATCGTGTTTTAGCCTGACCACGCAAACCAAGAAGATTAATATCATGACCCGCAAGAATGGCGCGCTCTAAATCCGGAATGACGGTTTCTTCATATCCCCAAATTCCTGCGAAGACTGTTTCTTTGTTTGTCAACTTTTTGATCAGGTTTTCTCGAAGTTCTTCTTTCGTTGATCTGGATGTGTAACCAGACTTCTTCAGTTCACCTAATGTCTTTATGTTCGTAAGCGTCATTATTGTTTTGGGTTTTCGTAGATGATTTACTCGGTGAGAAAATCGTTATAAATTCTTTCTTCTGTTTCTCTTAAAATCTTCAAACACCAGATTACCTAATCCTTCCAGGTTGCTATAGTAAGCGTTGCCATTATTGGCCTTTGTAAAATCGCGCACAAAAGTTTTCAGGTATGGATCTGTGGCAATCATAAAAGTAGTAACAGGTATTTTTATCTTTCTTAATTGACCGGCAAGATTCAATGTCTTGGATAAAATTTTTGGATCAAGTCCGAAAGCATTTTTGTAATACTTGATCCCTTGTTTGATGCAAGTCGGCTTGCCATCCGTAATCATGAAAATTTGTTTGTTGTTATTTTTTCGTCTGCGAAGAATATCCATCGCTAACTCTAGCCCTGCAACTGTGTTAGTATGATAAGGTCCGACTTGAAGATAGGGCAAGTCTTTAATTTCAATCTGCCAGGCATCGTCACCGAATACTAAAATGTCTAATGTATCCTTCGGGTATTTTTTGGTGATGAGTTCGGCCAAAGCCATCGCTACCTTTTTTGCCGGTGTAATACGATCCTCACCATATAATATCATAGAGTGCGAAATATCAATCATCAAAACGGTAGAGGTTTGCGTTTTGAATTCGCTCTCCATTACTTCAAGATCCTCCTCAGTCATAAAGAAATTATCGAGACCGTGATTGATCTGGGCATTTCTCAAAGAGTCAGTAACCGAGATTTGATCGAGGGTATCACCGAACTGATAGTCGCGTCTTTCGGTGGTTTGCTCATCCCCTTGCCCGCTATGTGATGTATTATGTTCACCTCTTTTTGACTTTTTCAGCTTTCCGAAGATCTCTTCGAGTGCAGACTGTCGTAAATTCTGTTCACTCTTCGCGTTTAACTTAAACTCACCCTTTGGACCTTCATCAGTAATATATCCATTGCGCTTCAGGTCTTCAATGAAGTCACCTATACCATAATTGGGATTCGTTAGGCCATACTGTCTGTCAAGCTCGGTAAGCCATTGTAGCGTTTCTGCAACGTTTCCGGCTGTGATTAAGATCAGTTGCATGAAGATTTTCAGCAACTTCTCAAAGTCACTTTTCGCTTCGTCAGGTGGTGGTGTATATTTTGAAAATCGATATCCGATCATGGTGTTGAGGGTGGAATGCTATCTAAACCATTAATTTCTCAATTCTGTTTCGTGTTCAAAATTTAATTTTCAGAAAGTTTAGGCTTACGTGTAAGAAATGGCATAAAATCCAAAATGCCAAAAGGGAATTGCCCGATACATTTGTATCAACAAAAACAACCAACTCATGAAAAAGTCTACAGTCGTTTTAATCTTAGTAGCCTTCGCACTTTCATCTTGCTCTTTCCACACGTGCCCTACGTATGCGAAGAAGGAAGCTAAGAAAATGGAGAAGCCGAATAGAATCTAGTTATCTGTTAATCGTTAATAGTAATACAGCCATAGGCTTGATTACTTACTCTAACATCGTCTCATTAACCTAAAAATAAAAAGCCGTCTGGGATATTCTCTCAGCGGCTTTTGAATTTATAACTACATTCTATTGGAAAATTATTCGTGCATTCGTGGCAACTAGGCTAATCTTAAAATAGCCACGAATGCACGAATCTTTAATTACCTGATTATCAGTCAGCTTCTATATTCTAAATTCTAACTCCTAAATTCTTTTCACATCATCGCTTTCGCAGATGTTTTCTCCATTACCCTTTGATAGTACGCTTCATAAAGAGGCAAAATCTGCGTGATGTCAAATTCTTGTGCGCGCTTTAATGCGTTTTCTTTAAAGTGTGGAAGATGATCTTTATCCAGAATATACAATGCATTTTTTGTCATGTCTTCTACATCGCCAACATTGCTCATAAAACCTGTAACACCGTGAACGTTCAATTCTGGAATACCACCCGTGTTTGATGATATAACTGGAACTTCGCACGCCATGGCTTCCAACGCTGCCAATCCAAAACTTTCCTTTTCAGAAGGCATTAGAAAAAGATCGGCTACGGAAAGCACTTCTTCAACCGCTTCTAATTTTCCAAGGAAGCGAACATCATCACAAATGTTCATCTCGCGACACATCGTTTCTGCTTTTGTACGCTCAGGTCCGTCACCAATCATTAAAAGTTTCGATGGAAGCACACTGTGTATGTTGTTGAATATTCTAATGACATCATCAATCCTTTTTACTTTACGGAAATTTGATGTGTGAACAATTAGCATTTCTCCATTCGGACAAATGGCTTTTTTGAAATGATCTTTCTTTTGCTTTTTGAATTTCTCTAAATCGATGAAGTTTGGAATCACTTCAATCTCATTTGTGATTTTGAATGAATGAAAGGTTTCTTTTCTCAAATCTTCTGATACTGCTGTAACACCATCTGATTGATTAATACTAAATGTAACAACCGGTTCGTAAGAAGCATCTTTGCCCACCAGCGTAATATCCGTTCCGTGCAACGTTGTTACCACCGGAATTCTAATGTTGTGTGTCTTTAGAATTTGCTTAGCCATATAGGCGGCAGATGCATGAGGTATTGCATAATGTACGTGGAGCAAATCCAACTTCTCATTCTTTACGACACTCACCATTTTACTGGCCAGTGCTAATTCATAAGGAGGATATTCAAACAACGGATACGATTGAATAGACACTTCATGATAAAACAAATTTTCATTTAAGAAGTCCAGCCGATGGGGTTGCGAGTACGTAATGAAATGAACTTTATGACCTTCCTTGGCAAGCGCCTTGCCGAGCTCTGTGGCAACAACACCGCTTCCTCCAAAGGTTGGGTAACAGACAATTCCAATGTTCATGGTGGCTTAGATTTTAATTTTTGTCGGTAACAAACTACTGGCGATGGGCCGCATGTTCGTAGACGTACAAACTTCCCTTTTTATTGCTTCACCAGGGGCTGTTCCCCACTTTTACAATACTCAAAGATGGATTCGTAAATCACATCTTGTATGCGAGAACGGATATTGACCTGATTAAGTTTATTGCTTCGATCCGGAAATACCCGATTTGATACAAAAATATAAACAAGATTGAACTCCGGATCAATCCAAAGACAAGTTCCTGTAAAACCCGTGTGTCCAAAGGTACGATGTGAGGCTTTTAGCGATGTAGGACTATTCCAATCGCCTTGAATGGGCTTATCCCACCCCAATCCTCGTCTACCCTTTTCAAATTGCCTGTTTGCGAAAAGCTGAACGGTTTCGGGTTTATAGTATCGCGTTCCACCATAGCTTCCTTCCTGCAATAACATTTGTCCGAGCTTAAGCAAGTCACTGCCTGAGCTGAACAAACCTGCATGCCCACTGATGCCTCCCATCATTGCGGCACGCTCATCGTGAACAGTTCCAAGAACTAATGATTTTCTAAAAATTGTATCACGCTCCGTTGGTGCTATTCTTTCTTTCGGAAAATGTGTTAATGGCAAGAAGCCCGTTGTGCTGGCCCCCAGTGGTTCATATAAATTTTGTTGAAGAAAATCAGTAATGGGTTGGTTTAATATTTTTTCTGCCAATTGTTTGAGCATCATAAAACCAAGATCACTGTATCGATATGGATAAGCTGTGCGAATGGGTTTCTCTATCATTTTCGACTTACCTATCCAAAACCAAATGGAATCCTGGATTACAGAAGAAGCAAACAAGCTATCAGAAACCTGAAGCGAATAGTGTTCATTTTGAATACGACTGTAATATTCAGGCAGAAACACATTGTCTTTAACGGTTGAATTCCACATCGGAACAAACGGAGTTAAGCCCGCCTGATGCGTGAGTATATCATAGATGGTAATGTCTTTCTTATTGGTATTTAGCAGTTCAGGAAGGTAGACAGATATTTTTTTATGAATATCAATCATACCTCTTTCATACATGAACATTACTGCCTGAAGCGTAGCCGAAACTTTTGTCAGGGATGCGAGATCGTAAAGGGTCTCATCCGTAACGGGGATCTTATTTTCATAATCCAGATAGCCGAATGATCTTTCATAGATAACTTTTCCATTACGCGCTACGATTACATTGCAACCCGGAGTTGCTTTAAGCGCGAGTGCTTCCTGTGCAATGGTTTCAATTTTTTTCAGGACTTTGCTATCCATGCCCGCATCTTCAGGTATGGAATAAGAGAGTCGGTTTATGCCTTTTGTTTCAATACCTATTCCTTCCTCACAGGTTGCTGAGGCAGTAAAGGGCAAAACACCATTTGCATTCAATCCTCCAAAAATAATCTGCGGAACAATCTGCAATGTCTCACTGCTGTTGACATAGCCTGTTAATAATGTAGAATATTCATCTGCTGATTTTAAAAAAGTTTCATTACCAAAATCGCATGCGATGATTTCACGAGTTGGCCGGAGTTGTTTGAGTGCTGCATGGAGTTTCTCTACTACTAATTGAGGTGTCTGCGGAAATATTCCAACAATAATAATCTCCTGATCATTCAATGCGTCAGTCAACTCAACCCAATCCGTTTTAGCATCAACAGTAAAGTAGGCGATATCCCGATATTTACTCAGATAATGATAGAATTCATTATTCGGTGCATTGCCATCACTGGTAATGTAAGCAACATGTTTTCCTTCCAGCGTTTTTAAAGGGAGAATGCCACGATCATTATGAATTATAGTTACTGCTGATGCATACAATTTTTGATTTAGAACATTAGCAGCTGGCGAGTTTAATCGCGCTACAAGATTATCGGTATTGATTATTGGCTTGCGAACTAACCCGGCATCATACTTAGCCGCCAGTATTTTTTTTACAGATACAGCTAATTGTTCTTCATACCTTTTGTCATGCTTATCACGCTGAATTAACTTTTTGATTTTACGAATGGCTGCTCCTACATCTTTCGGATTCATCAATACATCATTGCCCGCCTGAAAGGCAAAAGTCTCTGCTTCTCCGGCTCTATACTTTTCGGTAAGGCTTTGTATGTTTTGAATGTCAACAAAAACCAATCCTCCATAATTGAATTTCTTCCGAAGCCAATCACCTGTAAATAAAGACGAAAGTTTAGAGGAGTTGAATTGATTTTTACGAATCAGACTTTTGTTTTCATAAAACAATGGGAAGTCGGCCGGAGCCAACAATACGCCTGATATATTCTTTTCAAAAAGTTTTTGATATGGATACGATTGAACACTATCAACATTGGTCTGAAGAATAGGTAAACCTTTCTGAACATCAGTGACCGTAAGACCTTTTATCGGAAAGTGTTTAGCACATGCTAATACCCCGTGATCTTGCATACCTTCCATAAAAGCAACTGCTTTAGATGCTACATTTAACATGTTTTCTCCATACGATCTATAACTGATAATGGGATTTTGTGGATTATTATTTACATCTGCCACCGGGGCAAAGTTGATATGAATACCCATGATTCTCATCTGACGAGCAATCTCCTCACCTAAAGTATAAATCATCTTGTTATCCCGGATGGCACCTAAAACCAATGCCCTCGGAAATTGAATGGTACTATCGAGGCTCATGCCTAGTCCCCATTCTTCATCCTGTGCGATGAGCAGTGGAATTTCAGCTGCTCGCTGAAACCGATTGGTCAGTTGTGCCTGCTTCATCAGAGAGCCTTGTGTAAATATTATGCCTCCAATTCTGCGACTTTCTATTTCGTTTTCAATTTCCCTACTAACCGATGCGTCATCTTTAGAAGAAAGTGTCATCATAAACATCTGACCGATGCGCTCGTTCAGACTTAAGGTATTAAAAACACTATCGACCCAATGATTTTTATCGGTTTGCGCAGAAACCACATCACTTACACTTATTCCGATTATAAAACACAAAAAAACTTTTCTCATCAGCACTCTTTTATTCTGTAGTTTGGATTTTAATCAACCCACTTTGCGGACGAAGTTACGGCTTATTATTAAATCCCCTGAAACCTAATGGCTTAACGGCAAAATGGAAGGATGAATTATAGAGTTCTTCACCTTTTTACTTCTGTTTATCTCCATTTAAAATGCAGAAAAATCAGGCAGTAATTATCACCTTTGCATCTTTGTTTATTGTAGTTCCACACATGCCCGATATTATTCAGCTATTACCCGATGCCATTGCCAACCAGATTGCCGCTGGAGAGGTCGTTCAACGTCCGGCTTCGGCTGTAAAAGAGTTGATTGAAAATTCCATTGATGCCGGTGCCCAAAGTATTATGCTCATCGTAAAAGATGCCGGCAAAACGTTATTACAAATCATCGATAATGGTCATGGCATGTCGCAGACGGATGCTCGAATGAGTTTAGAACGCCATGCTACTTCTAAAATTCGCAAGGCCGAAGATTTATTTACGTTACATACCATGGGCTTTCGCGGAGAAGCGCTTGCTTCCATTGCTGCGGTTGCCCAAATGGAAATGAAAACGCGTCTGGCGGATGAAGAGTTAGGAACGTTGTTGGTGGTAGAAGGATCAGAAGTAAAGAAGCAAGAATTGATTGCCTGTGAAAAAGGAACCAGCATCAGCATCAAAAATCTTTTTTTCAATATTCCGGCACGAAGAAATTTCCTCAAATCAAATCCGGTAGAACTTCGGCATATTCTGGATGAGTTTCATAGGCTCGCTCTGGCGCATCCTGATATTTCATTTTCATTTGTTCAGGGTGATGAGTTGATATACGAATTACCCGAAGCCAAGCTAAGTCAGCGCATTGTTAATTTATTTGGCAAGACCTACCAAAACCAATTGGCGCCTTGCCAGGAAGAAACCGAATTTGTTCGTGTAACCGGATATGTAGGCAAACCCGATTTTGCACGAAAAACCCGTGGTGAACAATTTCTGTTTGTAAATAAACGATTCATTCGTAGCAATTACTTAAACCATGCGGTAATGAATGCGTTTGAAGGTCTATTGACTGACAACAGCTTTCCTTTTTATGTTCTCTTCATCGAGATCGATCCCAAACATATTGACGTGAACGTTCATCCTACCAAAACAGAAATTAAGTTTGATGATGAACGTGCAGTGTATGCCGTTGTGCGCTCGGCTGTGCGACAAGCGATTGGTTCTCATAATCTCACACCCGGCATCGATTTTAATTCGGATGTCAACATGATCAGCAAATTGAGCAATGCAACTGCTCAATCGAACGAAGCGTATTTTGATGAACGCTTCAGTAGTTCCGTAAATCGCAGCAACCTTGAAAACTGGGAAAAACTTTTTGGTGGAAACGAGGAGAGTAAGTTAATGCAACAACGCAGAGATGAACCCGTGCAAACGCTTCGTTTCGAAAGTGCTGTGAATCAACCCGAAGAACTTCAAACTCCCGTAGAGGAAAAAACATTAATCCAACTGCATCTTCGTTTTATCGTTAAACAAGTGAAAGCAGGGATGATGATTATCGATCAGCAGGCAGCTCACGAGCGAATTTTATTTGAAAAGTTTTCAGATCAACTCAAACATAAATCGGCCGAAAGCCAGCAAAGTTTATTTCCGCAAGCCATTACCTTTAGTGCATCTGATTTTGCGTTGGTGTTGGAGATGCAGCAGGAGATTGAAGCATTGGGTTTTCGAATTGAAGTGTTTGGAAAAAACACTCTGGCGGTTAATGGTGTACCAGCCAATATTCCCAGCGGACAGGAAAAAGAATTGTTTGAGGGCTTGATCGAGCAATTCAAGATCAATCAAAGTGAACTGGCCCTGCCGATTACCGAAAACCTGGCGCGATCGCTGGCGAAGCGGGCATCCATTAAAACCGGACAACGTTTAGAACGTGAAGAAATGCATGCGCTGACAGGCCGTTTGTTTGCGTGCAAAACACCAAACTACTCACCAGATGGCAAGCCCACATTTTTTATTTTTGAACTGAATAAAATAGAAAGTTACTTTCGATAGACTATAAGATTAAATTGAAACTATGTTTAGACTCAGCCCGCTTGTAAAAAATTTGATCATTGTTAATGTGCTCATCTTTTTTACACAAAAGATCGTTTCGACATTACCCATAGCAGAATACCTCTCCCTTTGGAATGTACGCACTCCCAACTTTAGACCTTACCAGCTATTCACATACATGTTTGTGCATAGCAGTAATGATTTCCTACACATATTATTTAACATGTTGGCTCTTGCTTTTTTTGGGTCCATGCTTGAAGAATTATGGGGAACAAAAAAGTTCCTGTTATTTTATATCATCTGTGGTCTCGGGGCAGGCATTTTTAACGTATTCTCGGATTTATTTTTCGGACTAGGTAGGTTTGATGTTATGATGGGAGCTTCTGGTGCAGTATATGGAGTTCTTACTGCTTTTGGAGTTACCTTTCCGAATATGGAAATTCGATTAATGTTCCTTTTTAAAGTAAAGGCTATATACTTGGTTATGTTTTTGGGGATAAGTGCAATATTAATGGGCTTTAGAAATGTTCCTGGAGATCAGACAGCTCACTTTACTCACTTAGGTGGCATCGTAACAGCCATTATTATAATGCAAGTCTGGAAATTTAGAGGCGTAGATTAATTAGGAGATTGGTTTAGAGTATGCTTGACGAATTTAAGAACGCTTTTCAGCGACATAACAATGCACACATTCAGTTGATCATTATCAACGTGGTAATTTTTATTGCCATGGGTGCCCTTTTTGTTGTCGCTAAAATTTCACAAACACAGGCAATCTTTCAAGTAGTCTACGACCAGTTTACTTTGCCTTCTCAATTGGAAGTATTGGTTCAACGGCCCTGGAGTTTTATAACCTATTTTTTCGCTCACGGTTTTCACTATGGCAGTGGCCCATTGGATCGTGACCAAATTGGGATCGCTCACATTCTTTTCAACATGCTTGGATTCTATTGGTTTGCAAAAGTGTTTGTTGAATATCTGGGCTCTGATAAGCTAATTGCAGTTTATATATTAGGTGGATTAAGTGGAGGTGTTCTTTACCTTCTTCTTTATAATACGATACCTTATTTCATTAATCAACCAAGCAATTTAGTTGGAGCTTCCGCTTCTGTATTTGCAGTAATGACAGCCGTGGCCGTGCTATTACCAGATTACACTTTCTACTTGCTTTTTTTAGGGCCTATAAAAGCAAAATACATTGCTGGATTTTATATTATCGTTTCATTTCTATTTTCTGCGGGAGATAATGCAGGTGGCAATATTGCGCATTTAGGTGGGGCACTGATAGGCTTTGTCTATATCAAACAACTGCAATCAGGAGTTAATTTAGGGAGTTGGATTACAGCCACCCTTGACTGGTTCAAAAGACTATTCACTGCAAAACCAAAAGTAAAAGTTACCTATCGCAATAAAGAAACACCATCTCCTAAAAAAGCGTCAACAAAATCATCTGTATCGCAAGACGAGATCGATGTTATCCTCGACAAAATTTCCGATGGTGGTTATGAAAGCCTGACGAAAGATGAGAAGGAAAAACTTTTTAATGCGAGTAAGAAGTAATTCGTGTTTGGGTGTTCAAGTATTTTGGAGTTTCAGTTAAACCTGATATTCAACACAACATAAAGACCCACACACCTAAACACATACATACCTCTCTACGCAATCCACTTTGCAATCAGGAATGCTGCTGCGGCTGCAGCGCCTCCAACCACGGTAACCCGCAACGCTCCTTTAAACAAAGGCTGTCCGGTTAATTTACTTTTCACCAAGCCAAAGGTAATGAGGCAGAAGAAGGTAATGATGGAAGAATAAATCAATCCTTGTTGTGTAGACTCAGTAAAGAAGTAAGCACTTAATGGAATCAATCCTCCTATGATGTAACTCACACCAATTACCAGTGCACTTTGATGTGCGCGGTTTTTATCTGGTCGTTCTAAGCCCAATTCAAAACGCATCATAAAGTCAACCCACTTCTTCGGGTTCTTCGCCATTTCTCGGGCAATCGTTTCCTGAAGATGTTCACTGATTCCATACTCTGCAAAAATCTCTTTAGTTTCTGCTATTTCAATTTCATGTTTGTTGACAATCTCATCGTATTCACGCTTCTCTTCCGAATCATAATGTTCAATTTCGGTGCGACCAGCAAGATATCCACCCAATCCCATAGCAATAGAGCCCGCTGCGATTTCTGCAAGACCGGCAGTAATTACGATAGCGGTCGAATCTACAGCGCCACTCAGGCCTGCTGCTAATGCGAATGGGACAGTAAGCCCATCACTCATGCCAATTACAAAATCACGTACTTTTTCTGAGGATTGAAAGTGTTGCTCATCAGACATACTTCAGTTATTTTTTTCAATGCGAAGATAAGAATTGCTTCGATGTAATCGAACCTGAAATCTTCATGAAACTTTGTGTCTTGGTGACTTCGTGGCAAAAAACTATTTCACATTCTTCCGAAAAAATGCCTGCAACGCATCTGCAATTTCAATCGGATCTTTTGAATAAGACAACAGCCTGTTTTGCTCATTGAATTTTGCTAGCAAATTGTAATACGCATTTTCTGAAAGTTCATGTTCATCCATAATGCTTTCGCGCAGCAATTGATCATTAATTACATCGACATACGTTTTTATCCGATCATTTTCATTGATGTACTTTACCAACTTTCTTTTTTCCTTTTGCCATTTCGAAAAGTAATCGATGGGCGATGAGAAGGCCTGACCTTTTGAAAAAGTGGACTTGGGCATTGCTCGCTGGGTTCGATAAATTTCGCTCGGAAGAATTCGATTCGCGGTGATGGTCACCTCATCTAACAGCACTGCTTTTTCACTCATGCGGATTAGAATATCTTCTTCTTCAAATAAGAGTGGAAGTTCAAGTGTTTTATATCCTACGAAAGTAAGCACTAACGTATCTGCCGGAGCGGTGGGTAATATAAAAACACCTTGGGTATTAGTCGTTGTTCCACCGGGCTTATGCTTTATACGAACGTGAATTCCCGGAAGCACCTTCAATGAAATGGAATCCACCACAATTCCTCGTGTATGCTTTTGCGAAAAGCCAGCTACCCCCATTAATAGAAATAAGGCAATGAAAAAGATGGAACGAGTAAAATTGTTCATTAAAAAATCAAACTTCAGGATAATAGATGCCTTATGATGAAAGAAATTGCCATTAAGTTTTATTGGCTAACTGTCCGCAAGCGGCATCAATATCCTTACCACGACTTTTCCGAATGCGTGTCGTTATCCCTTGGCTTTCCAAAATCTCCATGTACATATTCAACGATTCCTCAGAAGCCTGTTGAAACTCTCCATCATCAATTGGATTGTATTCGATGAGATTCACTTTTGAAGGAATGATTTTACAAAACTTCAATAATGCGCGGGCATGTTCTTCATTGTCGTTGATGCCTTTCCACACTACATATTCATACGTTACCTTTCGGCCGGTCTTTTCATACCAGTACTTAAGTGCATTACCCAGCTCCTTGAGCGAGTTGGTATCATTGATCGGCATGATGGATGAACGTGTTTTATCGATTGCAGCATGGAGAGACACTGCCAGATTAAATTTTACATTATCATCCGCCATTTTCTCAATCATCTTCGCGACACCAACAGTTGAAACCGTTATGCGCCTCGAAGCCATATTCAATCCTTTCTGTGAAGTAATCTTATCAATTGCCGATACTACATTGGCATAGTTCAGCAAAGGTTCGCCCATGCCCATAAACACAATGTTAGTAAGTGGTCTGTTAAAGAAAAGTTCAGCTTGCTCTTTAATGGCGACAACCTGATCATAAATTTCATCAGGCGTTAAATTGCGTTGGCGCTTAAGGCGTGCCGTT
>JBDTTT010000140.1:0-13790 GCA_039930485.1 Chryseolinea sp.
GCTCTATACAATTGAGCAAACAGTTGATTGTATCCTATCAACAGAATCGTAAAAACAAGTACAGGATATTTAATCAAAGGTTTCAAAACTCAAATACAATATTTAGATCCATTAGAAAACAAAACTATTCGCTGCGTTATTTTTTAATGCCAGCCTTTTCGAATGCGAAGTAGAAACAAATCCAGTTTATTTTACTATTTATTTTTTTTATCAAAATCATAAATAATATTTATGATTAAACTATTCAACCGATTGCGAGTCGCACTTAATCGATATATGAATACAAATCTGCAAGCATCCGCGTTAGCGTATTCTAACTTGATTCTAATTCCATTTTAAGCTGTCTATGAGATGCGCCTAACTACTCTTTTATTCTTTTGTCGTTATGATGCTAACCATCATGAACATCTATGAACTACACCTTGAACCAGCTTCAGGTATTTTTGAAAATCGTACAAACACAAAGTGTTACCAAGGCGGCTGAAGAACTTCATCTCACACAGCCAGCGGTTTCAATACAGCTAAAAAATTTTCAGGATCAATTTGATATTCCGCTAACGGAAATGGTGGGAAGAAAAATCTACATCACTGATTTTGGACGCGAAATTGCCGAGGCTTCAGAAAGCATTTTGAATCAGGTGGCGATGATCGATTTCAAAACGCATGCTTTCAAAGGTCGCCTTACCGGCCGACTGAAAATTTCAGTGGTATCAACCGGAAATTACGTGATGCCGTACTTTCTTTCTTCCTTTATGAAACAACATGAAGCGGTAGAGTTAGTGATGGATGTTACGAATAAAAGCAAAGTGATTGAAAGCCTGGATAAAAACGCGGTGGATTTTTCTTTGGTTTCCATCATTCCGTCTTCCCTAAATGTGGAGAAAATTGATTTGTTGCAGAATAAGTTATACCTCGTTGGAAATCGTGATCATAAACTAAAGAAAGGTCCATTTACCAAACAGATTTTTAAAGAGCTGCCTCTTATTTATCGGGAAAAAGGTTCAGGCACACGTCAGGCTATGGAGAATTTTATTGAACGCAATCATGTGCCGGCAATAAAAAAGATGGAACTTACGTCCAACGAAGCGGTGAAACAGGCGGTGCTTGCTGGGTTGGGATATTCCATCATGCCATTGATTGGAATTAAAAATGAATTACATAACGGGGATCTTCATATCATACCTGTTTCCGGTTTACCAATTAAAACAGTGTGGCAACTTATCTGGCTAAAAGGAAAGGGGCATTCGCCTATGGCGAAAGCTTTTCTACAACATGTAAAGAAAGAGAAGGAGAAAATTGTTAAGGAAAAATTTGAATGGTATGAGGATTATTAATAAGAGTGATTGCAGATCACTTCTGTGAGCATTGAATGAAGACTGCAACTCATTATCGACTTTCACAGAGGATGCGCGTCAGGATAAGTGAATTTCATTTATAGACTGTGCGCGCAATGGAAAATACAATGGAGCCACTGCTTGGCGCAGTAGCTCCATTGTATTTGAGGTAACTCATCCCGCTGATAGCGGGGTGAGTTATGAAATGGGATCGTTCTGTCTCACCTATGCACAAAACGTGGATCGAAGCGGATAGACTTCAATCTATGCACAGTTTAATTCATCTCAATTAAAGTCTCAAAGTCAGTGACTATGATGGGGAGAAGAATCCTATACCTATGCTATTTTAATAACGCTAAAAAGCTCGGGCCCAGGTTTTCAACAATGATTTTGCGGTAGCGCACGCTGCTGCGATATTCCTTTGTCATGAATTCATTCCAGGGTTGATCCCAATCCGTTTGCTTCGCCATGATAAAGGCCAACTCTTCAGCCGCTCCAAAATTGACATTTTGTCTCTTCACCGGAAGCTGTCTGCGGGTAGCATCTAAGTATTCTGTAAAATCTAATATGGTAAAATATTTTGAAGCACTTGAAAGTCCTTTTAATATCTCGCCTCCGGAATTGGCATACGTTACTTTTAATGCGGGAGCATTTTCTTTCTTAATCTTCTCTATGATCTTTACGTGCGTGCTTCCCGTAATTACTTTTGCACTGTAATCCTTCATTGCGGTACCAATCTCATCTACCCTATTTATATTCGGTGCATCGCTGTGGGTGAGCATTACTACCGGGTTATTCATAAAGGATGGCGTAAACTTTAAAATCTTTTTACGCTCTTCAGTGATGGTTACATTGGTTACCCCTAAAATATTAGGTGTGCTTTGCATGGTGGCCAAGAAGATTGGAAATACTTGTTCTTGTCCGGCATACTTGATTTCTACTTTCCTATCATACTTTGTCTGCACAAATTTGGCAAAGTCATCCAAGATGTCTGCACAGACACCTTTCATTTTACCTGAAGCATCTTTATAAATTAATCCGGGCTGCTCGTAATAGATAACGGTAAGTGTACCGCCATTTGTTTTCACATTAGACCAGGTGTCACCTGTGTACTTCTGACCCTGGCACGCTGAAGCGAATAGTACGCCAGCAAAAAATAGTATGTTTTTCATTTAGGTTAATGTTTGACACGAATATATAGACTCTTATTTCGTATCAAAATAAATTTCCATTATTATGTTTTGTCAATACAACGCCAACGATTGCTATAGATGTAAGCAAAGACCTTCGCCTGTTGGCTATTACATCTGTTCAATGTTTATATCACATACGGGTGAACACCAAGCTGGCTTTTACACAACATTTAGGTTTAGGTGAGCTAAATCTACAATCTAGAAGCTATGATTATGAATTGAGGCGTAAAAAAATAGCGAAGTATTCCTTCGCTATTTTTAATAAGGTTATTTCGTGAGTATTTATCGTATATCGACAACTTTTCCACTGAAATAAACATTAGTTGCTACCAATTCTTCTGTATCGTCATTTACCATGTTACCACTGAAACTTAATGTCATTGTATCATCACCATCAAATTTACCTTTAACCACTACATTAGGTCCTGCAACATCTGATGGATTATCATATTCAAGTGGATCTCCACCTGGTACTGCTACTTCATAATATAGGTAGGCAATTTTATCGCCTGTAGCCGTACTCCAATTGTCAATAGCTGGGTATGTACCAGATGAAAGACCATCTACTGATTTTGTTGCTAATTCAACTGCAATAAAAAAAGTTGCATCATCGTAATCGCTCAATGACCATGGGGAACTATTGTTAGGAACTCCATCTGAAATGAAATAATCCCGATAAGTATAATCGTTATACGTATCTTCATTCGCTAAATAGATTTTCGCATTTTTGAGGCTAATCTTTTTACCCTCTACAGTTGCTTGCAATGCTGGTGACTCATCATCACCACCGCAGTTTACAAGTGTTAGCGCGAACGCAAGAAGAAATGCGCTCCCTAGCCATTTCATTTTTGATGTTGTTAGAATAATTCTCATATCGTTTTATTTAAGTAATGTTGAAAGTTACTAAAAAAAAATAGCATAAAAACCAATCTGCATTGACCCAAGTGTTGTAAGCAGACAGGGGTCAATATCTCTCCTAGCCCACTCCCCTATCTGGCTCACTACCTCATAGACTCTAACGATTGCAGAACATCAATCATAATTACTCATATTGGTCCAACTTACTTTTTTACAAAACATTTTATACAAAGCGTTTTCCGTAACGATGTTTTTATAGTGCTCATCCATCGAAAGTGTCTTCTTGTTGCTTTCATCATCATAAAAAAATCTTCAATTTCTACCTACCTGCCATACAGCATCACTGTGACGTTCTGTTGCATTTGGGTCTTTATTATTGTGAGAGAGGCGTGTCGGAAAAAGTTTTACGAGCACTATAGATCAAACCTAATGCGTAGTATTGTGACTTTGAGTAGTTTTGCTTTTTCCATTAATTTCTTACCATGAATAAATTCATTGATGCGATAAAGGTGCTCATTTTAGTAAATGTTGTGCTCTTCGCCATTCGTTATTTGTTCCCTGATATGGAAGCCCAAATGAATTCGTTGGCATTGTATTTTCCAGCGAACGAACATTTCAACTATTGGCAGCTCGTTACCAGTATGTTTATGCACGGTGGGGTTGCGCATCTGCTTTTAAACATGTATGCGCTGTGGGCCTTTGGCACACCACTCGAAACGATGTGGGGAAAAAATAAATTTCTCTTTTTCTATTTCATGTCCGGTATTGGGGCCAATCTGATTTATCTGGGGGTGAATTATTTTCAATTTCATTCCATTTATAATGAACTTTTGAGTGCTGGTGTTTCTGCCGAGAACATACAAGCGATTTTAAACACGGGTAGTTATGATACCAGTGCCGTACAAACGATAACAATGCAACAACTCACTCACTTTTATCATTTGTATCATACACCCGCAGTCGGTGCTTCGGGTGCTATCTATGGTGTATTGGTAGCGTTCGGCATGGCTTTTCCAAATGCAAAGCTGGCACTCATCTTTTTCCCTGTTCCGATTGCAGCAAAATATTTTATTCCCCTCTTAATTACCATTGACTTATTTTCTGGCATTACCGGCTTTTCAATTTTCGGTGGTGGGATTGCACATTTTGCACATGTTGGAGGCGCAGCAGTAGGATTTCTGATTATTCTACTTTGGCGCAAAAAGCAGGCAGCGCCTCAAGTCCAACAGGATAACTATTGAAGAAGAATAAAAGAACAAATTGTGGGTTCGCTTTCATAATTAAACATCGATTCCACACGGCATTGGGCATGATTGCATATACTCATGAGATAAGACATGATTGTCATGGTTTAACCTTATCTTACATGTAAACCGGAACATTTAACGCTGATATAACAATTCTTCCTTTCCATATCTCTCCTCACTTACCTTATCCAAAGGAGCGGCTCTTCTAGACCCGTTACTAAATCATCCTAACCCGTTCAGCAATACGTGCAACGTTTATCTTCCCGTCTCAAATGAAAACGATCTTAATCAGTCTATCCATCTTTATACTCCTTGCAGGCGGCATCATGCTCTATCGGGACAGTTACATCAAACGTAAATTCCGAAAGCAAGTGACACTGCGCTATAACACCGTGGCACCACTGATTCAAAAGCTTGACTCAAAGGAAAACATCACCAAGCTTGATGTGCTGACCATGGTGAAAGATCCAGCTCTGCGCCATGGTGTATTTCGTGTACTTGAAGCGTACAGCCGAAACGATCTTTTTCCTGAGGAGTATTACACCCGTGAAAAAGGTGCTGAAGGGTTCCTTGTGAACTGGCTTGAATTTCCGACAGAACTAGGCATCGCTCCTGATGAAATTGAATTCCTTTCCATGGTCTCTATCCCCGAAAGTGAAAGTATTGATTACTATGTTTTTAAATATAAAACGAAAATACCCCATACGTTAGGGAACCTGAATTGGATGATTGGTGTATCAGGGCCTTACTACAGCAATAGCCTACCCTATGATGTACCGCATCGGGTTTTTAGCCGGTTCAATACAATCGATACCATATCGCCTGAACATGAAGTGCAGTGGGTGCATAATAACATTCGGAAAACGTAGCGTATTAAATGGGATTGCGCTAGCGAAATTTGAAGCGATAATCTTTTATTTCTATCACCTTATTTATTCTGACATTCTTTTAGAATAACAAGAAGTTAATCAGGGCAATGGCTGCTTGCCCAATTGCTTTAATAACCTGGCATGCATTGCCAATGCTCCCATAAAGGTTTTCACACTTCGATACGGCAAGCCAAATTCACCCGCAGTTTGTTTTACGATGCTGGCAATCTTTCTGTAGTGCACGTGACAGATATTGGGGAATAAATGATGTTCAATCTGAAAATTTAAACCACCCACATACCATGAAAACCAACGGCTTTCATTTCCAAAATTCGCTGTGGTAATCAATTGATGTACTGCCCAATTATTTTCCAGAGTCCTGTTCTCATCCAGCATAGGGAAAGTCGTTCCTTCGATTACGTGTGCGGGTTGAAAAATGATGGCGAGTATAAATCCGGCAACGTAATGCATCATGAAAAAGCCCAACAGAATTTGCCACCATAGCAATGACGTAACCAGTACCGGAATAACAAAAATGTAGCTGGCGTAGAATATCTTGGTCATAATCAAAATAGCCCACTCCTTATTTGGATTCGCCAAATGCTTTTTCAACAGACCGGTTTTCTGATAGTGAACGAGGCGGAAAAAGTCTTTGGTAATCATCCACACTATCGTCATTAAACCATATAGAAACCACGCATAAATAAATTGGTATTTATGAAAGAAGTGCCATTTCGTGTGTGGTGACATGCGCAGCACCCCACGGGGACTGATGTCTTCGTCTTCATGGATTACATTTGTATAGGTGTGATGAAGAACGTTGTGTTGCATTTTCCAATTAAACACATTGGCACCGATAAAATTGAGTGAGTACCCGACAACCGTATTCACCCATTTCTTGCCAGAGTAAGCACCATGATTCGCATCGTGCATTACAGATAATCCAATGCCCGCCAGACCGATGCCCATGATTATAACCAGTGCGATCAAGCCAGCCGTATGGGTTACTGTGCTGGTAACAATTAGAAAATACGGAACCATATATAGGCCAAACATGATAACCGTTTTGATTACCATTTCCGGATTGGCGTGACGACTGATATTACTCTTTTTGAAATATTCATTAACACGAATATTAAGTGTGGATGCAAAATCCCGATAGGATGTTGCAAACTTGATTGTCCTTGGCGTTACCATGGTGATGTGATTTAAAAAATGTAGTACCAGAAAAAAGAAACCAAGGCTTGAGGCCTTTTCAATTGAAGAATTCTGGAGGAGGTAATTGATCGGACGAGATTTGTCGCCTACAGCAGGACTGGAGAATTGATAGATAAAGGTACCCTTTTTTTATTTAGAATAAAATCAATTGACCAAACTCAATTGCAGCACTGCATCATTATTAAATATCGCTTCTATTGGAAGTTATTTAATGCGTTTTATAAATTATTGGTGCAGGTATCCGAAGCATCAAAGTCTCCTACAGATCAATGCGCGTTATTTATTCGTGCATTCGTGTCTAAGAAGTGGGAAAAATTCAATAGAAGCAATACAGTCAGCATCGCTGCAATTATCATTACTATTGTACTGGTTCGCAGTCAAATTATTTTCGGTACATAAAAAACCACGGCTATGATAAATGTTAATCTACAACTTGCCATTGATGCCTTGACGACTGGTTATCAAGCAGCAAACTTGGTGTTCGATGCGCTGGAAGATAATATTGTAAACAACAATTACATACGGGAATTCGAAACGAATGAAAAGGAAAAAGATTTAGCACAATTTGAAGAGCTTGAAAAAGTGTTCACACTGTTAAAAGCGTCTTTTGAAAGGGTCGAAATTCTTAAAAAGACGTTTGAAGAGAAATCAAATCTATGATCTCAATATTTTCTGGTGCGAAATGCTTTTAGGAACGAGATTGCTACACTCCCCGAACATTTCTCCCTTCGTTCGAAATGACAGAACTTCAAAGAAACTGGCATTTTCCAACTCGCAACGATTTCAAAAAGAGAATGAGATGGAGTAAATTGGCTGAATGAAATATTGGTTTCAAAAGCCACATCCATCCCTTGCAGAATATGTAAGAACGATTTTGATTCTGGAAGGATTTGCGGAGTCTGATGAGAATTCTCTTCCGCTGTTTACCAATGGTATGCCTGCGCTTTTTTATCGGCTGGAAAAGCACGATGGAGGTGAGGATATTATACAACTAACCTTGTTTGGAAAATCTGTTCCGGCTGAGTGTTGGGTCGTGAATAACAATACAACCATCATCGCTTATTTTCTGAAGCCTTTTGCCTTGTCGTGTATCTTTAATATTCCTGCTGTTGAACTCAATGCGAACGCAGTAGAACTCTCTGCGTGGAGCCCACATAAATTGAATGCGCTTCGGGTAACGCTGGCGTATGCACTAACTACTCATCAGAAAATAGAAGCGCTTGATAATTTGTTCATTCTACAACTTAAAGAGCATCGCAGAGAATGTGAAATTATTCAATGCGCTACTGATGATATCATGAATGACTCGGGGACGGATATTTTATCCATACTCTTAAAAAAGCTTGATCTTAACGAGCGAACCTTTCAGCGGATTTTTAAAAAATACGTAGGTGTTACCCCTGGTCAATACAGGCGAATCTGTCAGTTTCAGCTTTCGTTTACGCAACTAAGGGCAAAAAAATTTAATACTTTGTCAGACGTAGCATTTGATAACGGCTTTGCCGATCAGAGTCATTTCATTCGTTCGTTCAAAGAGTTTGCACAAATCACACCAACCGATTATCTTAAGTCGGGTGTGAAGAGAAAAAATGAATAGTGTCGTTTTTATTCTATTTCAGGTTGTTCGTCTGAAATAGTTTTACTTTAAATATTAAAATTATGAAAGAGAAAATAACACCATGCCTTTGGTTTAACAACCAGGGAAAAGAAGCAGCAGCATTGTATTGCTCTGTTTTTACGAATTCAAAAATCACAGCACAATCACCGATCGTCACCGAGATTAAGGTTGCTGATCAGGGCATTATTCTGTTGGATGGCGGACCCATGTTTACACCCAACTCCTCAATTTCATTTTATTATATCTGTGAGACTGAACAAGAGCTTAATGGTATATGGAATGCGTTCAGTAAAGGAGGTCAGGTGATGATGCCCTTGGATCAATATCCGTGGGCTAAAAAGTATGGATGGATAGCGGATAAATATGGCATCTCCTGGCAACTTGCGTTGGGTAAAATAAGTGATGTCGGTCAACGGATCACACCGTGCTTCCTGTTCACTGGCAAACAGTACGGCCGGGTCGATGAAGCGATTGAACATTATTCTTCCATTTTTAAAGATTTGAGTGTTGACGGAACATTGCGTTATGGCGACAATGAATCGCCAGACGTGAAAGGAAAAGTAAAGCACACACAACTTACGTTGAATGGTCAGAAATTGATGATGATGGAAAGTGCACACGCACACAACTTTACTTTTACTGAAGGTGTATCCTTAACAATTCATTGTGAAGATCAGGAGGAAGTAGATTATTACTGGGAGAAGCTTACTGAAAGCGGTGCAGAAAGTATGTGTGGATGGTTGAAAGATAAGTTCGGTGTGTCGTGGCAAATTATCCCGGTTATGCTGAGTAAAATAATGAGTGATCCTGCAAAGGCTGGTAAAGTGGCAAAGGCATTTATGTCGATGCGGAAAATAAATATTGAACAGATTGTTCAGGCGTCAATGTAGTCTACGTGTTTGCGAGAAAGTGTGAAGCATCCGAATCGACATCCAATGAATAGTCGGTAAACAACACTATATTCGAAAATAATAGAATAACGATTCCTGGAATATGAAATGGACCTATAGTATACAAAACAAAATGGTTGCTTCGGGGGCGCTTTTCACTCTGTGTTTGTTGGTTTTGTTCAGCAACTACGTAGACAGAGATCATACCAGCAACGTCAAGAAATCGATTAGTACTTTGTATGAAGATCGATTAATCGTTGAAGATTATATTTTAAAAATAACAATCAATGTTTATGAAATAAAGCAAGTATTGAACTCACGTGATTTAGAAGATGGACAGTCTTCTAATCAAATTAAACCCTTGCTTTCTGAAATCGATAGTCTCAGTAATGCGTATTTGAAAACAAAACTTACCAAAACCGAGGACGTAAAGTTTGCTGCGCTATTAAAAACATTAAAGGAATTTAAATCTTCTCCTTCCCCTGATGTTCAAGCTAAACTGAAAATAACAGACCACGCACTGTTGCTCTTGAATGAACTCTCTTCGATTCAACTGGAGGAGTCTAAACTAATTATGAAACAGGCTGAACATCTATATCGGTCTGGAAAGTTAACAGCACAACTCGCTTTTGCTATCACCATCATTATTTTGTTGGTTCTGCAGGCTCTTGTATTTACTTCGAAAACCATCACGAATGGTAAGCAAACATCCGCGTCAAATCTTAACTAGTTGTAAATAGTTGGGCTTCCCCTGCACCATTCGCTGGTGCGCTTGCGCGAGGGTTCTTCCTGGCGCGTGTAATCTGGTTTTATTGTCGTAATTTAAGGATAGCAAATGAAACGTGTTTTTCCTGTAAAACGATTACGGCCATTTGCGAACCTGATAGCGGACATCTGAAATTACGTTGCCCCATTTTGAAGATACAATCAATCGAGGAACAAGTCCTGTCGGTGTAGTTTACATTAACTTAAATAAAACCCTATGAAAAAATCAGTTATGCTTTTCAGTGTCTTGTTGCTGCTGTTTATATTTCAGCGTTGCAACCCAGACGAGGATGTAGCACCCTCTGCTAAAACAAAAGTTACATTTGACTTTAGCTCGCCCGGTGATATTAATGGTAGAAAAAAAACGGACATCAGTGAATCTACCACGCTGGTCGTCAGCATTGAGACCTCAACGGGTGAGTCGGTGCTCTCGCATCACTCGCTTACCCTTCTGAGTTTTGGCGATGGGTATGTTACCGAGCCCATTGATTTATTTCCAGGTAATTATGTTATCACCGACTTTATGTTAGTCGATAATTCCGATGTGTTATTTGTTACACCTCACACCGGTTCTTCCCTGGCAGCGTTAGTAAAACATCCTTTACCCTATGGGTTTAGAGTTGAACGGAATAAACTCCATACCATTAACATGCAAGTGGTTGAGGTTGAAGAGCACGGTCCTGAAGATTTTGGCTATGCCTCGTTTCATATCGATGTTGTCAGGCCCCTTCCGTTCGCTGTATTTACAATGGGGAAAACAATCAAACTTACCAGTGCAAAAGCTTATCTTTTAAAGGATGCCGATACTGTGGAGGTATATTCACTGGGCGCGAAGGTAAATATCCTTTCCTTTAAACATGACCCTCATGAAACCTACAGGCTGGTGATACAGAAAGATGGCTATGCTGCCTTCAGCAAAACCTTTGTTTACGATGAGCTAATTGCTGAAATGAATGGTCATCCATTGAATGCCTATCTTCAACCTGCATTGACTATGACGCTTAGTGTAAATCCTTTTGCAGAAGGGTATCCAAATAATAGTGGTTATGTTACGTTCAGACTATCGGCATCAAGCGATGCCAACGTCACTATCGATTGGGGTGATGGTGTAATCCAGCAACTGCCTATTGATGCCAGTGTATATTATACCACCGTGTGGCATGTTTACAACAACGGGTCGTACTATATTGGCATAACCGGTGATTTAGAAAAGATAACGGACTATTCAATTCTGGACCTCGAACGCGCCAAACTGAAAATTAATTTTGACAACCTGTCTGAACTAAAGGTGGTTAATTTGTTATGGGCGGGCAACAACATCGATGTTCTGGACATTCGAAAGAATAAAAAGATTGAACATATTGTTTTTGGAGGCAACACATTGTTGCTGCCGGATGAAAGCAACCTTAGGATTGTGGTAGTCTTCGGTGAAGGTATAGTACCCTCGCTTGATTACATTATCGACAACGTATACACGAACACTGTAAATAAGAATATTTTCGATGGATCTTTAGAGATTGATGATCATCCGGACTCCGGCAATCCAATTGGCAATCCATCAGACGAATCGAGGTGGAAAATCGAACAGTTGACAACTCTGTATGGCTGGCAGTTTTACCCTGGTTATACCAATTAAATCGATTGCCATTTAGCTTTAGCCGAAAATTTCACTTTATCAGAGTCCCTTGTATTCTACGGGGGACTCTGTTTCTGTGGGGATCATTTCACCGATCTCCCTTAATTGCTTTTGCTATTGCCTCGAGGTGGTCGTTAAACGAATTTAATTGTATCAGCATCTGGCCCGAAGAGTCGCCTTCATTCAGTCCTCCGTATTTATTGTTCTTCACAAAAATCTCCTTGATTTGTTTCCAGCGTCTACCCTCCTGTTCATTAAGGAAACCGGCAATTTCTTTGAGTCAAAGTAGATTCGCTTCTGCATCGGATGTCAGGGTTTGAGATTCGCCCTCGTAATGAGAAAGGATTAATGTATTCACTTCTTCAGTATTCATGAGCGGCACAATTTTCCCGCCATCTTACTCATGTTCCGGTATGAGCCCTGTAACTTGAATGAAGGTTCGGTACGATAGGCATCCTTCATGGCGGCACTCGCAATGTATTGCTGATTCACGAGCATCACTACGTTACGAATCCGGATAATGCTCCTGAGCACTGCAATGGCATCATCTGTTTCCTGCTGGTTATAATTCCCTTCCAGTTCGGGTAGCAGATCACTGTTTGTCTCTACGTAGCTGATGAGTTTATACAGATCATCAAAGCTGCGATTAGTAATGCGTTGCAAGTAGCGATTTTCAGCAACACAGTTTTCGATCAAACTAAGTTTGAATAACTGGTCGGAACTGCCAATTACATCCCCCAGATTGTAGACATCTGCACGATTCGCCAACATATCCGGGATTTTGAATTGTTCACCACTCTCCGTGTATGGGTTACCGGCCATCACAACGCAAAAACGTTTTCCGCGCAGGTCGTAGGTTTTGCTTTCACCTTCAAAAATACCGTCCATTTTTCGCTGACCATCGGCCAGAGAAATAAACTTCTGTAGAAACTCCGCACTGCAATGTTGGATGTCATCGACATACAACATCACATTATCGGCCATTTCAAAGGAAAGATTTATTTTCTTGAGTTCTGCCCGCGCACCTGATGTGGTTGCTTCCTGCGGATCAATCGATGTGATACTGTGACCGATGGTAGGACCATTGATTTTTACAAAGTGAAGTCCCATGGTTTTTGCCAGGTATTCCATCAACGTTGTTTTTCCATAGCCAGGAGGTGATACCAAAAGTAACATCCCCATACGCGCAGTGCGCTTGTCATCGCCTGCTGCGCCAATCTGTTTTGCCAGGTTGCCACCAATCAACGGAAAGTATACCTCATTGATCAGGCGATTGCGAACAAACGAACTCAATACTTTCGGCTCGAGTTCATTGATCTTTAATTGCAGTCGATAATCCCGCACCAGTTTTTCCTTGAGTTGATTGAAAGACGAGAATGCAGGAACGATCCTGGCAAAGTAGCCTCGCATCTTCTTCATGAAATGATGAAAGTTCAACGTGTATTTCCCTTCACCCTGTATCACTGCGTGCGTGCCTTTTAATCCGGCAAGGTCAATGGTATCTGCTGCTGCTTTCTCTTTGTAAGAATGATCTTTGAAAAGAAGCATGCACGCTGTTTCATCTACATAATGCTTTTCTGCCGGGCTTGCTCCCGTTTGAAGAAACGCGTGCAGCCAGCTCTGGATGATATAAAATCGCTCTGCCGTATCAAACGTTGTATTGCTTATTTCTCGCAGGAACAACGCTGTCCTTCGCTGTGCGAGTAAATATTCATCGAATGCTTTTTTGAGATGAAGCGCTTGCTGACTGCAGGTAAAATTTTTGGAAGACGAAAGTTCCATATATATATACTGGGCAACATCACTTGCATCAACTGATTCGTAAGTAATCTTCGACTGAAGGAACTGCGAGGATATTTCTTCCCCCACAAAATTTGCACGCTTGCTTTGAGGGAAACTTTCCTGTATGGAATATGTCGCAGTAATCAACTGCTGCAACTTGTTACGTACAGCTTCATCCAGTTCAAACCAGAACAACTGAGCAGATACACGAATCGCTGGGGAAAATTGAAGGATGCTTAGTTCCGCCTGAAGTTTTTTCAGTCCCTGGTAGATGGCTGCCGCGTCTGTATTATGTACGCCTTTAAGGTAAGCGGCTCCGTAGTCGCGCTCCGTTCGATCGTTCAGGAATGTTTCATAGCTCCACTGTTCGTTGTGCTGAA
>JBDTTT010000141.1:0-13706 GCA_039930485.1 Chryseolinea sp.
ACCACTGAGCACTTTTGTAAAGTAACGGTCTGGCATTTTCCATCGTTGATTTTTTTTTCCGTAATCAATCTGCGCCTGAACATTTCCCTGATAATCATGATTGCCCAAGGTTACATACCAGGGAATTTGCAACGAATGACTTCGAAAAACATTTTCAAAAGAAGATACCCATTGATAGTCTTCCGTGCTCGCAACTCCACAGCAATAAAAATTATCGCCTGTAGAGATAACAAATTTTGCATTGACCTGATTCGCTGCAACGCCCATCCAATCTGCCACATCCTGAGTATCACCCTGTCCGTTTCTTCCCCAATCACCAACAATCAAAAAATAGCTTGTTCCAATTTCTTTGGAGAGACCTTCTATTTTTTTGTTCAGTAAATCCTTCTCTACCCTTACTTGAGCGGGTGCAGTCCCAATCACAAAGGAGACAAACCAACACATTAATAATTCACTTCGCCCCAACTCCATATAGCGTTATTCTGTCGCGATTAAACTTATAAAAGGGGGAGTTCACCAGGCTAATGGTGCCTCCCCCAACTCTAACCCAAAAAATCTTTAATAACCTGGATTTTGCTCCAGCGCTTTATTTAAATTAATAGCTTGTGTAGGTATTGGAAATATCCGTCTATTGATATCAATGTCTGTTTTGAATCCCCATGCATCTTCGAACTTATCAAAGCGGATCATATCATTTCTGTGCCAGCCTTCCCAGGCAAATTCACGGCAACGTTCTGCATAAATATCATCCAGTGTTACACTGGCTAATGCAGGCGAGGTAGTACGAACCGCCCTTAACGAATTTACCAGTGATAATGCTGTATGTCCAAGTGTTGCTGTACCGCCTCTCTGGATAGCTTCTGCTTTCATAAGGATGATATCTGAATAGCGGAACACTGGAATATCATTATTCTGGTTCCTGCTTGTAGAAGTAGCATCCGGATAGAATTTAATATTGCGGTATCCCATATTCCAGGCCACTTCATCATTACCACAATCAAATAATGTAGCAGATTGTCTCAGTACAATATTGGGTGTAAGGTCTAACTGGAAAGTGTAAGGAGTATTATCACCGGGATATGTAAAAGCATCGTAACCTGCGAGGGTAGTAGTAATAGTAATCGGGGTAACACCATCGGGGCGATATTGCAAACCTGTAAGCCATTGTTTATTTCGAATATCATTGGGATCATTAAAGTTTGCATAGTATTCAGGCAACGTGCTTGCCGGGCCACCGGGGGTATAAGGGATGTTGAAAAAATTATAGCCCGCACCTGCTGCTACTTTCCCCATTGAACGGGGTACATCATAACGGGCTTTGTAATTTGCTGACCGACCAAAATTACCAACTGATGTTGCATCGAAAGGTATTGCAAAAATAAATTCATCCTTACTGCCCGGTGATGTGGGGCCGTTAGTTGAATAAAACATCTGAAGATAATCTGCGATTGTTGCCAATGTAAATTTACCTGAGTTGATCACCTCATCGCAGGCAGCAATACACTCAGTATACCTTGCTGTACCGGTATAGTACTCCGCGTTCAGGTACATTTTTGCCAATAACGCCTGGGCTGTATAAAATGTAGGGCGGCCATACGTAGTTATACCCGTTGTGGTACTTAAGTAAGGCAGGCAACTTTTGATTTCAGTTTCAATATAATTAAAAACCTCCGCCCTGGGCACAGTCGGATGTTGTGAAAAATCACCATAAGCTGTTACTACCGGTACATTGCCATAATTGTCCATCAGCATAAAGTAAGCCAATGCCTTTACCATCTTTATTTCGGCAAGGTTGGTATTTTTGGCATCACCTTCTGGTTCCGTTGTATTCAAGATTGAAAGTGTTTGATTCGCAACACCAATAATGGTTGCTAACCAGCTCCAGTTACCATTTACATAGCCATTGTCTTTCGTCCAGTTGTGATAGTGCATCTGTAAGTTTTGTGCACCATCGTACCAGTTACCTCCCCTTGCAGGCATAATGCCTTCATCGGTACTGTAACATTGCTGAAAAAAATATTCCGTAGCATAGTTTCCTCTCAATGTTGCATAGACTTGGCCTGAAGCAGCGATAAACTGAAGAGAATCCTGCGGAAAAACATCCGGTGTTAACTGTGTTGTAATGGGTACATCCAGTTCATGACATGAATTTAATGTGCCCAGTAGCAGTGCCGGAAAAATAATATGTATTAATAATTTTTTCATGATTTATTATTTAACAGGTTTGTAATTATAGCGATACTTTTACACCGAACAAGAAAGTGCGGGTTTTGGGATAGAAATTATTGTAATCTACACCCGGAGCTATCCCACCCTGGTTTACTTCCGGATCTACTCCGTTATACTTTGTTATCACAAAAAGATTGTTCACAGATGTATATACTCTGAACGTTTTAATATACTTGCTTATAACTTTTATGTTATAACCCAAAGTGGCATTATCAAATCTGATATAACTTCCATCTTCTATAAACCGGGTAGAATACTTATAGGCATTGCCATCAGCGGGTGATTCATCGGCTGCATCTGCCAGAATGTTTGTGCTCATAGCAGTAGTTGGCCTGAACAAATCAGCACGGGTAGCATTGAATATTTTGTTACCAAATACTCCCCTGATAAATATATTCAGATCGAAATTTTTATACCTCAGGTTATTGGACCAGCCCATTAAGAATTTAGGCTGAGCATTACCGGCATAGTTGTAATCTGCCCGGGTGGGTGTTGTTGTTAGGCTACCATCTTTGCCGATGAATTGAGAAACTCCCTGATCGTTTTTACCAGCATACTGAAGGGTGAAGAATTGACCCAATGGATGACCTTCTTTTAAAAGCTGTAATGAACTACCGGATTGACCACCACCTTCAGGAAAACTAACGTTGATCGAATCACCACCTATAAATAAAGGACTGGTTAACTTGGTAATTTCATTTTTATTATGAGCCAGGTTTAAACTGGTGTTCCAGCTAAAAGCATCGGTTTGAACAGGCGCAGCAGTTAAACTCAGTTCAATCCCCTTGTTATTAATGCTGCCTCCATTTGCAGTAATATTTCCGGAAGGCACCAGCATCGGATCAACTCTATAACCGTATATCATACCTGTAGTATTCTTGCTATACAAATCTAACGATCCACTTATTTTACCTTTTAATATGGCAAAATCAACACCGATATTCGTAGTGGCTGTTTTTTCCCACTGCAAATCGAAATTAGCAGCCTGAGTTGGTCCATAGGCAGCTGTTAACCCAACTCCGTTATAATAATAAGTGCCAGCACTACTAGAAATAAACTGGGCCGTATAAGCATCAAAGCCTGTTGAATTACCGGTAACACCATAGCTGCCTCGCAATTTTAAATCACTGAAGAGTTGTTGGGTTTGCATAAACCCTTCCTGCTCAATTCTCCAGGCTACACCAACAGAAGGAAAATAGCCCCATTGGTTATTTTTTCCAAAAACTGAACCTCCATCCCTCCTTATAGAACCTTGTAATAAATATTTGTCTTTGTAATTATAATTCAACCTGGCAAAATCAGAAATTAACCGGGTATGAGAATAGGCACGCACCCCACCAAAATATAGACCACTATTATAAGTAGTTGGGTTGCTCAATGCTAAATTGTTGTAACCTGTATTGTCTGCAGGAAAGTTACTCGTAGTAGCCTGGAAGCCATCTCCGAATATATTATCCTGCCATGAATATCCTATTACAGCATTGATGGTATGATCTCCTATACTTTTATTCCAGGTTAAAAATGTTTCCAATACTTTTTTGCTATCCTGGAATGAACTCCTGGTGGCTTGGCCATTTGTACCGAAAGTTTGTAACGTATGGCCACCATAACCAGGATCAGGATTATCATACATACTATTATAGTTGGTAGTAAAATATTTGTCCAAATAAGAACCAAACAGATAGGATGAATTCTGGTAAGAAAGATTCAAATCGTAAGTGAGTCCAAAAGGTAATTCAACCTTGGTGGTGAAGCTACCGATCAACAGGTTATACTTGGTATTCATCTGGCTATTTTTCAACATAGCCACAGGATTATAATAACCTGACTTTACAAAATTTTCGAAGTAAGTACCATCCGCATTTTTTATAGGAGATACCGGCAGGTATGAAGCCGATTGTAATAAAATAGTATTACGGTATGGAAGATCATCAGCACTACTGTTTGAATTACTTACATTCAACCCGAATTTTACTTTATCATTTATTGCATATTGTTCCAACGCTAAACGGGCAATAACACGTTTAAGATCGCTGTTTAAAAGTACACCTTCCTTACTCAGATAGTTTATACTTGCATTGTAAGTACCGTGGTCAGTTCCACCACCAATAGAGATGTTATGGTTTTGAGAAAAGGCAGAACTTTTTTCTACTGCTTTTTGCCAGTTAGTATTGGCACCCAAATCATCGGCAGGTGTAAAGGCTAAACTGTTTTTTGTAACAAAAGCCCTCAATTGGGTAGCATCCATCATATCCAATTGGTTGGAAACCTTTTCTATTCCCACATAGCCGCTATAGGTTACCTGTGCCTGTCCTTTTATTCCTTTTTTGGTGGTTATAATTATTACTCCATTAGCAGCGCGGCTTCCATAAATAGAGGTTGCTGCTGCATCCTTTAAAACGTCTATTGAAGCTATATCATCAGGCGCGATGGTAGCAATATCAGCACCCGGTATTCCATCGATAACGTAGAAAGGACTCTGCGAACTGTTTAAGGTAGAAACGCCACGTAAAATAACAGCGGCAGCCTTATTAGGGTCTCCGCTTGAAGTAATGTTTAAGCCTGGTACTTTACCTTGAAGCAATTGTCCTACATCAGCAATAGCACCTCTATTTAAATCTTCAGGTCTCACATTCACAACGGCACTGCTCAGGTTCTTCTTTGATTGGGTACCATACCCCACAACTACAACTTCAGACAATGTCATGATATCTTCCATCATTAACATGTCAATCACTGTTTTACCATTCACAGCTACTTCTTCTGTTAGAAATCCAATGAATGAAAATACGAGAATAGAATTTTCATTCTCTACCATAAGGGTGTACTCTCCTTTTGCATCTGATACAACGCCAGTGGTAGTACCCTTTACCTGAATCGAAACACCGGGCATGGCTCCTTCACTCGAAGTTACTTTGCCTTTCACCTGCAAAGCGCTTTGCGCTCCTACATCGGCACATGACAATCCTATCATAAAACCTAATAGGATCATACGTTTGTACAGTTTAATCATAAGCATATTTGGTTAGTCATTTTTAATGGTTGAGAAAATCTTTATGAACTTGTTGAAATCTATGGATAATATCTATCGCTATGCCTTACTTTACTTACGAAACCGGTTTCGCAAACACAGTGTAATATCAAAGCAATACCAGCACTCACATTTTTTTTGTGAATGGTAACTTTTGCAAAGAATAAAACGCGTCTTCGTTCTATTTTTTTTACAAGCTGTTAATTATGTGTTACCTTTTTGCGGAGACCGTAAAAGCGATGCACCTAACAGATTTAGGTTAAAAAGAGATTTTTAAAAAATAAATTCACCGAACGACTGCTTTAAGCAATATATATGGCGCACTTTCCTCACCGAATGAAGTATGTAAAATCTAATTCGAGGTCTTCACTCGTTAGCAGTGCAAGCCGTTGCGGTCCAATGTCTTTGAATATTATTACGTTAATGTTATCGGCTTTCCTTCTTCTCAGCCAGCCCGTACGATTGGTTGGCCAGGAGATTCACTTCGATCAAATAAGCATTGCAGAAGGATTATCCAGCAATTCTGTCTATACCATATTTCAGGATAGTTATGGTGTACTCTGGTTTGGAACACTTGATGGGCTCGATCGATATGATGGTTATACGATCGATGTCTTTAAGCATGACAATCTTAAAAAACAAAGTCTATCCAATAATCGCATCACACAGATATACGAAGATCGTCAACACCATCTTTGGCTCTATGACGAATTCAGCACCGTCATGATTAAATACCGCCCCGAGAAAGACGAATTCACTTCCTATTATTTGGATAAGGTAGCGGTTGGCGCTGATCTCAAATCACTTGATTCGCTGTACGAAGAAAAAGACGGAACATTATGCATCCGCTCCATTGATGGTTACAATTTTAAATACAATTCAAAAGAAGATCTGTTTGAGCTTAAGGAGAGAGATAGTATCAGTTCATTAAGCTGGGAACAAATAGGCGAGCAGAAAGAATTAGTAAAATCCTTTGATCAATACTTAGTAAAGTCAAAGAGTGCATTCAACTCGCGCAATGTTGAAATCAGAAAAATCATTAAAGATTCGGAAGGCCGATATTGGATTGCAACTAAATATGATGGCCTTTTCTCTGCAATGAAACAATCGGGCGAATACAATTTCTTCAGTCACCTTCACACGTTAGAGAAGTTCAAGTTCATTAATAGTGAAGAAATTTATGATGTTTATGAGGATCGTTCCAATGTCATTTGGATTGGAACAAAGAACCGCGGCTTGTATCGCTATACCCATTACAAGTATAAGTTCGATCAAATTGAAACGATTCAAATCAGTACAGGTTCGCTTCAACTCGGAACAATAAGAGCCATTACACAAGATGCAAACAAAAATATCTGGGTAGGTACGATTGATCAGGGATTAATCAGGATTGATGCCTCCGGAAAAACGGGAAAACAATACAAACCCGATCTCAACAAATCGAGCAGTATTGGTCACCGATTTATCCGATCGCTATTTATAGATGATCGACAGAATTTATGGATTGGTCATTACAACGGCTTTAGTCGATACCTCCCCTCTTCTGATAATTTTATACAGTATCATCCAAACATTAAAAGCCACGAAGAGATTCGAGTATATGATTTCAAAAAAGGTGATGGCAACAGCATGTGGATGGCGGGGTGGGATTTGATTTTACATGCTGACATAGAAAAAAATCATTACGAGGTTATTTCACGTTTGGAATCAAAAGACAACGGTTTCTCCAACGAAAATATCCGCGATCTTGAGCTGGACAAATCAGGCGACCTCTGGATTGCGGTTGGCGAAAAAGGAATGAGCCTTTATGACAAAGAGAAGCAACAATTCACCACCCTTCATACTACACCAGGCAACCCTCGAGGTCTTCCATCTAACAATATCTATGAAGTCTTTAAGGATAGTCGCGAAAATCTATGGCTTGCTTCGGCTGATGGGTTGTGTCATTTTGATCCTATAAATATGGTCTGTGAGACCTATACCATCAATGAAGGCCTGCCCAGTAATCTTGTTTATGGAATACTCGAAGACAAGCGTGGTTATTTATGGATTAGCACAACCAAGGGCATATCGAAGTTTGATAATAAAAATAAAATCTTCAAAAACTACGATGTCAGTGATGGTCTGCAAAGTAATGAGTTTACACAAAATGCTTTTTATCAAAATTCAGAAGGTGTTATGTTTTTTGGGGGCATCAATGGATTGAATTTTTTTCATCCTGAGCACGTTCCGGATAATCCTCATGCTCCTCAGGTGTCCATTACTACAATTAAAGTATTTGATAAACCACTATCCGAAGTTGAGCTATTCAATGAGAGTGGTGTTCACGAAAAACTAGCCGAACATACTGAGATCATTCTTTCGCCTGATCAGCGCTCTATTTCATTTGAATTTGTTGCATACCATTATGTTAATCCGTTGAAAAACAAATATGCTTTCATGCTTGAAGGATTTGATGACGACTGGACTTACCGGGACGCCAATGTTCGATTTGCTAACTACACAAACTTAGAACCCGGCACCTACTTTTTTAAGGTAAAAGCATCAAACAGTGATGGTCATTGGAGCGAGCCTATTCAACTTAAACTCGTTATTGAGCAACCCTTCTACACAAGCAGTTGGTTCATTTCAAGTTGTGCAATCGTGTTTCTAACTCTGGGTATTTTTGCTTATCGATGGCGAATTGCAACAGTAAAAAAACAACAGAGCAAGAAAGCGATTCAACTTGAATCAGAACTGAATTTTCTCAAAAGCCAGGTAAATCCTCATTTCCTTTTCAACACCTTGAATAATATTTATGCATTGTGTCAGGTAAACTCGCGGAACGCTGCGCCAATGGTAGGAAAAATTTCAGAAATGATGCGGTATATGATTTATGATTGCACTGTCCCTCTTGTTCCGCTTCAGAAAGAAATTGACTACTTGAAAAATTATATTGAACTGAATCAATTAAAGAGTAATCGAAAGTTAAATGCATCGATTACCATTGACGGAGATCCAAATGGTCTTAAAATTGCGCCCCTGCTCCTGATTAACTTTCTGGAAAACAGTTTCAAGCACGGTGATCTGAATTCAAATGGTGATGGCTTTATCAAAGTCTATATCGTCATTAACGAGCTGGAATTATTTTTTACGATTAGGAATTCGTTTCGCGACAGGCCCATCAAACGCAATGAACAAGGAGGAATAGGACTTGAGAATGTTCAACACAGACTAAGTTTGCTCTACCCTGGCAAGCACACATTACGGATCGAAAAAAATAATAGTATATTCGAAATAGAACTTAAACTGAAACTGAATTGAAATTAAAATGCATAATTGTTGATGATGAATTTTTGGCCCGGCAACTTCTGGAAGGCTATGTAAAAAAAGTTCCTTACCTGGAATTAGTAGACCTTTGCGAAAGTGCCCTGAATGCAATTCATGTTCTTCAACAACAGAAAATCGACTTGATATTTCTCGATGTGAATATGCCTGAACTAAACGGAATTAGTTTTATTAAATCCCTGAAGTATAAACCGGAAATCATCCTCACTACTGCCTATTCCGAACATGCATTAGAAGGTTATCAGCTTGATGTTATTGAGTACTTATTAAAGCCAATATATTTTGAACGTTTTTTGCAGGCTGTCAATAAAGCAAAAGATCTTATTGAGCTTAAAGGAATGGCGCATCAATCAACAAAGATTGGATCTGCTACCATTACCGGATTGGAAGGAAATTCGATCTTCATAAAGACCGGACCACAAAAGATCACGAAGGTAAATCTGAATGATATTGTCTACATCGAAAGCCTGCATGAGTACGTTCGAATTCACGTAGTCAAAGAGAGTTATACGATCTATCATTCACTTAAAAGTTTGTTGGATATCTTACCTTCTGAGCAATTCGTTCAAATTCATCGATCGTTTATTGTGAACTTCAACCGTATTACGGTGGTGGAAGGAAATACAGTAAGGGTAGATGCAATAGACCTTAGTGTTGGAAAAAATTTCCGTGAAGAATTTTTAAACAGGATCAAATCAAAAAGCATAGGCATTGGCCAGTCTAAAATTTCAGGAGGCAAAAATGATTTTGAGAAGATTACCTAAAAAAAGAACATCGTTCAATGCTACTACCAATGATATCGCGCTAATAAAATTAAGCCACTAGCTTGATAACTCAAAACGTAAATTCCCCTCTTGTGCGAAAAGAACTGTGGGGATGCTAAATAAAATAAACAGTACTATTTTATTCATACCAATCATAATTGATCTTGAAAAGTGCAAGTGTAGTTCTATCGAAGTCCTTCGGCATTTCTTGTGCTAAATTTTTCAGCAGCATCACGTAAGTTATTGTCAAATCTGTGTAATAAAAGCGCTAAGATTTGAGGTCAGGTCGAGTTCGAGTTTCTTGCGAAGTCTCGATCGCGCGACTTTTACACTTGCTGCCGAAATATTCATAATCGAAGCAATTTCCTTTGTATCAAGGTTGAGTTTAAGTAGTGCACATAACTTAAGATCACTGGAATTTAGATGAGGATATTTTGATTTTAGCACATCAAAAAAATCATTGTGTACTTGTTCAAAGTGCATTTTAAAATTATCCCAATCCTTATCAATATTCAATCCGAAATTAACCAATTGTGACAGGTCTTTGGCATTTATTAGCTGCGAGTCTTCTGCCGATGAACCTCTTCTTGTCGCTATTTTCTCTTTGATCTGGAGCAATATTTCATTCTTCTCAATCATGTTCAGCGAATTAATAGTCAAGGCCTTTGCGTTGAACTCCAACTGCTGAGCAAGTTTTTCCTGATGCAACCGCTGGTTCTGAAGTTCCTTTTCAAGAATTATCTTCTCATTGACCAACATAGAACGATTCTTTGATTCCAGCAGACGATTCTTATTCAGGTAAAGAAGTCCAAGAAAGCTCCCTCCAAGTAACACAACTAAAATCAAGTTGATTGACAGCCAGTTTATGTCCTCGTCCTTCTGCTTAATCACTTTTTTTTCAATCTTCATCCTGGACTGAAGGTCGACAAGCGACTCGGTTTGATTATAAAGTAAACTATCCTTTAAGGCCAATTGCAAAGAGCGATACTGGAAAGCTTCATGAAAATTTTGTTGCTTGTATTCAAACAGCGACAACGTTCCATAGACCTCTATTGATTTCACTGTCATCCCAAGATAATCAAAACCGCGGAGAGCATCTGTATAGTGTTTCCTTGCCAGGTCATCTTCATTAAGCACAGCGTATATTTTCCCGAGCTTTAAAGAACTTGTAAACAAACCTACGTTGATTTTAAAGCGTGTGGAAATTTCAGCAGCAGTTTCATACTGATTGATTGCCGCTTTGAGCATTCCGTCATGAAAGAAAACATCACCAAGATTAATGTATAGCAATTGTTTAAATGTTGCGTAATGGTCATTCGTCTTTATAATTTCGAGCGCCTTGTTGGCATACAGTTCAGCTGCTTCAAATTCACCGTGTGCTATTAGAGCTGTAGTGTAATAACTTGCCGTAACAACGAACAGGGAATCGTTTTTTATTTTGTGGGAAACTTCGAGTAGTTCCGCAAAATCCTCACGTACTTTTGAAAAAGAATGGGGTAAATACTCCGAATATATATTGGCCATGAAGGCTCGAATAAAATATTCATTTAGAAGATCCTGCTTACCCTGGTAAATATCAAGGCAGGTTGACAGATGGTTCAGAGCCTTTTCATAACTACCTATGCAGCAATATAGTGTAGCCAAACTGAAATGGTTATCCGCCAGGTATTCAACGGCATCATTTTCTCCGAGGGCTTTGATTGATTTTTCGTGATAACTAATTCCCTTTTTGAAATTCGACATTTTCATTCCATAGAGCTTGCCCAAATAATAGGCGGCTCTTGCAAAAGCATCCCTATCTTTCAATCGCGAAGCTAATTCAAGCACCGATTCAGCCTGGAATACTGCCATGGGAATATTGGTATCCATGTTCCTCTGAATAAGTTGGAGCAAAATTGCAACTTGTTTGTCTCTCGCTACACTATCAACCCGAGTCGTATCTTTGGCAAAGGTGGAACTACCAATTACCATGATTAAAATTATTAAACCAGTCCTTTTCATTTTTGATATTTCAACATTTATTTCCTAAACGGGCGACATGATAACGTTTTAAAAAATCCTTTTAACCTGCATTGACATAAAAAATCACTGTATAAAGTCGAAGCATGGCCACAAAAATTCATCTAAGTTAATAAGGTTCATTTAAAAAATCCTACCAAAAATCTCGCGGGCATAAAACGCGATGGTGATTTGCAAATAAGAAGCCTATGAGAATTTCATGTGTTCCATGACTTGCATCTCCCAAGCGAGAATTTGAAATGTCATAAGCATAAGCAAAGTTCAATGTACTGTTCACATTCATTCCCAACATCGCGGCAAAGGTGTTGACATTTCTGTAGGAAACTCCAACCCACATCAGGTCACGATACTGGAGCTTTGCATTAACATCAAAATTTACTGGTGCCTGATCCACGAACCTGATCATAGTAGAAGGGAGAAAACTCATCTTGTCGTTTAACAAAACTTTATACCCTGCCGATAAAGTGAAGTGCGGTAGAATCACCTGATCATCTATCGCTTCCCCATAATCAGTTTTAATGGGGATTAGGTTTTGTGCTGATGCTCCAACGAAGTAAAAAGCTGAATACAGCCAAAGTCCAACATTCAGATCGGGTCTTATATATTTCACGACTCCGTTTGCAAACACCGAAGGGTCCGATGGATTAGATGTGCCAAAGTTTAACTTTTCAGTATCTAAATTGACACCCTGAATACCGCCACTAATTCCAGCACTAATACTTGTTTTCGAAGATAACCCGATGTGATAAGCATAGCTTGCATCAATTACATATCGGCTCAAAGGGCCGGTTTTGTCATTGTAAAATATGAGTCCCATGCCAGCGTGCGGAATTATTGGCTTATATTTTTGTGCATAATTTGCCCTGACATTTTTCCGGGTATCAGGAGGTGGCACTGTTCCAGTGGTGGGTTTGCTGTATATCATTTTTTTTCGTGAACCTTGCATTGTGAAATAGGTCGTTTGTGGTGAGCCTTCAATCCCCTGCCACTGATTTCTGTAACTCAGTTTTACATCCCAATAATTTTCGATCCCTGCCAGCGCTGGGTTAGAAACAAAAGGATTTAATATATACTGCGAATAAAAAGGCTGTTGCTGCGAATGGCATGACATACTGATTCCGTTCAGCATGAGTAGTATAGAAAGTATCTTGATTTTCATAGTTTTCAATTTAAAATGACAACCCAACCACTTACTGGTTTCCCAGAATGCTCCAACTCTATAATATAATAGTAGGTACCCCATGGAAGCAGTTTTCCCTGATACGTTCCATCCCACGAGAACGAATTGCTATCTGAGGTAAATACAGGCTGACCATAACGGTTAAAGACCTGCACCGAAACGGCAAGTGAGGGATCCAGATTTTCAATTTTCCAAGTATCATTTATTGCATCGTTATTAGGGCTAAATGCGTTTGGTATCACCATCTGCTTCATCACCTTTACCAGCACAGCGTCTGTAACAAAGCATCCATGAACGTTGGTAACTAAAAGCGTGTATTCGGTGTCTGACACAGGAGATACGGTTGGTTGAAGTATTGATGCCTGAACTGGGTCATTGATCGGAGTCCATTGATACTGCAAAGGACCATCTCCGGTGGCCATTCCCTCTAATGTAACTGATCCTCCAAGTTCAACTTTCTTATCTGGTCCGGCCGAAATACCAGGCAATGCATTTATGGACAGCGTGACCGCATCAGAGAATTCATCAACACAATTTCCGTGCACGGCAACTCTGAATTTATACCCATCCATAACTTGCGCAGTGGAAGAAATTACAAATGAATTACTGGTTGTTCCAGTGTAAAATTCGCCATCGCTGATGCTTGCAAATCCACCGCCATCGTCCACCTGCCACTGGTACGTAAGATTCCCATTGTTTGAGAGCGTCACAAAGTTTGCGGAACCACCTTCACATACAATGGCATCTGTTGGCTGTGTAGTGATGCTCTGAATTACATTAACTTTTAGTTTCGCGCTACCGTTTGAGATGGCTGCTGTACAGCCGGTATTGCTAATCACCACTCTGAATTTAAATCCATCCATGGAGACAGAAACACCCGTCAATTGCAAAGTAGATGATGTCACCCCACTATAAACACCTGTATTACTTATGTTAACGAAACCTGAACCAGTATTTTCCTGCCATTGGTACGTTAAATTCGTTCCGGTTGCTACTATATTAAAACTTGCGTTACCACTTGCACATACGGTAGCGTCAGTTGGTTGTGCTGTAATGGATGATGGTATGTTTACATTAACAACAGCATTGCTACTGACAACGCTTGACGGAGTACAAACACCACTGCTGGTAACAGCAACGGTATAGGTTGCTGCAT
>JBDTTT010000142.1:0-13686 GCA_039930485.1 Chryseolinea sp.
TTAGGACACCAGATTTTCATTCTGGTAACACGGGTTCGATTCCCGTACGGACTACTTTTATAATCATCCAGCATCAAAACCTCTCAGACAAAATGTTTAAGAGGTTTTTTTTATTTTTAGCACTTCTCATACTGTCACTATAACTCAAAGTTTAGATGAGTAGTTCAATGCAACATAAAATATGAACCAAATGATGCAATAAATCAGACCTAAGTTTAGGCTATTAATTCGCAGTTACAGAACATCACAATAACATTATCATTTATTCAAAAGACATTTATCACATCACCGAGAGGAGTGAGTCTTTAATTTTTTACGAACTGTCTCCAATGGATTTTTTAATTATCGACTACCTGCTGGAGCTCTATTTAATTTTCATACCGGGAATCAATGGAACAGTCTCCACTAGTTCCAGTGACTTCACCATGTCTTTCGTGCCGTTTCTGTATTTAAGAAAGTGTGGCGTTTGGATGTGCTTTTTGTAAGCATCTTCGCCAGCGTATATTTCGAGAATCATTATATGAGTCGGCTTATTCTTCTCGGCAACTGCATATAACGTAATAACACCTGGCTCGACTTCTACGGAAGTTTCAATTTCTTCCCGAAGGAATGCACTGTAACTTTTCAGTTGAGCTGAATCGATTACCAATTTTGCCAAGCGAACCATTTGTTTGTTTTCTTGCTGTCCGAACACACTAATGCTGAACAAAAAAGCGAATAGTAAAAATATTAATTGTTTCATTTTAGAAGTCGAGTTTAACCGTTGTTATTCGGCAATGCGATAAATGCTTTTCGCTTATCATCCATCCAGGTATTCATGGCATCAGGAGAAGTCATGTTGGCACGCATCTCATTCATTGCCTGAATATGAGCGGCATCGCCTTGTTGAACCAATTCACGCGCATGCTTACTCACCATCATGGCAATCTCGTCAAAAGTATTTGCGCTAAAGGTTTGATCACAGGCTCCTCCTAATTCTTTGCAAGTCATTGTTTTCATTTTCTTCGAATTTAATCTTGTGATACAATATGGATTTTTCCTTTTTCGGCTTTATCGTTGGTTGCATATTAAGCAAAGGTTTAAAGGATACTCGGCATGAATCGCAAATCGTTCCATCTAACAGAAGTCAAACGACTCATTGTCCATTGAAGCTTTATTGTTAAATCTGATTTGGTCATAACGGATTTCTATTAATACCTTGAAGTACCTTAGCTAAAATAGTAAACATCTGCGGGCGGCCATTGGTAAACGCCAATTTTATTCTTCCATTTAAAGACCTTATAGGAGTGACGCCATGAACGGCATCTTTGGATTGTCATATTTAAGGCCAATATTCTGGGTCGTTGTTATATAGATGTTTTCAACGCCACGTTTTGAAATCCAAACCCTTTTATCGTAATATTACGTTATAACAATACTATGGGCATCACCAAATCAGAACTCTTCAAAAAACGTCAAAATAAGATGGCTGTATTGGCGAAGGCATTTGATCATCCTGCAAGGGTAGCGATTCTGGAATATATTCTTGATAATAAAACATGTATCTGTAATGATTTGGTAGATGTACTTCCTCTATCCCAATCCACTATCACCCAACATTTAAAAGAGTTGAAGCAAATAGGAATTATCAAAGGAGAGGTAGAGGGCCCGAAAGTGAATTACTGCATTGACGAAAAAGTGTGGGAAGAAGCTAAAGATATTTTTATCAACATGTTCACCAAGTTCGTTCCTAAGAACGACTGCTGTTAATATTTTTTTTGCCTAATCATAACGTAATATTACGTTGACACAATGTAAACAAACTGCTGCTAAAAAAATTAAGCATAAAACTATAACCAAACACATCCATGCTTTCGACTTTACAAACCAAAATAGATCAGCTAACAAAGGAGTTTGATCTTATTCCAGCACAACGAAAAGAAACATTGCTTGAACTTACCCAATTCGTACAAAGCAAAATCAATGCTGGTTTGCGCGTTTACCTGAACTTCATTTGTACACATAACTCAAGGCGAAGCCATTTGTCACAACTGTGGGCACAAGCTGCAGCACATTATTATGGTATTAAAAATGTGTTCTGCTTTTCAGGAGGAACCGAGGCAACTGCATTTAATCTGCGTGCTGTAAAGGCAATGCAGGAAGCTGGATTTAATATTACCGTTACGAAGGAAGGTGAAAATCCTCTTTACGAAGTTCGCTATGCTGATGGGGTTGACCCGGTAGAAGCGTTTTCAAAAAAGTACGATGATCCTTTCAACCACAATAAAGATTTTGCCGCGATCATGACGTGCTCGCATGCAGATGAGAATTGTCCTTTAGTACTTGGAGCCTCCGGAAGAATTGCACTTACCTATGATGATCCAAAAGAATTTGATGGAACACCGTTAGAAGCTGCGAAATACGCTGAACGGGTTCATCAAATTGGAAGAGAGATTTTCTTCGTGTTCTCTCAGGTAAATCATAAACACCATACCTGACATCCTTAAAACACCTCGCTCCGTTGAATGTAATTGCCGAAGATGGTAAAGTCGAAACGGAAGGAACGAAATCAAAAGTAACGGGACTTTGGTTAGTCGGTTATGGAAACTGGACTGGGTTTGCTTCCGCAACTTTAATTGGTGTTGGTCGATCGGCAAAAGCTACCGTAGATCAAATAAGTCAATATCTTTTAACAACGGAGAAAACGAAATCCCATGAACACATCTGAGGCTATCATTTGGACAAAAACTCAAGAAGAATTAAAGAATTTTGTTTACCGAAGGGTGAGAAATAAAGCCTTAGCCGAAGACATTGTGCAAGATGTATTTCTGAAAGTCCATGCTAAACTCGGGCAATTGAAAGATACCGAAAAAGTTTCAGGGTGGATTTATCAAATCACGAGGAACACCATCACGGATTATTACAGAAGCAAATCAAAAAACATTTCAACGCAAGATCTTGATTGGGAAAGTGATCACCAAATGCTTAATGATTGTGTTTCAAGCTGTCTTCAGGAAATGCTTTTAACACTTCCTGAAAAGTATCGCGAGGCCTTAGAACTCACAGAACTGAAGAATCTCTCCCAGACTGAACTTGCTCTGAAACTCCAAATTTCATATTCAGGTGCAAAGTCACGGGTTCAACGAGCGCGACAAATGTTGAAAGAAAAAATGAACGAGAGCTATCGGATTAAAATGGATTCTTACGGAAATGTGTTAATATGTGAAAATCGTGTGCCCTGTAATTGCAATCAAGATTCTATTATTAGTTAGGAGAAAGAAAGGTAGGGATATCCCTACCTTTCTAAATAGTTAGCAGCATCCTGTGCTGACACCACCACAGCAGTCGTCATCGCAACAGCTTCCTGGATCAAATTGATTTTCCATACATTTTAAATTTAAGTTTGACATACTTTCTGCGATCATTCAATCGCTCATGGTATAGACGATTCATTACTCATAAAGACGCACGATATTTTCTTGCGTCTTTTTATTCGTCCATCCGTCTTTAACAATGAAATCCAGATAACACATGAAAAAAATATTCGCATTCTTTCCTTTACTATTCATTTTAAGTTCAATTGTTTCTTTTGCCCAAAAGCATACAGCGAAAGATCCGACATCAATCCGTGGTCACTACAAACAACTCGTTACTTTTAGTCCACGACCAAAATCTTCAAATGAAGAAATCGACAAGCAAAAATTTCCTTTTGACTCCGCTTCAGCAGCAAGAAGGTTAAGTCTCAAGCCCATTTACCTCGAGAATGTAAAGTTGAACGATTTTAAGATTCCGGATCCACCGGCAAATAGTTCTGAACAAACACGTGCTGAAATTAACTACTTGCTGGCCTTACAAACTCATCGTACAAAACTTGATGTAGAGTCGAGTCTTTACATGGCGAATGTGTATTATAACTTACGTGTAAAACCGCAGGATTCTACTTATGCTCGCTTTCGTGGCAACCTTTTTTTTATTGGCCGCTCAATAGGAAGTTGGTTCAATCCAAAAGATTTGCCCGTGACTGCTGATGTTATGTCAAGAGTTTGGCAAGACGCTAGCTTCTTTATGTGGTCTTTTAAATACAAATTTTTGCGTATCCGTCCTTATGTGATAGACCCAACATTAAAAAATCTGGAGAACACGGATTGGGCAGCATATCCGAGTGGCCATGCTTTCAACTCGTACGTGAACGCATATATTTACCAAGAGCTTGCCCCTGAATTCTCAGACTTCTTTATAAAGGATGCTTATGACATGGCACACTCGCGAGAGATCATCGGTGTTCATTATCCTTCTGATTCAGAAGCATCTCGTGTTCTTGCACGTCAGTTCGTGAACAAACTATTTGAGAATGAGAAATTCCTGAAAGACTTTGAACTTGTTAAAAAAGAGTGGGCTGTGAAAGCGAAGGAAACTTTTACTAAACCTTGACACGTCAGCATAAATAGTCAGTGCTGCTGCTAAAACACTTCCATTCGCACAAGCAGCATCAACTATTTTATAAAATTTAGTTAACCGACAAGCCACCACGCCTGCGACACACATGCCAGCGCTCCTTCCTGACATTCCGGGCTTCATCCTCAGTCTTCTAATATTCATCTCTTAAGTGAATGTCTTTTCTTTTGCTTGCTCCTTCTAAGGAATCGTTTTCGAATTGACAATCACTGGATTCAAACCGCTCTTTCACTGACGACATATGAAACGTGGAGGAAGAATCTCATGTAGATGATTCATACCAGTCTTTTAGACTATTTTTTTAATAGTAGACTTTTTAGACCCTTATTTGAGATGCCTTCTACCATGCGTAGATTCTACTTTAGCGCAACCGATTTGACATATGTTTTTAAATCGGTTTACAGCACACTAGTTCAATGAAGAAAAGTTTAGTTCCAATCAGATTAACTCTATCCGTGCTTCTAACAGCTTATTTTCCGGTAAGTAAAAGAAAGGATGAGGTAGCTGGAGTAGCTACACGCAAACTTTAAAAAGAAACAATAGATACAATAGCTAAACCCCTATAAATCGAAAAATCGATACTTCGCCAAATAAAAATATATCTGATTTGGTCGTTGCTATTTTTTGCAACAAGCACAGTGCTTGCCCAGAATGTAACTATTTCAGTTAATGCAACGCAGAACAAACGTTTGATTTCACCATACATATATGGAAAAAATGAAGGCTTGGAAAAATCAACGCAATTTTATTGAGATGCGGGGTTGCGCTTTACGCGGATGAATGGTGGTAATAATGCATCAGCTTATAACTGGCGTAAAAAACTTGATGTTCATCCCGACTGGTACAACAATGTTTATACTAACGATTGGGATGTACTGGCGCAAAAAATTAATACCAACTTTCCCAACTTGCAGGGCATGTTTGCCTTTCAATTACTGGGCAGAGTTGCTTCCAGCAGCCAGCACAATTTCGATGACTGGGGTTTCAACCAATCCCAGTATTGGTCTGGTCTTGGGCAAAATTTAGCCGGTGGAGGAGTAGTCAATACAAATGGTGGAGGTCAGGCCCTGGTTGACGGTGACATTAATTTGTTCAGTAAGCTATGGCCAGCCGACTCTTCGGTGGCAATCCTTAATCATTGGTTTGGAGCCAACGGTAAAGAGTTTAACAAAAGCCAGTTTGTATACTGGAATATGGATAATGAAGTAGATATATGGTTTGCTACTCATGATTGGGCTATGCTAACACAGATAACGGCCTCAGCCTTTATGGATCGCTACATACTACAATCACTTCGGTAAGTTATAATGTACAGTTTAGCGATCGGATTACATTCGAGCCCATTGTAACGTATCGAACGTATGACAACACAGATGGTCAATTTGAAGGTCTGGGTGTATTGCGAATCGACAATCTAGCGTGGGTAGGCGGATCCTATCGGCAAGATTACGGAGCAACAGCCTTTGTGGGGATGAATATCAAAGACAAAATCAAACTAGGTTACGCTTATGAATTTGCAACGGATCAGATAAATGCTTTGGGTGATGGAACGCATGAAGTGCAACTTGTATTACGGCTTGGAAAGAAAAAATTCAGTAAACCTCAATCAAATAATGAGGGACAATCAAAGCAACCGGATGCTACAGAGAACGAGAGGGAAGAAGCTCAACCAAAAGAAGACATTGTAGAGAAAGAAGTTGCTGCGGTTTCGTCAGAAGAATCACCGCGGGAAGAAATCGTACAACAACCCGCTGTAAAACAACCAGAACAAACACTTACACCCATCGACAGTGATCCAAAAAAGGAAGCTGTAAAATCACTTTCTGGAAATAGTTTACTAACAGGTCATTATGTAGTTGTGGGTGCATTTCTTTCTGTTGAAAATGCAAAGAGCTATATGCGAACACTAAAGCGGACCGGTTATCCTGCGGATGTCGCATTTCATTCGCAGAAACAGTACTATATAGTTCACATGAATAATGCCTCTACGATAGAAGAAGCACGGCACCTTCGTGACAAATACAGGCAGATGTCACACTATTCGTTCCGCGATACATGGATTCTCAGTATTGAATAACAGATAAGCTATATCTAAGATGTACTTCTACATGAAAAAAAAGTAATCAAACCCGTATGGACTCAAAAATATATTCATTCTTCTGTGCCTTGGTGATGGTGCAGTCTGCCGGTTTGAAGGCAAAATCGCAGCGTGAGCACGTGTCGAAAACTGCAATAACACTAACATGAATTGGCAAACGACATTAAGGCCTGACAATAAAACCGGTATCAAAATTCAAGGTGATGCGTATCAGGTGTTGAAAAATGGAATGGTTGACCTGTTAAAAGAACAGAGCATGGTCTGCCAACTTTTTTTCGAAATTTTACACAAGCAATTTGTGGACGAATGGGGTGAAAATACTGGTTGTTATTTGTATCATGTTAAGCTTGATTTGGAATCAAGAGGTGTGATAAGAGTCGAACGTTCCAAAGGGAAGAGAAGTGTAAGCACTACGATTAAATTGGCCAAAAATTGGCAATTTCTATTGACCATAAATCCCAAGCCGTTTCTTTAAGTTAATTTTCTCAGACATCTCTAAAAATATTGCTTCTCCGCAGATAGATAGTTTGTTTCTTAGAACGCAAATGAATTGAAGCAGCAAAGAAGTTGTATTCAAATAGTCGATACTGATAATGATTTGTGAAATGTTCCCCCGGCTTTTCTTAATGACTTCATTTGCTATCTCAATTTCCTCCCGACTAATACTTTCCACTAATTAAAGCATCGCAAAAGTTCTTGTTGAATCCCGTAACGTTAGCTGGGTCGGGAGGACTTCCGTATAGATTGTTTGGCTATCCATATTTTCCAGGTGACTGAATAATATCTCCGCAGCCCGTTTACCAATTAGTTCTGCTGGTTGTGTCACCGTGCTGATACGTGGCCTCGTAAAAGCCGAGATAGGTTCACCAGCAAAACCAATGATACTGATTTGGTCGGGTACCTTTATGTTTAAATCCTGAAGGAGACAAAGTACATCATACGCGATATAATCTGAGAAACAGAGAATGCCATCTATGTTGTTATCTCGTAAAAAGGAAATACATGTTGCTTTCCAGCGTTCTATATCCTTATCCCAAGAAAACTTCAAATCCTCATTTCCGGGGATTCCATTTTTGCGAAGGCCTTCTCGGAATCCCATTTCGCGATTGAAGTTCGTGGAAAGATCATCGGGCCCGCATAGGTATCCAATTTTTCGGCAACCCGTTTTTACCAGATGATCGATAGCGGAGATTGCACCATTAAAATCATCCGTGATTACATAGGAGGCTTTAATATCCTCGCAGAGACGATCAAAAAAGACAACGGGAACACCACTCTGCATTGAATCTTTATAAAATTTAAAACCTTCATTGTCCTCGTTGTTGCTTGCATAACATACAATCATTCCCTCCACCAGAAGACTATTCAAGGCATGGGCCGCCTTTAATTCTTTTTCGTGATCGTCATTATGTGTATTGACAATAAGATTATATCCTTTTTCACTAACGACTTTGTCTACTCCTTTAAGGACAAGAGAAAAAAAATGGTGGGTAAATTCAGGAAGGATAAGACCGATGTGGTTGGACTTATTTTGATGAAGGTTTACAGCAAAAGGATTTTTTGTATAGCCCCAGCGCTTAGCCAGTATCGCGACTTCATTTCGAACACGCTCGCTAATCCTTTTATCATTTGTTAATGCTCTGGAAATGGTTGAAGTCGATAGACCAAGTTCTTCAGCGAGATCTTTAATTCGTGCCCGGTTTTTATGCAAGTCTTTATTTGTTAAGTCAGATAAGTAATGGAGTCGAGGAGTACATATGGAGCCAATCTGAAGTTCAACACACCTTCAAAAATACGAATTACTTTGAGGCTCCGTCAATCAGTTTTCTACTGTCTTAGTTCGGAGTGGTCTGCCATCTATAATGGGTTCCTGGAATTAATGGATGGTTAGCGAGCAAGACATAGGATACATGTGCAAACGTTTGCGCATAACCCTTTTTATAATATTCCTACATTTCCATCACATCCAGCCTGAATTGACGAATGAAGAAGGTTTGGGGCATCCTTACAACTTAAGTGCATGAATTCAGTAAGCCTTCCGAATACCATAGCGAGTGAATCAACCCGATTTTCTCGGGTGTTGGTCACTTCATTGTTCTTTTTATGGGGATTTGCCCTAAATCTCAATCCCATTCTGATTCCACATCTCAAGAAAGCATGTCAGTTGACAGATACAGAATCCGCATTAATTGATTCAGCCTCTTACATCGCGTATTTCTTAATGGCAATACCAGCGGGATTGTTCATGAAGCGATTTGGGTACAAAGGAGGTATCATCCTTGGACTTCTTCTGTTTTCAGTTGGTTCATTCTTGTTTTTCCCTGCGGCTGAAACGCGACTTTATTTGTTCTTCCTGTTTGCATTGTTTGTCATTGCCAGCGGGCTAACCTTTTTGGAAACAGCTGCTAATCCTTACATTACAAAACTCGGAGATCCTGAAAGTGCGACTCAACGACTCAATCTGGCACAATCGTTCAATGGACTTGCTGCTACATTAGCGCCATTGGTTGGTGGCTACTTTATACTTTCTAATCATGAAGTTTCGAATACTTCCGATGCGAAACAGTTAACACAGTACCTTGATCAGGAAGCTTCTTTGGTACAGCTACCTTTTATTATCATCGGGTTTGTGGTGTTGTTGGTGGCTGCATTATTATGGAAAACCAAATTACCAGAAATATCGGAAAGTGATGAAGGAGTTGAAAAGAGTAATTCTCTTTTCAAGGAAACAAATCTCATGCTAGGTGTGGTTGCGCAGTTTTTTTGTGTAGGTGCGCAGGTTTGCGTCAGTAGTTTTTTTATTCGTTTCTCCGGTCATGTTGCTGGTATCGAACAGCAGACAGCGTCTTACTTTCTTTCAGCTGCATTATTGGGTTTTATGATTGGTCGCTTTGTAGGTACGTTTCTGATGAAATTTATTTCACCGTCCCGCCTTTTGGCGATATATAGTATCTTTAATATAGTCTTGTTGCTTTCGGCTGTTACTCTTACGGGCAAAGGTGCAGTTTATGCTTTGATGGGGGTAGAGTTCTTTATGTCCATTATGTTCCCCACGATATTTTCGTTGTCTATTCGCGGACTTGGCAGCCGTACAAAAGAAGGTTCTTCTCTTGTCATAATGGCCATTGTTGGTGGAGCTATTTTCCCATTAATTATGGGATGGATTTCTGATGTAAGCAACATACAACTTGCCTATCTGGTGCCGGCAGTTTGTTATCTTTTTGTTCTCTACTTCGCCATCAGGAACCAGAATATAAATAAAGTGACCTTGATTAACATACATTAACGATGAGATATTGTTTAGCATTGGATCTACAGGATGATAATACAATCATTGCTGAGTATGAAAAATGGCATCAACAGGTTTGGCCAGAAATAAAAACGAGCATTGTTGATTCAGGTATAAACCAAATGGAGATCTATCGCACAGGGAACAGGCTGTTCATGATGATGGAAACCCTGGATACATTTAGTTTTGAGCGTAAAGCAATACAAGACGTTAACAATCCTAAAGTAGTGGAGTGGGAAAAACTCATGTGGAATTATCAAAAAGCGTTACCATGGGCAAAAGATGGTGAGAAGTGGGTAGTGATGAAATGCATCTTTGCACTTTAGACACATGCTTAGAGTTGATACTCACCAACACTTCTGGAAATATAATCCCGTCCGTGATCAGTGGATCAACGAGAATATGTTGACTATTCAGCGTGACTTCTTGCCGGAAGATCTACAACCTGTACTGCAACGAAATAGAATAGATGGTTGTGTTGTGGTGCAGGCAGATCAGTCAGCGGAGGAAAATTATTTTCAACTAAAGAACGCGATGGCGCATGAGTTCATCCGAGGTATCGTTGGATGGGTTGATTTACGAGCTACTGATATTGATGAGCAACTACAGTACTACAGACAGTTCGACAAGATGAAAGGTTTCCGGCACATTCTTCAGGGAGAAAAGCAACGGGATTTTATGCTTCAGACCGAGTTTAGAAGAGGCATAAGTTTGCTCAGGAATTATAATTTTACCTTTGATCTTCTGGTACTTCCAGACCAGTTGAAGTACACCAGTGATTTTGTCAAGCTTTTTCCTGATCAGCCATTCGTGCTGAATCATCTCGCGAAACCCAACATTAAGGAAAAGGAAATTTCAAGTTGGAGGAGGGATATCATTGCATTGGCCCGGCACGAAAATGTTTACTGCAAGTTATCCGGGATGGTTACCGAAGCCGACTGGCATACGTGGCAACCATCGGATTTCATTCCTTACCTGGACGTAGTGGTTGAATCGTTTGGAATGAAACGATTAATGTTTGGCTCTGATTGGCCCGTGTGTTTGCTGGCAGGTTCTTATGAAAGAATGCTGAAGGTAGTAACGAACTACTTCAGTTCCTTTAGCAGGGATGAACAGGAATTGTTTTTTGGTGGTAATGCAATACAATTTTATAAACTATAAGTATTTAGTATGGATTTACAATTGAATAATAAAATCATCATCGTAACCGGTGGAGCCAAAGGAATAGGGGAAGGTATCGTGAAAATACTTGCAGATGAAAGTGCCGTACCCGTTATCGTTGGACGTAACCATGAGGATAATCAGCGGGTTGTTGATGTTGTTGTGAAGTCTGGAGGAAAAGCTACGCAGGTAGTGGCTGAGTTATCTAATCCAATAGAATCGAAACGTGCCGTGGAGGAAATACTAAAGATACATGGCCGGATTGACGGGGTAGTAAATAATGCCGGAGTCAATGATGGTGTTGGACTAGAAAATGGTACGTATGAAAATTTTATGGCATCCATCCATAAGAACCTGGTCCATTATTATCTCATGGTACATTATGCACTCCCTGCTTTAAAAGAATCACGTGGAGCAATTGTCAATATTAGCTCCAAAACAGCGGATACCGGACAGGGTGGCACATCTGCGTATGCTGCATCAAATGGTGGCCGCAATGCATTGACACGGGAATGGGCTGTTGAGTTATTACCATATGGCATCAGAGTAAATGCTATTATCGTTGCGGAGTGTTTTACACCACTCTATGCAAAGTGGATCGAACAATTTTCCGATCCGAAAGCAAAGCTTAAGGAAATTGAATCAAAGATTCCATTGGGACACAGAATGACAACGGCAGAAGAGATTGGTAATACAGCAGCCTTTCTTCTCTCAGCTCGATCCAGCCACACAACAGGCCAGCTACTTTACGTAGATGGAGGCTATGTTCACTTGGACAGAGCTTTGCTGAAAGAGTAAATTATCAGGACATTATCTAGGTGACAATCATTTTAGAAGGAAAGCAAAAAATATGAAAGCACTGACTTGCATCAACCCACACCAATTGGAATATCAGGATCACAGTGAACCTCGGATGTCAACGGGAAATACGATTCTTAAGATAAGGCGTATTGGAATTTGTGGAACTGATCTCCACGCTTTTGAAGGCACACAACCTTTTTTTTCATACCCAAGAATATTAGGACATGAATTAGCCGGTGAGATCATTGACAGTGATGGAGCTCCTGGTTTTACTCAGGGAGAGATTGTTACCTTTATCCCGTATTTCAATTGTCAAACCTGCATCGCCTGTCGCAGTGGAAAACCGAATTGCTGTGAAAAGATCAATGTATTTGGTGTTCACATCGATGGAGGTATGGTAGAATATGTTTCAGTCCCTTCCTATTCGTTGGTGCACGGTGAGGGACTTGAGATGTCAACTCTCGCACTGGCTGAGCCCCTGGCCATAGGTGCACATGGCATTCGCAGAGCAAACGTAATCCCGGGTGAATATGTACTTGTGATCGGTGCGGGCCCGATTGGTTTAGGTACTATGGAATTTGCTCGTATTGCCGGTGCGCAGGTGATTGCATTGGATGTGAATGAGGCACGTTTAACATTTTGCAGACAAAAGTTGCAGGTTGCCCACACGATCAATCCATTGTCTGCTGACCCGATCGCACAGCTTCGTGAAATTACAAATGATGATATGCCTACGGTTGTAATTGACGCTACAGGGAGTTTAAAGGCAATCAATCAGGGATTCCATTATCTAGCACATGGCGGTCGGTATGTGCTGATCGGATTACAAAAAGGTGATATCAGTTTTTCGCATCCGGAATTTCATAAACGGGAAGCAACACTCATGAGTAGTCGTAATGCTACCCGACAGGATTTTGACCACGTGATTGATGTGCTCAAGCGAGGACTCATTAAACCTTCTACTTACATAACGCATCGCGTTTCATTCGATGATGTTAAATCCAATTTTCAAAGCTGGCTTGATCCAACAACAGGAGTGATCAAGGCTATGATTGAAATGTAATTGTGGAAGAATGATTACGATAGGAATTTAGAAAAGCATCATGAACGAAAGTATAAATCTTAATTATCCGCTACTTACATGAAAATACAAACGTATCTGATTGTGATGGTTGCACTGTTTATTGCTACAAAAACCATCGCCCAACAACCGACTACGGTAAAAGTTGACGAAGGACTCTTGCAAGGAGTGAACAAAAATAACTTGTCAATCTATAAAGGTATTCCATTTGCAGCTCCACCAGTTGGAGACCTCCGCTGGCGCGCACCACAACCTGCTGAAAAGTGGGAGGGCATAAAGCAAGCCCTTGAGTTTGGGCCCGCGCCAATGCAGGGTGGAAATCCTTCTGCAGGAAAGAACGAAGATTGTCTTTACCTGAATGTTTGGACACCGGCAAAGTCTGCGGGAGAAAAAGTGCCTGTGCTGGTTTGGATATACGGTGGTGGATTTTCTTTTGGATCAACATCGGAACCGGTATACGATGGTGAAGCATTGGCCAGCAAAGGTGTTGTACTGGTAAGTATTGCGTATCGTGTCGGTCAGCTGGGATTCCTGGCTCATCCGGAACTGAGTGCAGAAAACGCTTCGCATGTTTCAGGAAACTATGGACTGTTGGATATAATTGCAGGTTTGAAATGGATACAAAAAAATATTGAAGCATTTGGTGGTGATCCGAGCAAGGTGACCATTTTTGGCGAATCAGCAGGAGGCATTGCCGTGAGCATGTTATGTGCATCACCCTTGGCAAAGGGATTATTTCATGGAGCGATTTCTCAAAGTGGCGGATCATTCGGTCCCCCGCGTCCCACAACTTACCCCGGTGAGAATATGAAGCGTTTAAAG
>JBDTTT010000143.1:0-13672 GCA_039930485.1 Chryseolinea sp.
TATGTGGGCACTTCCGGGTGGTTGGATAAAATACAATGAAGGCATTAAGGATTCCGCTAATCGCATTCTGAATGATTTGACTGGCGTCTCTAATATATATCTGGAACAACTCAAGACCTTTGGTTCGGTTGATCGATACCCAACCAAACGGGTTATCACGATTGCCTACTATGCGCTTGTAAAACCTGAGAACTATACACTGCATCCCGGTTTTACTGCAGCGGATGCGAAATGGTTTAAACTAAGCGAGATACCAAAGCTGCCTTATGATCACAGTCGCATTTTAGAAACAGGAATAAAATTTCTAAAACACAAAGTTCGACACGAGCCCATTGGCTTTAATCTGCTTCCAAAAAAATTCACCTTATTACAATTGCAGGAATTGTATGAAGCCATTCTCGATCAAAAATTAGATAAGCCCAACTTCAGAAGGAAATTGATGAAAATGAATTTGTTGCATGAAAGTAAAGAGAAGCAAAAAGACGTTTCACACAGGGCTGCAAGTCTCTACCAATTCGATAAGAAAACCTATGATGAATTGATTGAGAAGGGATTTACGTTTGAATTGTAGTTGATCGTTGGTTGATGTTCGTTTGTTGCACTACTAAATCGCGAATCCCCCATCAACAATCGCTAATCACAAATCATCTACCTTACAATAATCCAACAATATTATTTTTCTACTGACACAGGGCTGTCGCACAAAATCCTTTCTTTGAAGAAAAACGAATTCGTATGGAGCCCTTGAAAGAAATGTTCGGACAATCTTTTTACAAAACCCTCGCAAACGTCTTTGCGTCTGTACACAAACCCTTTCAAGCAGAACGTTTTGTAAAAGACGTCACGGCCAATCTTGAAAATCTTTCGCTCAATCAGCGCATGCGAAATACTTCCATCACTCTCCACAAACATTTACCAGAGGATTTTAGCAAGACCTTAGACATCATGAAGGAAGTAGTTCCTCAGTTAAAGGGTGGATATACTACACTGGTGTTTCCTGATTTTGTAAGCTTATATGGACTTCCTCATTTTCGTGAATCTTTAGAGGCATTAAAATACTTTACTCAATTTGGCTCTTCCGAATTTGCCATTCGTACATTCTTAAAACACGACCTCCATAAAACGTTAAAAGTCATGAAGCAATGGTCGACTGATGAAAATCACCATGTAAGAAGATTGTCATCGGAAGGAAGCAGACCCAGGCTCCCATGGTCGTTTAAGTTAGATGAGATTATTAAAGAACCTGCACTTACCTTGTCTATCCTCGAAAACTTAAAATGTGATGATGAACTCTACGTCCGTAAATCGGTAGCCAATCACATCAACGATCTTGCAAAAGATTCACCTGATTATGTTCTCAAGCTGGTGAAGACCTGGGATAAAACGCATCAGCATACAGCTTGGATTATGAAACGTGGTATCCGCTCATTACTTAAGCAAGGCGACAAAAAATCAATGGCAATATTCAATCTTACGAAAGATGTTAAAGTTTCAGTAAAACGATTTCTGCTCACCAACTCCGTAATTCGTCTTAACGATTCACTTCAATTTCAATTTGATCTTGTGTCGGAAAAATCAACTAATCAAACATTGATGATTGATTACCGGATTCACTATTTTAAAAAGTCTGGTATGCAACTACCCAAGGTTTTCAAGTTGAAGGAAGTCACTTTGAACCCTGGTGAGGTACTTTCGATTGTGAAAAAACAAAGGTTTCAGGATTTTACAACCCGAAAACTCTTTAGCGGTTTACATATACTTGAAATTGTAGTCAATGGTGAAGTTGTTAAGCAAAAACAGTTCGAGTTTAAGAGGTAACTCCTTAACCATAATCGGCTGGTTATTTATAAAGAGTCTTTCACAATAGTCAATCGGACTATTACATTAAACCTTTTCTTTTTACATTGCAATCCATTGCAGAGGGTCAATTCTTGGAATTTACCGCTTGCAGCGAGTTTATTAAACCTCATTTTAACAACACATAACCTTAAACCTTTTTAGTAAATGGAAAAAACATTAAACCGCTCAGGTCTATTCTGGGCAAGCTGTGTAGCATTGGTTGTAACGGCAATGGCCTTTGGAATACGAGCTGGTATCCTGGGCACACTCGGACAAGAGTTTGGACTAACTGCAACAGAGCTTGGAATTGTGACAGGCACAGCATTTTGGGGATTCACAATCAGTATGATTTTTGGAGGACCCCTCTGTGATGTAGTAGGAATGAGGGTCCTCATTGTTATTGCCTTTGTAGGACACGTTGCAGGTATAGTGCTAACCATTTTTGCTACTGGATTCTGGTCATTATTTATCTCAACCCTGATACTTGGAATATCTAATGGAATGGTTGAGGCTGCTTGTAATCCACTTATCACTTCTCTCTTCCCAACCGAGAAACTGAAAAAATTAAGTCTCTTCCACTTCTGGTTTCCAGGAGGTATTGTTATCGGAACCTTGATCGGTTATTTCCTCCAAAAAAATAATCTTGGTTGGCAAGTTCAGATGGCAACTATGTTGGTGCCTACCTTCCTTTATGGCTTCTTGTTCTTTGGCAAACAATTTCCAGTCACCGAACGAGTATCTTCAGGTGTATCCACATCCGACATGTTTAAAGCTTGCTTGAATCCTTTATTCTTATTCATGATTGTCTGCATGTTCATAACCGCTTCGACCGAGTTTGGGGTAAACAATTGGGTTCCACTCTTTTTGCAACAGGGGGAAATTTCTTCCTTATTGTTACTCTGCTGGGTAAACTTGATCATGGCGCTAGGACGATTATTTCTTGGTCCAGTCGTGCATAGTGCAATTGCACCACAAAAAGTATTACTCTTATCTGCAGTGTTTGCTGCTGCCGGTATTTATTGGTTGAGTTTTGCAACGGGCTATACAGCTTTTGCAGCTGCCACTGTTTTTGGTATGGGTGTAAGTTTCTTCTGGCCAACCATGTTAGGTTTCGTATCTGAATATTTACCTAAGACTGGAGCTTTAGGTCTCTCCCTAATGGGTGGAGCCGGCATGCTTTGCGTTGCCTTTGCCCTCCCTGTTTTAGGAGGTATCTATGATCAAAAAGTTGCTGATGCAACAGCAGCAGGAGCGTCATCACTACTTGGAGGTTCTGAAACATTAAGAACCATTATCGTTCTTCCAATCTTTTTAATTGTGGCTTTTAGCGGTCTTGTGTTCTTTATGAAAGGAAAAGAAAAACCAGCTCATTAGAAATCAATCAGTTCAAATATCAAATAAAGAGGATGGCCAAAAACCATCCTCTTTGCTTTTATCGTATGTCAAACAAAACATTTCCTTATCTGTTTTATTTGACAATACCCAATCGTTAACCCTCTTGAAATCATGAAGACCCTTAAACTCTCACTCTTTCTGTTACTTTTGTCATCTACCCTTATGGCGCAAGAACTTATCATAAAAGAAAAAGTAAAATTTCTCGCACTGGGCGATTCATATACCATTGGGGAAAGTGTAGCAATCAAAGACCGCTGGCCTGTTCAATTGATTGAATCGTTGCGCAAGCTGGGATTGGAGTGTAACGATGCACAAATCATTGCTACCACAGGTTGGCGAACTGACAATCTTAAAAATGCAATTATTGATGCAAACCCAGCACATGATTTTACCTTAGTCTCTTTACTTATTGGTGTTAACAATCAGTATCAGGGCAAATCAGTTACAGACTACGCACCTGAGTTTGAGGAATTATTAAACACAGCCATTTCACTAGCGGGTGGAATCAAATCAAATGTATTTGTTGTTTCCATTCCAGACTACGGATACACTCCTTTCGGAAAAGGAAATCAACCAACGATCAGTCAGGCGATCAATTCATTTAATTCCACAAATAAAACCATTACTAAAAAGCTCGGTATTAAATATTTTAACATCACAGAAATATCACGCAACGGTTTGGCTCATCCCGAATTAGTGGCTAATGATGGATTACACCCTTCTGGTTTAATGTACACACAATGGGTGGAGTTAATTTTAAAAGGCGCTACTATACAGGAGAAAGATGTGGTGACTGAAGTGAAGCAGAAAAATGAAGAAGCACGTATTCAGGTCTATCCGAATCCATTTGATGATGTGTTAATATTTGATAACCTACCTTCATCTCCCAAAAACATGTCAGTTGATCTGTTAAATAATAACGGAAGTGTTGTTCTTTCAAAAGCTATTGTTGGAAATCAAAGCCGAATTGATCTCGAATTAAAACATCTTTCTGCAGGATTGTATCACTACCGCGTTAAACAAAACGAGACTATTTTTTCAGAAGGTAATGTAGTGAAGTTGTGATTTATTGATTTTTCTATTCTGGAAAGAATAGTCCTATTGAGTTTAAACTCACATTATTTTTAATTCCTTTTTAAGTCTTGGAAGTTTTGAAGCCGATGTGTTGATTGCGGAGTCTAAAACACATTTATGCCATCATCAATCCTTGGTGTTAATTCTGAAATTGGAACACTTCGAAAACTTTTAGTACATAGTCCCGATAGCAGTTTGGGTAAAGTAGTTCCTTCTAAAGCACAAGACTGGCTCTTCGAAGACATTGTACATCTTGATACCATTCGAAAGAAAGAATACGATTTCTACACTAAGATTTTAATGTACTTCCTTGATCCAAAGAAGATACAAGGAAAATTACAGCATATTAATTCAGTTGAAGGTAATCGTGAATTTTACAAACCCGATAGCGAGAACTTCCATCAGTCTGAAAATGTAATTGAATTACAATGGCTCCTCTCTGAAATTCTGAAAGACAAAGACATTCGCTTAAATCTTGTAGCTTCTGTTTGTGCCATAGAATTCTGTTCGTATGAAATGCAGAAGTTCCTGTTAACTCTTGATGCTATTTCATTATCGAAAGTATTCATTAGTGGAACATTGAAAGATGGAAGAATGCTCTTCGCTCCTATCCCTAATTTTATCTTTACACGTGATATTGGTGTTGTAGTGAATGATCACATTTTATTGAATCGCCCGGCAAAGAAAGCGCGAACCCGTGAAGCGCTTCTGGCTAAATACATTTTTCATAATCATTCCATCTTCGAAAGTTTTCAAAATAAGATTATTGAAATCGAAGACACATCACATCACTTCTTAATGCCGAAAGAAACGGATGATAAAAAAGTAACACTTGAAGGTGGTGATGTAATGATGATTAGTAAAAAACATTTGCTCATTGGCGTAAGTGAGCGCACCACTATTGAAGCCGCTCATCAGGTAATTAACGTTTTGTTTGGAAAGAAGATTGTTGAAAAGATAACCGTCATCCGCATTCCGAAGAAACGTGATTATATGCACATTGATACGGTCTTCACCCAAGTGAAACGAAATGTCTGGGTGATGCTGGGTAATTTTTCACGCAAAGCAATTAAGAAGGAAGATGCTGATCCAGTTGAACGAATTCTGGAAAGTAAAAAGAAAGACGATCCCATAAAGATCATCCAATTTAAGCATAACGATTTAGAAAATCCTGTTCACTTTGATACACTCGAAGATTTACTGATCAATATCAGTGAAGTAGATTTAAAGTGTACTGAAAAAGTAACATTTCTATATTCCGGCAATAGCGAGTTCCCTTACGATTTACGCGAGCAATGGACAGACTCTTGCAACGTATTGGCGCTAAAAGAAGGAGTTGTATTGGGTTACGATCGCAACGACAAAACTACAGATGCATTTAAAGCGAATGGATTCAATGTGATTCACGTTCATGATTTGTTGGATGAATTAGAATCCAATAAAAAAAGAGTTGAAGATTTGAAAGATACATTAATCTTAATGCCTTCAGCAGAACTATCGCGCGCTCGAGGCGGTTTTCATTGCATGAGTATGCCTTTGCTGAGAGATGAAATCACCAACTAAAAATCACGAATCGCAAATCACTCATCAATAACCCCAAATCAAAAACATCTGTCATGCAAACCACATCACATCTTTTGATGATTCGCCCGGTGAACTTCGCCTTCAATGCGGAAACTGCAGTGAACAATACATTTCAATCCACAAAAGATTCGAATGCTCAGGAAATTGCATTAACTGAGTTTAATGATTTTGTAAACCTGCTTCGCCAAAACGGAATTGATGTAACGGTTATTGACGACACAAAAGAACCTCACACTCCGGACTCTATTTTTCCAAACAACTGGATTTCATTCCATGATAACGGAACCATTGTTATCTATCCCATGTACGCCAGCAACAGGCGGCTGGAGCGTAAACCACATGTAATTGCAAAACTAAAAGAGCACTTCAAAATCGAAAAACAAATTGATCTATCAGCTTACGAAAATGAAAATGTATTCCTGGAAGGAACAGGAAGCATGGTGCTCGATCGGGAGAATAAAATTGCCTACGCATGTATCTCACAACGCACTGACGTTGATGTCTTAAATGATTTCTGTCTGCAACTTGGGTTCATTCCCAACACGTTTATGGCAGTCGATTCCAATGCTTACCCAATCTATCACACCAATGTAATGATGTGTGTTGCTGATCAATATGTAGTCATCTGCCTTGATTCAATTGCAGATGATGCCGAACGAAATGAAACAACTCATACCATTAAAAAGAGCAGGAAAGAGATTATTTCTATTTCATTAGATCAAATGAATCACTTTGCCGGAAACATGCTGCAGGTTGAGAACAATGCTGGAAAGAAATTTTTGGTAATGTCATCACAAGCCTATCGTTCTCTTACCATTGAGCAAGTTTCAAAAATAAATACATACAATCCGATAATTCACTCCAGTCTCGACACGATTGAACGCAATGGTGGTGGTAGTGCTCGGTGTATGATGGCGGAAATATTCTTGCCTGTAAGAATATAAAAATTATTTACGAGTTGTCTGTATTATTTTCGATATTCGTTATCAATCCAGAAATCGATTTCTATTAAAATAAAGTTTGAACATGGGCTGTAATCTGAATCAAAGACTGATTCAGTTAATAAAGTTACTTCTTGCTAACTTCATTCAACAATCATTAAGATAGGTTGCACTGAATCAAAAAAGTCTGTTATTTTTGTACGCTAGCTAGTTTGTTGTACAACATTAAATTTTTGAATTAACCAATATTAAAGACCCTTTATGAAAAAAACACGAGCACTCATACTGCTAGTGATAGCTTTTGCTATTCACTTTTCAGTAGCTGCACAACTGACCAATTTTCAATCAAAAAAATATGCATCATCGGCCGGTTATTATTTAGAATACCTTCCTCCCGACTACAATGATGCAGCCAATGCAAACAAGAAGTATCCAGTTATCATTTTTCTTCATGGCCAGGGAAAAATTGCCAGTTGTGGAGGAACGCCAGCTTGTAATAATTATGATGAGTTAAATAAAGTGCTGACTGAAGGTCTACCAAAAGAAATTATATCAGCGAATAGCATGTGCTTCAATGGTGAGTGTTTTATTGTAATCTCTCCACAGTTAAAAAACGGAAATTCATACGCTGATTGGACTACTGCGCCTGTCGAGAAGTGGATCAAATATGTACTGGATAAAAACAATTACCGAGTGGATAGAAATAGAGTCTATTTAACTGGACTTAGTTTGGGAGGCAGAGGCACATATAATTATGCAGTATCAACCAGATTCTTTGCTGACTCGTTGGCAGCAATTGCTCCAACCGCTGGAGTTCCTAGCGGTCCATCCACTGGTCAGTATTGCCTACTGGCCTCCCGTGACATACCTGTATGGTCCTTCCATGGTAAACTTGATACAACAATGCCCTTTAGTACCGATAACAATTTTATCGCGAATTTAAGAAACTGCGCCCCTACCCCGGATCCAGGACCAAGATTTACGATTTTTAATAATGAGGGTCACTCTTCAGTTGTTTGGACAGACCCCTATAAAACAGATAATACCATCATGAACTACAAGCTCGATGACGGGTTATATCCAACTGAAAATCTATACAGCTGGTTCATGAAAAATGAGAAGGGTGGAAATAAATCACCAAATGTTAATGCAGGAATTGATACGACTATTGTATTGCCTACAAACACTATCAACCTCGTTGGATCAGCAAAAGATTTTGGAACACTAACCTATCAATGGACAAAAGTATCCGGGGGAAATGCTGTTCTGACCAATGCCAATTCTTCAACACTAACATTAACTGCGCTTGAAGTTGGAACGTATGTTTTTAATTTAAGTGCAACGGATCCGTGGGGTGCAGCCGGATCAGATCAGGTAACCGTCATTGTAATGCCGGGTAATGCAAATACCAAGCCGATAGCAGATGCAGGTCCCGATAAACCTAACCAGTTAACAACCGATGTCGTTACCCTCATAGGATCAGCAACCGATTCAGATGGAACGATTGCTTCTTATCAATGGACAAAGGTTTCTGGCCCTACCGCTGCACTAAGTGGAGAAACTACATCCGTTCTAACATTAAGTGGACTTGCTGTTGGGACTTACGTTTTCAGCTTAACAGCAACGGATAATCAGGGTGCGACATCCGATCCTGATGAGGTAATCGTAACCGTAGCCAATCCTCAAGTAGGAGGAAACTGGCTTGAGTTCACGGCTACTAATGCTGCGGGCAAATCGGTTGGACTCTATTATGATGCTCAAAAGAGTCATGCGGTACAAAAACATGTTCGTGATGGAGGTAATAACTATTTGCATTTTTATCTGAAAACCATATCAGGAACACCGAATTGGAATTCGCTCAAGATTGAGCTGGTGGCATCATACAAAACGAGGTCATTAGTTGTTGGTAGTTATGTCACTTCCGTTTCAAGTTCATGGACAGAGGTACAAATACCATTGGATGATTTTCTATTTGATGCTTCCAATTGGGCTTCTGGTGTTTCACTTGTTAACTTTAAAACAACCAGTGGTTTTGGTGTTGTTGTTTTTGGTGTGGATGAAATTCAATTTACTGGCGGAACAACGCCATTCGTTTGGTATGGCGATGCGTATGATGTCTCCGGTTCACCGGCTGCTGTTTCAGAAAGCTCAACCATATTCAATATTACACATCGCTATACAACTGATGGAGCGATCGTGTCTGCGCCATCAGGCTTGAATATACAATCTTCTGCACTAAGATCTTCAAGTGCATCTGCTACTGAACTGAATGAAGGCGATGTTGTTTACATCTACAATAAAGAAGGACAACTTCAGAAAAAAGTGATAATCACCGCTACGTCAAATTCAAATGTATTAGCAGAGCTTATCACTCAACCCGGGTTCTACATTTTTAATGTAGTGAAGCCTTCCGGAGATATTAAGACGATAAAGATTAGTAAAGAAAAATAGCAAGCAGTTTTTTAGAATACACGGAGCAGTCTTTCTTTATTTCACTATGGTAAAAAGGGAAGGCTGCTCTTTTCTTATAGTAGACTCTGAACCTTTTCAAAAAGACCTCAAGATTCCCTCTCTATAATTCATGTCATCTAAAAGAATCAAGCATTTCGAAAAGATCGTTGTGAATAAAATGACACTTTAATTTCAATTTTAATTTATCACAACTCACTATTTTATTCCTACTCACATCTGCATCTAAAAACTCCGGAGCTTCAAGCTGCATCACTGCACTTGCTCTTGTATAAAATTCTTTTCGTGTTGGATGATGGTCTGCGCAGGCATTGAATACTTCTCCCCACACTTGTTGTTCTATAATGGCTTTGATAACTCCAATACAATCTTGCTGATGAATTACATTCACAGGATGATTACTTCCCTGAACATCTCTCTTACCTGCGAGAAATCTTCCCGGATTTCTGCCCGGACCAACTAAACCTCCAAACCGAATAACTGTAGTCTTAAATTTAGTTTGATTGCGCAAAATATTTTCAGCTTCAACTAAATACGAAGTCGGATCGGCATCCCTTTCGGTAACGATTCGATCTCCATCAGTATACACTGAAGTAGAACTGATAAATAAAACATTCGAAATACTTCCCTTCAAAACCTCCTGAACAGCATTATTCATCTGTTCCAGATAAACATCCGTTTGTCCAGATTTTCGCCTGGGTGGAATACTAATGATTAAGGTATCTGCTTTAAAAAATTCGCGATGCGCAGTGGCACCACTTGAAAGCTGTGGATCAAATTTTATGAGAAAGGGTTTGATACCCAATGACTCAAGTTCACCTGCCTTACTCTCTTGTGTTGTCGAACCGGAAACCTGATAACCTGACTTAATCAGTTCTACAGCTAACGGCTTCCCCAGCCATCCACATCCAAGGATACTTATTGATTTCAATTTGTTAAGATTGTTAATATGATGTGCTCAAGAAATTGTTAGGGTTACCGGTTGCCAGTCACCGGGAACTGGTAACCAGACCTCTCTATTTGCCCTACGTAATTTCATTCACTCAACTGCATTCAATGCGAACCACTAAAGCTTCTGCCTCCACTGTTTCTTTTCCGATCGCTGCTTCTTTTCTTTAATGCGCTCCTGCACCGCTCCTTTCGAGGGCTTGGTCGCTTTTCGTGCTTTCTTTTTTTCGAAGGCTTTCGCCAGGAGTTTCTCCATTTTTAAGACGACACCCTCCTTGTTTTGAAGTTGTGATCGCTTTTCCTGGGAAGTAAGAATCAACACGCCATCATTGGTAAGGCGCGTTGATAATTTCTTTAAAATGATTTCTTTTTCTTCGTCATTCAGGTGCTGAGAATTCTTCACATCGAATTTCAATGTAACCTTGGTATTTACCTTGTTTACATTCTGTCCTCCAGCACCGCTGCTTCGGGATGCACTGAAGATGATTTCATTGCCAAGTGTAGATGCGAGAATGATCCGCTGCATGGGCTACTCGTAAAAATCAGATACAATGAAAAGATTCAAACAACATTAGTTCACTACTTTCACGCGTATGGCGTTCGGACCTTTCATTCCCATTTCAACTTCGAATGTTACCTTATCGTTTTCTTTGATCGCATCGATCAAACCGTTTACGTGCACAAAGATGCTGTCTTGTGAATCGGAATCTTTAATAAAGCCGTAGCCTTTTGAATCGTTGAAGAAGGTAACTTTTCCTTTGCGGGTTGGATCAACGTCTCTCATGTCGGCCTGCTTCGGCACACCGATTTCAATATCTTCTTCTTTTATAATTCTTTTCTTGGTTGGATCGGGTGGTGTGGAAGACAAATTTCCATTTTCATCAACGTAGGCGATCATGTCATCAAAAGAAATTCCCTCTTTGGCGTTAGCCTTTCTATCCTCTTTGCGTTGCTCCTTCTCTTTTCGCTTCTTCTCCTTCTTCTTTTCGGTTTCTTTCTTGTTCCATGTTTCTTTTGACTTCGCCATAAATTTTTTACTGTGTGGTGTTTAAGTTAGTAATGGGGTTTCCAAAATGGATTATGGAAAGATTCTTTCCATCAAAACAAAAGGAACGCACAAAGCTACTATTTTATTCGCGTTCTTAATATTTTCAGGAAATCATCTGTTTTGAGGTATTTCTGGTCATTTTTTATTCATTGCGTCATCCAGGCTGCTAAAATTCGAAAATATGGACAATTGTGGCCAGCCAGCTCTAAATAAAAGGCGATTACAGTATCTCAATCTACCTTTCATTAAGTGAATGAATCCATATAAATCCCTGGCAAGGTGATCCATTCGAATAAAAGCTATTGATTAAGATGATTGAATTAATATAACGCTTGACCAATACAGCCCATTGCTGATTGGTTCTGAGCAGAAGGAAAGTTCGGAAAACCATGATAGTGCATAACACTTAAGTGTATACGATCGAATATTTTTACCCACTACACTAAATCTGAAATTGCAAATGCAGATACTCATTGGAATTTTCTGTCACTTTATAGGTGGATTTGCTTCAGGAAGTTTTTACATACCCTACAAAAAAGTGAAGGACTGGGCCTGGGAAAGCTACTGGATTGTGGGCGGTCTATTCTCCTGGATCCTAATTCCATTGTTAGCCGCCTGGCTTACTGTCCCGGATTTTATGTCGATTATCAAGGAAACTGACAGAAGTGTACTATTCTGGACCTACACCATGGGAGTTTTATGGGGCATTGGCGGTCTTACGTTTGGATTAGCCATGCGCTACCTGGGATTGTCCCTTGGAATGTCCGTTGCACTTGGGTTTACATCTGCCTTTGGATCACTCGTTCCACCGATATACAGAGACTTATTTCAACCCCAATCCACGAATACTTTTACGGCAATGCTAAACAGTAATGGTGGCATAGTCGTCTTGCTGGGTGTTGTTGTATGTCTGATAGGAATTTTTGTTTGCGGCAAAGCGGGTATGTTGAAAGAGAAAGAACTGTCGTCAGATCAAAAGAAAAGCAGTATTGCGGAGTTTAATATTTCGAAGGGTTTAATTGTAGCGACAATCTCCGGTATTCTCAGCGCCTGTTTCAACTTTGGCATTGAAGCCGGCAAACCAATGGCTTCTATTGCAGTAGCACATGGAACTCACTCACTCTTTCAGAACAATGTAATTTTTGTAGTGCTGCTGTGGGGGGGCATAACAACGAACTTTGTTTGGTGCATGATCTTAAATGCCCGAAACAAAACTTTTAGTGATTACGCAAATAAAAATACTCCTCTTCTAAGCAATTATATTTTTTCGGCATTGGCAGGCACAACCTGGTTCCTGCAATTTTTCTTCTATGGCATGGGGGAAAGTAAACTTGGTAATGGCGCAAGCTCATGGATTTTGCACATGGCCTTTATTATTCTCATCTCGAGCATGTGGGGGTTCTTACTGAAAGAATGGAAGGGTGTCAGCAAAAAGACGCTCACCACAATTTTAGCCGGCATTGCTATTATTATTCTTTCTGTGCTCCTGGTTGGATATGGAAATTCAATTTGAAAGATTAAATATTGATGAGTCAGTGCTTTACATGTGTCCACATGTCATTCAAAAAGTCGTATGACTCAATAGTCAGGTCTTTCGATATTCGATAGGTATCCAGGCGATTGAATTGCTCTTCCAACATTTCATAAAATCCAATTATGTAATAGGGCGACTCTTTTGTTGGGCTTTCATCTGTCATTGTAAAAGCATCGACTCCTTTTTTCTTCAATGATATCGCGCTTTGCCTTACCTGTTCAATTTTCCAAATCAATTTATGTCTTTCCTTTTCTTCTGGAGTTAATTTCATTTCAGTGAACTCAAGGAACAATCCCAAAGAATCAGTCTTATCAATTGGAAGCAAATCAAATTTAAGAGAGTGCTGTCCTTGAACACGGTTCGTGAATAACATAATTAAAAGTGCGACTATAAAATAAAGACGTCCCATTGTCTCTTCATTTTTTATTCTCCAATTCTTTCAATCTGCTTTTCGCTTCTTCGTATCCAGGATTCAAAGTAAGCGTTTTTCAAGTTGTAATACTCCGTAGTCATGTGGTAGGCCCTTCCATTTTCGTAATAATTCAATTCTGTATTTAAATGTGTTCGTTGTATCTCTTTTAAAAAGAAGCGCGATCTGGTCATTTGTGTTAATGCCTACGAACGTCATCCAAGAGTTCTGAGGAAACATCGCAAGAGAGTCCTGTCCGGTCTCATTCATCTCTGTGTCATCAACCTTTTTGCCACACGAACCAATAATCAGTACCAGAATAAAAAAAATCTCATTGTCAGCTTGGTCACCATTCCATTTCGTCATTTTTTTGCTTCAACAACTGCAAGATTATGTATAAGTTTCCATTCGTTGTTGGTGTCTAATACTAA
>JBDTTT010000144.1:0-13499 GCA_039930485.1 Chryseolinea sp.
GGGTGGCTCAAAACGATTGGCAAATGACCTGAAAAATGCCGTAGGAGATTCTATTGATTCTGTAAAGAACCGCTACAATGGTTTAGTTGACGACACAGCCAGAAGAGGAAAGGAAGTAATATCACAAGCAAGTGATCGTGCTAAAGTTTAATTAAATCTTACTGCCATGAATGCATTACAATTAAAAGGAACCTGGAAAGAAGTACAGGGGAAACTGAAGCAAAAATATGCACAGCTTACTGATAATGATTTAATGTTTACGGAAGGCAAGGAGGATGAGATGCTGGGTAAAATCGAAAAGCGAATCGGGAAATCGAAGGAAGAAATCAAAAGAGAAATTGAAAGTCTTGAATTAAATTCCTGAGAATTTGGGGATTGCCTGGCACTCCATTTAAAATAACCAAAAAACCAAATGATTATGAAAAAGGAAATAATAGCATTTGCTCTAATGAGCTGTAGCCTGATGATGATCAACTGTTCACCATCATCTGAAAAAAAAGTGGCCCAGGCAGAAAATGAAATTGCACGGGACATAAAGAAAGAGAAACAGGAAACCACCAAGGATCTGCAAGCGCTTCGCGATGATATTAATGCAAAGCTTGATAAAATTTCCAAGAAGTTGGAGGATACAAATGGTACCGCTCAAAGCGAATTAGAATCGGTGAAAGCAATTCTACTTGACCATAGAACAAAAGTAGAGGCAGCACTTGATCTAATTGATCAGTCCGCGGACGACACGTGGGATAATGCTCAACAGGCCGCGAAGAATACAAATAACGAAATAAAGCTTGCTTGCGAACAGATATCAGAGCGATTTGATAATGCTGTGAAGAGTGCAGATAAATAAAACCAATATGAAAAAGATAGTATTAAAGTTCATCAGCTCCTCTTTACTGGTGATCGCGGTGTTGTTAACCCAAACGAGTTGCAAGACCATGAATAACACAACCAAAGGTGGTGCTATAGGAGCCGGAGCGGGTGCTGCTATTGGCGGACTTATTGGACATAATTCTGGTAACACTGCTGTAGGTGCTATCATCGGTGCTGCAGCGGGAGGAACTGCGGGCGCTCTTATTGGAAGGCATATGGATAAACAGGCAGAAGAGTTAAAGAACGATTTGAAAGGTGCAACCGTGCAACGTGTTGGGGAAGGTATTTTAATCACATTCCATTCCGGATTGCAATTCGATACGAACTCTGCTTCTTTATTACCTGAAACAAAATCAAACCTCAATGCACTGTCAACAACATTAAAAAAGTATGATGATACAAATATTGTAATCGAAGGTCATACTGACAATGTTGGCGAGGTAGCCTATAATCAAAAGCTCTCAGAAAAAAGAGCGTATAGTGTTGAGCAATACCTGGTCACTCAAGGCGTTGGCGCAGGTCGGATTTCACCAAAAGGATATGGTGAACAGCAACCGCTCAATGGAAATTCGACTGCTGAGGAGAAACAAATCAATCGCAGAGTTGAAGTAGCCATTTATGCAAATAAGAAAATGAAAAAGTTAGCTGAGAAGGGTGAGCTATAAAACCTTTTCGAAAATAACAACTGCATTTTATTTGAAACGGTAATTTTATAATTAAAACCCACACAAAAATGAAAACCACTGGCAAAATTAATGTAACTAAGAAAGTCACTGCAAAGAAAGGCACTGAAAAATCATCCAAAGAAACACTGGAAGATATCTTTGAAGATTTATTGAAGGATATCTATTGGGCTGAAAAGCATTTGACAAAAGCTCTTCCAAAGATGGCCAAGGCTTCATTCAATGAAGACCTCAAAGAAGCTTTCGAAGCGCATCTCGAAGAAACAAAATTACAAGTGAGTCGCGTTGAAGAATGCTTTTCATTAATCAAGGTGAAGCCTGTAGCAAAGAAATGCGAAGCGATGGAAGGTCTTGTGAAAGAGGGAGAGGAAGCCATCGCTGATCATGATAAAAGTCATGCAAGAGATGCGGCTTTAATTGCAGCGGCACAAAAGGCGGAGCATTATGAAATTTCAGCCTACGGTACATTGAGAACAATGGCGACCGTATTAGGTAAAGTTCAATGCGCAGAGTTATTGGAAGAAACGAAAGATGAAGAAGCACAAGCCGATGTGAAGTTAACTGCACTTGCTACGAAAATCAATCAGCTTGCTGCTGAAGTGGTTGAAGAGGAAGTTGAGCAGGATTAGTATACCGCGACACGCAAGAGTCGATCAAACAGCTCATTGTCTGTCCAGGCAATGAGCTGCTTGATTTTATACTACTTCTTAAGGGATAGAAGTACGGGTATCAATTTCTCTCAATCGAGAAAGTATTTCTACAATCACTTCTGAATTATGGGCTAGGGTGACTCTCATTCGATATCATTTTTGTGGTATGCATATTTCTATGGTGAGTATACAGGTATCATCCTGCCAGGAATTTAAAATTAACTACCGCCTCTATGAAAACAAAATATTTACTGGCCCTTACACTGACCGTATTAGTATTGGGACAGGTACAACAATCATTTGCTCAACAAGCTTCTTCAGTAACTGATGAGTGGACCTTCCTGGGCAACCGGAGAGCAGACTATACATTGGATCGCGATGTCATGTCAATTAATGAAGGCAGCGACCATATCACAGCACTAAAATTTATTATTAAACAGGGAACATTAACCATGCATCGCTGTACGGTTCATTTCACGGATGGAGATACAAAGGACATTGTATTTTTGGATGAGATGAATCATGCGACCAATGGTATTACCATGGAAGTTCAGGATCACAGTAAGAAAATTGACAAAGTAGTCTTCTGGTACGATACCCAGGACAATTCAGATAAGAAATCAATTGTTGAGGTCTGGGCGAAAAAATAATGATGACGATGTAGTTGATTCAACATACCTGAATAGTGAGTCAATTCATCGGGTTAACTTTTAACTTTTTTGATTTTAGCATTACCCATTGCTGTTTTTGCATGTTGCTTATGTTCATGACTGGTCTTCGCTTCATCAATAGAATGTGATTGCTGAAGACTTCCATCTTTCTTAGCGAGGTCACTAAGTGATGTATAATATTTTTTAATAACTTTTAAGTCGTCTTCAGTCATGCCTTCAACATTGACAAGACGATTGCTCGCAAACTCATGAGCTGCTACTAATTCATTCAGCTTGAGCTGTACAGCAAGTGAATCTTTGTTTTGCGACTTTTGTATAAGGAAAACCATCAGAAAGGTAATAATCGTTGTTCCGGTATTGATCACCATTTGCCACTCCTCTGAAAAATCAAACATAGGACCTGTTGCGGCCCAAACCAATACAAGACTAAACGCAATGATAAAAGCAGGTGTGGTACCTGCCAGTGCCGTTACACGGGAAGAGAATCTCTCCATGACGCCCATCTTTGATTTGGAATTTATTTGTTTCTTCATTTTTTGTAATGTTTAGGAGTATTAAATAAAATAGTTTAAGAGACCAATACAGTAGACCTCTCATATTTTAACTACTCTTAAAATGCGATTGAATCAATTCTGAGCTGTATTCTTATCGGCTTTTATCCGCACCAATGTGATGTATATTTTTGGACCTTTTCCTTTTAAACTTTTCAAGCGAAGAACATCATTTTTCACGGAGGCCGTCCATTCTGTAATTCCGTTTTGCGCTTCTATGATAACGATTGATCGTGTTTCATCTGTGCGAAACAATCCGGTTTGTACGCCAAAATAAATGCCTTCACTTCTAAACATTCCATCTGATAAGAATTCAAGCGTTCCGGATTTTCCTTCCGTTTTAACTTTTGATTCGTATTTTGTGATGGACCATTTTCCGGCAATGTTGCTAATGAGATTCTGTGCATTAAGGGAAGTTGTAAAGGTGAACAGAAATAGAAAAGCAGTAATGGCAAATGACTTTTTCATAAAGTTGGTATTAAGTGTTTTGTAATAATTTCTTCTAGCTCTATTCTACATTTCGAAAATCGTACCAACACACCCAAGCCAATAAAGAGCGTGGTAAGGGAAAATTTTTCTACACATTGTCAACACTAGTGGTTGCTTCCTGCTCTGCATTCACCCCGGATTCCATATTGATTCTGAGTATGACACGATGATCTATTTTGTCATCTTTCAATTGAAGAACAACCTCTTGTTGAAGAATATCATCCACTACAAGTTCTGCTGCTCGGTCGCTCTCTTCCTGGTGTATCTCAATATGATAAACTGTTTCTTTGAAGGTGTATTTAATTCTAAACGATTTCCAATCTTTCGGAATACAGGGTTCAAATCGCAATATTTCTCCTTCGCGCTTTATTCCAAGGTACGATTCGAGTATCAGCTGATACATCCATCCGGCTGAGCCTGTGTACCAAGTCCAGCCACCTCTTCCAATATGGGGTGGTTCTCCGTACACATCAGCAGCAATTACATAAGGCTCTGCTTTATATATTGCAACTTCCTCTGAAGTCCGCCCATGGTGGATGGGATTGATCATTGACAAAAGTTCGTTTGTTTTTTCCCGGTCTTTCAATTTTGCAAACGCCATTACCATCCAGATAGCAGCATGGGTATACTGTCCACCATTTTCCCGAACACCGGGTACATACCCCTTTATATAACCAGGATCCAAATCCGTTTTATCAAAAGGAGGTTCCAGAAGTTGAATAATTCCTTTTTCTCTATTGATTAGAAATTTATTCGCAGACTGCATGGCATTGAATGAACGTTGAGTCTCACCACCTTCAGACAGAACGGACCAACTTTGTGCAATAGCATCAATCATGCATTCTGTATTTCTTGAAGACCCGATAGGCGTTCCATCATCAAAGAAAGCGCGCAGATACCATTGTCCATCCCAGGCATGTGTATGAATACTCTTTTTTAATTTGGTTGCATTCTTGGTACACTTCAGCACAAAGGCAGCATCTCCACGGAGTGTTGCTATTTTTGAAAAACGATTCAGTACATCATATAAAAAGAAAGCAAGCCACACGCTTTCTCCTTTTCCATGAATGCCAACCATATTCATTCCATCATTCCAATCGCCAGAACCCATTAGTGGTAAACCATGTTCACCAAAACGTAAACCATGTTCAATGGCTTGCTTGCAATGCTCATAGAGTGTTGCCTGTTTGTCGGATATAATGGGCAAATCGTAATACGATTCTTCGTCAACATTTAATCTCCTTCCTTGTAAGAAGGGAATTGATTCGTCCAATACCGTTGAATCACCTGTGAGATTAAGGTAACGACTCGTTACAAATGGAAGCCATAGAAAATCATCTGAGCACAGCGTGCGTACCCCACGACCAAGAGGTGGATGCCACCAATGCTGAACATCACCTTCAACAAATTGACGGGATGCAGCAGTCAGTATTTGTTTGCGTGTTATGCTTGGCAAAGTATGCGTGAGAGACATTACATCCTGAAGCTGATCACGGAAACCAAACGCTCCACCCGATTGATAAAATCCACTGCGACCCCACACTCTACACGACAATACTTGATACAGCAACCAGCCATTTGATAATATATTGATGGACGGATCGGGAGTTTCTACCTGTACATTTCCTAAAGTTTTTTCCCAGAATGCATTTACGTTCTGCAATACCTTGGCCGCGGCCTGACTTCCCTGAAAACGTTTAACAACGTCAACCGCTTCACGTAAATTTTTTCCAGCACCGATTTTGAAAATCAGTTTTCGTTCCTGACCATTCTCTAGTTCGAATGGTATTTGAATTGCCGCACAGGCATTCATCCCAGCACCAGTCTTATTAGAAAGTCTTACATTCGACATAGCCTCCGGATGCTGAAGCGTTCCATTCCGTCCAATGAACTCTGTACGATCACTGGTATAGAAAAAGTTTGGATCATCCACATCGAAGAAGGCCACGCAATTCTGAAACTCGGGATTGAAAACATTTCTCGCAATCAATGCTCCACTCGCTGTATCAAGTTCGGTAACCACATGCATAACAGATTTTGAAGGGATGCTCCCCAATACCCATTCAGCATAACCAGTTGCCGAAAGTTTTCTTGGACGATCCGACTGATTGCGTACAGTGATAACAACAAATTTGATAGGCGCTTCTATATCGGTATACATACACACTTCCGTGCGGATGCCATCTTCGTTATGCTCAAAAATACTATAGCCAAATCCATGACGTGTTATGTAAGGTGATTGTCCTGTAGAAGGTAAAGCCATGGGTGACCAATAATAACCACTCTCATCATCGCGGATGTAGAAGGCTTCACCACAGCCATCGCTTACAGGATCATTCTTCCAGGGAGTAAGTCTGAACTCATGTGCATTTTCAAACCAGGTATAAGATGAACCACTTTCTGTCACGATGGTTCCGAAGTTCGGATTGGCAATTACATTTGACCACGGTAGGGGAGTTCGTTTATTTTTTCTTGTTGCAATGATATACTCTTTTCCATTAGGAGAAAATCCGCCTAGCCCATTGTAATATTGAAGCTCTCGTTGAGCGATAGCTTTTTGAATATTTGAAGTGGGTAGTTTGGAAGGAATTAATTTCGGAGCCATTGGTTTTTCAATGGTTCGTTTATTAACCTGATCAGACAGCGTACCTTTTGCATCTGAAATAATAATGCGCGCTACAGTTTGAAGCAAGATGAGATCTTCAGCAGGCACCTGATCGGCTGGCCTCACCGCAATTCTTCCCTGCTTGTCTGATGTGTTAACACCTGTACTGGCAATCAGATTTTGAATTTGCTCTTGTAGCACCTGACGATATCCACTTGGATCCTCATTGAGAATGACAAGGTCGACCGCAAGGCCTTTGCTCTGCCAGTATGCTTGAGCTTTAATAAGCTGTTTAACAAGCGTGATGTTTTCACTATCGGACACATGCGCTAGAACAATCGGCAAGTCACCCGAAATAGAATAACTCCATAAGGCAGATTGCCCGCGTTGATTTTTTGTTAGAATATTTGCGGGCGCTCTGAACGTTGGATTGAGGTATAAAATTGAACTCGCCAGCTTTCCAAATAATTGAACATCCGATTCAGTTGCACCGAGCTGGCGCAAGGAAACCTGACTGTGTGTTAAGGATAATTCAAATGCACGATCACGTAAATGTCGATCCTGATATTTATCAATCAGACTCTGATTGCCTTCACGCGTCTCGGAAATTCCAGTGACCATATCAATCGTGACCGATTCACCAGGCTCCAGTTTTATTTTGTATTGAATTGAAACAACCGGATCCAACACAGAACCCTGAGAACCGGTGAGTGATTCACTTTCAAAAATTACCTGTGGCTCATGAATGGTGTTTCCACGACCAATGAACTTATTGCGATCAGTTTCATAAGCAACTTCAGTTTTGTCTACGCCATCGACTTTCATCAGATGAAACATCCATGGTGGTCTTTCGTCTTTTGAACGCGGTCTTCTGGTGCAGATGATAGCATGTTGATTTGTATTGATTTCAGTTTGCACAAACAGATTGCTAAAAGCGGGATGTGAATCGTCTGCAGCAGGCGAGGCTAATACGATTTCACCATAGCTGGTGATTTCTAAATTTCTTTTTGTTTTGGAATAATTCGTTAGGTGCAAGCGTCTTACTTCAACATCATCTTCAGGTGAAACAATAATGGTACTGTAAGATTCAATTTCATCATCACGTCTTCTGAATTCAGCGCGGTCTTGCGTGAAGATGGCTTCGTAACGTGTTGCCTCCTTCAATGTTGGTTGATGTGTTGTTGACCAACTTTCATTTTTGTTGATATCCCGGATGAAACAGAATGTTCCCCAATCATCGCAGGTACTATCTTCCCTCCAGCGATTAATGGCTATTTCTCTCCACCGGCTATACCCACCACCCGCATTGGTAATCATTACATGATACCGTCCGTTCGATAACAATTGAATTTCAGGAATCGGTGTATTCGAAGTTTGAATCACTCTGATTTCTGCTGTCGGTAAAACACGTGGTACATTCTCAACGTCAGAACCAGAATAGAACCCAGTTGACTTCGGAACCTGCTCTTGCAACAACAGCAATGCTGTTTGAAATTGAGCATCCGATTCAAAACGTTTTTGCATCGGTTGGTCCAGTAACAAATATGCTAATGAAAGAAGGCTCATTCCTTGATGGTGAGCCATAAAAGTTTGAATCACTGCGAAAGGCTGACCTCGCGATAATCGGACAGGTGTATAATCAACCGCTTCATAAAATCCATATCTTCCTTCAAAGCCTTTTGCCTTCATTCGCTGAAGATTAGTATAGGCAGCAAGCGGATCGACCATCAGCGCCATTACAGTAGCATAGGGTGCAATTACCAAATCCTGACCGAGTCCTCTTTTAAAGCCGAGCCCGGGAATTCCAAAGGCCCGATATTGATAGGTAAGATGAGCATCGACTACGTTGTAACATGACTCCGAAATTCCCCACGGAACATTTTGCTCTTCTCCATATTCGATTTGTTTTTTTACAGTGCCAATACACATTTCATCCAACAATGTATTTTCATAGGTAGGCATCACTAATAGTGGCATCAAATATTCAAACATGGAACCACTCCATGAAAGCAGTACTGGTGTATTACCGGCTGTAGTTAATCGTCTTCCCAGTGCGAACCAGCTTTCTTGAGGAAGTTTACCTTGCGCGATCGCGACAAACGAACTGAGTCGCGCTTCAGAAGCTAACAGATCATAGAAACTACCATCACGGTGATGCTCATCAACATTGTACCCGATAGCAAGTAAACGTTGTGGTTTATCGTAAAGAAATTCATATTCCATGTCGGCAAATTGCAAACACTGGAATGCAAGATTTTGTAAAACGGCAATGCGTTCGCGCGCCCGTTTACTTGCTTCGCGAATACTTTCCGCGATTTGAATGAGCCAATTGCTTTCGATGATGGAATTTTCAAGACTGGAATAACGATCGAGTTCGGTTATCATCTCGCGATCCATTCTTGAAAGTTCATCAAGGGAAGGAATTTCAGAAAGCAATTTCCAGTCGCTGAATTTTTCCGGAATAGCTGAATCGTTTAGCCAGCAAGCCGAAGTGATTATTTCCTGTTTCAACAACTCTACATGTTTTTCGAACGCCAGAATCCATTCACTCTTCTCATAATTCATTGAAACAAAAAAGTGGTTGTCATTGCTCTCGCGATACTGTGTAAGTAGTGTGGTTAAATAGTTTTTGAGTTTTGGAAGAGTATCAAAGTCAGTGAGATCAGACTCATACAATTTTTGTAGATACGGGCGAATACGCGAATCCTCTCGTGGTATACTGTCCAACGCCAATCGTAAAGTATCCTTCAAACCATCCAGAAAAGATGAACCTGTAATTTTTTGAAAGATTAATGCAAGTAATCCTTGTCGAAGTGTAAGTAAATGCCCGGCCATGTTTCCACTATCAACTGTAGAAATGTATCGTGGTCGGAGTATTTGAAGTGTTTGTGTATCGTACCAATTGTAAAAATGTCCTTCATGTCGCTCCATTTTATCGAGTGTAGCAAAGGTATTCTCAGTTCGCTCAATAAGTTGAGTGGTGGTAATGTATCCAAAATCTACTGCTGTCAGATTTGCTAAAAGGGAAAGACCAATATTGGTTGGCGAGGTACGATGTGCCAAAACAGGGATAGGGTATTGCTGAAAGTTATCCGGTGGCAACCAGTTGTCTCCTGCGGATATGAAACTCTCGAAGAACGACCATGTCTTTCTCGCCAATGTTCTTAAATATTCTTTTTGATCTTCATTTAATTTTGTCTTCGTTGCGTAAACTGGTTTGCTTAACAGGCTTACAATGGCAGGTGAAAGTAACCACACCACAAGAAAAGGTGCCGCAATAAAAATAGCAGGTGATTGTTGCCTGTATAAAAAGATCAATACGGTAATAGACAGGAGAGGAGCAAACCACATTGTTTGATAAACAGCAAAAACATTTTCATTTTGTTTCTGTACAAAGCCGGAGGGATTCCACTCCAATAATTTTTTGCGGCTAATGTATACACGCCATAGTGTGCGGATAATCGCATCGACACTTACAATGGCTTCGTATGGTAAGCATATTAAAGTAAACAAAGCTTGTAGAATACTTTTCGATGTATTACCAATTGCATTGTTGATGTGTTGTGTAATGGCAACTTCTTTTGGTTTGAACAAGGCACTCCACGCAGAAGTAATAAAGGAGGGAAGCATAACGATTAGCGTGACGGCAATTGTCCAGAACCACGGTGAAGATAGGATGGTCCATCCAGCGATCAATAGAGAAATAAGGGCAATCGGTATGAGGCTTCGTCTTAGATTATCAAAAATCTTCCAGCGTGATAGAGCAGAGATTGAATTCTTTTTTAGTTTTTTATCGTGCCCGGGAACAAAGGGCAAAAACCAATTTGCAATTTGCCAATCGCCTCGTATCCAACGATGGCGCCTGCTCATGTCTATGCTGTAGCGGGATGGGTACTCTTCATAGAGTTGGACATCACTTGCGAAGCCACATCGTACATACGATCCTTCCAGTAGGTCATGACTCAATATTCTGTTTTCAGGAAAGCGATTGTTCAGCGCTGTTTCAAATGCATCAATATCATAAATACCTTTTCCTATAAATGATCCTTCACCCAAAACATCCTGATACACATCGGATGTTACACGTGTGTATGGATCGATACCTGAATCATTTTCATGAAGGCGTGTGTAACCAGAACGTATGGCACCATGCAAACTAATGGCGATGCGAGGTTGTATAATGCCATAGCCGTCTACAACTCTTTTCTTTTTTTCATTGTATAAAGGATGATTGAGTGGATGTGCCATTAATCCCACTAACTTCCAACCTGCATCTCTCGGAAGCTGAGTATCCGTGTCGAGCGTAATTATATATTTAACCGTTGTATATACTTGTTCATCTCCCATGATGAGTGAGAACCGATCGCGCGATTTACCGCGAAGAAGTTGGTTCAACTCAGAAAGTTTTCCGCGCTTTCGTTCGTAACCCATCCAGACTTTATTCACTGCATTCCATCTTCTTGGTCGATGGAAAAGAAGAAAGGTGGAGCTGCGTTCTTTTTCGTAGCGCTTATTTAATTCTTCAATTCTCATTTGAATGAACGCCACAAGTGCATCATCTTCAGGCATCGTTTCAGAAGGAGCATCTTTAAAATCAGTGAGCAGTGCAAACAAAAGATTCGGATCCGGATTGGCGAGGAACCGAACTTCAAGGTCTTCGATTAATTTTTCTATTTGAGTTGTGTTGGCGATCAATGTGGGTACAACCACCATCGTACGGAACTGATTCGGAATGCCTGCTGAAAAATCAAGCTTAGGTAAAGGAATAGGTTTTATCCATATCGTTATCCACCAGTTGCTGAGTGATAAAGCCAGCTGACTGGCAGATAAAAGCGAAAAGAATCCAATGGCAATCAGCCATCCTACCGATACAGCTTCGGAAAGTGCTTCGATTATCAGACCACTACCAATGATGAAGGTAAAGAATAAAGCGATTGTTATATATAAAGAGTCTGCAATGTCGGTTAACCTCTCTTTGATCGATCGAACATAGGATAATCGCAAACCTGCTTTTCTTTCAGTGAGTTTTAATCCCCGTCCACATAAGTAATATCCAACATGTGACTTGCGCTCATCGAATTTATCTTTTTGGAAATTCTCATAGGCAAGATCGATAGCAATCTGCGCTACTTGATTTTCGGACAATGGACTAGCCTTTGCTATTTTTTCAACGCGATGACGATAGTGATCACGTGTATAGAAATCCATTTTAGGATACACGCCATTTATATCTTTTCGAAGAGTCTGCTCCACCACACTCATCGTTTCTACAAACTCCCGCCAATCCATTTTAGATTGATAGCGCAAGCTGTTGATACTATTACTTACCGATACCTGATCCGCAGCCTGCTTTTGGTTTTCTTCGAGGACCATCGCACTAATGGTGCGTTCGTTGCCCGAGAGATTTTGTTCAACCCAATTAAGAGGAAGTGTAAGCTCTGCACCTTTCCATTGAAGCTTACGAGAAAACTCTGCTACGAACGCGCTGCCCAGTGGTGGGTTTGATCGCGCCATGTCGGCAATGACCAATACCAGGTTCTTTGGATTAGTATCAACAGTCTCTAATATTTTCGATGCCCATTGATGCGCGAGCTCGGTATCCATTCGATCGACAGCAATACGTGCCGCCATGCGACTTAAATTTTCCAGCAAGGCAAGGCGAATCATGATGGGAATTGCCCATAACTCACCAATAGTAAGATGATTTATCTTTTGATAGGAAGTAATAAAATTACTGAGACTGTAAATATCGACATGTCCATCGCTGTGCGAAATAATTTCAATGGCAATGTCGTATACACGAGGGAAACCTGCCAGTGGGCCGCTGTTTAACTTAGGAAGACCTTTGCTATATCCTTTCGGGAGGTATCGTTGGCCAATGCGTATTTCTTCTTCAATCAAATAAAAATTATCAAGCAACCATTCACCAGCAGGGCTGATTGGTTTTTTCTCCTTGATGCTTCGTTGAAGCAATTCGTTGACATGAAATAAAATCGTTTCGTTATCCGCTAGTCGTGTTAAAAGTTTTTCTGTGGAATGCGCATAACTTATTGAGTGAATTGACGCCAGATGTTGCGCGTGCAAATCCATCTGCTCTGTACTAAAAAGTTCAGAACGCAAGGGAGGTTTGTCCTGTACATCCTGATGTGTAATATTATCATTTTGGAAATACGACTTAATAGGAGAGAGCAATTCGTCAATTGAAATAGTATCTATTTTCATAGCATTAAGGCATAATGGGAGATAGGTTTTTACAAACTGACAAAATCGGAGGCATTACCATCCGAATAGCTTAGGCAATTCCTCTGTAAGCGTGGGCTTGTAAAGAATGCGGAAAGACGTGGCCGATGTTTTCGGAACATCCAATACACTGATGAGATGAAGTTGGGTATGTGGGTAGTTATCGAGAATAAATTCAGTCTTTCCCCAACCCAAACCATCGGGTAAATTGTTATCCAGAAAGAGGTAATCGGGTCTTTCCTTTTCCAGCATCACCAATCCCTCGGCAATTGAGTTGGCGATAAATACTTTACATTTTTTCTTGGAGAAGAAGGTCTTCATCAGCATACCAAAATCCCTCTCATCGTCAACGATTAAAATCTTTTTCTCTTCCATGCTTCATTGAATTCAAGGATATGGGTTAAAAATCTTACCAATAAAATTGAATAGGAGGATGCTTGTTAGGATGATGTTATACTTAAGTTGGGGATTTATAGACTAAAAGTGTAGAGTATTCTCCTCGTAATTGCTAGTGACAGTAATTCCAAATTCGATGATAATTGTGGTTTGTCTTTAGCATAAGCCTTCATAGGATATTTAAGTAGTTAGATTCTGTCAGAGGTTTTAAAGACTTTCAAACTGCGGATAGCTTGAAGAGTGTTTCGTTCTATCTACATTCATATCCAATGCACGGGAGGAAGACAGCATTTCATCGATAAAGAGCAGGCGCGCATTCTAAAAGCAAGAAGGCAAAACCGCCA
>JBDTTT010000145.1:0-13163 GCA_039930485.1 Chryseolinea sp.
CATCAATTCAAAAAGAAAGGCCCGACATTCATTGCCGGGCCTTCTCATGTATTGATCAACGTCAACGATGTGATTATTGAAGTACGGTATAGCACACGTTCGTGAAAGAACCATTGGTCACTTCAAAATCTTCATCAGAAAATGAAAATGTACCGGATACTTTTTTCGCATTAGCATCGCAGCTGGTAATATCCAGACTGCCATTTATAAAAGAATATGAGTTGCCACCTTCAATGATGGTAAAAAGAAAAGTATTTTCAGTTCCTGTAGTGACTTCTTCAAACGGAATATAGGCATCCGTTGTCACACCATTACCTGAAGATCCTGTAGAAAGATCGGTAAACGTAATGATCACTTGTCTGCCATTCGCATCAGTAGCGCGAATATCCATGCGCTTTGCATCATTTCCTTTTAAGAGTGTATTGTAAAGTACAACATCAGTAACTGCTGCACTATTAATTGTGACTGTAAAACTTCCACCTTCGCAGGTCGCGGCTTGAGGCTCGTCCTTTTTACAGGCAGAAAGACCAACCAAAATAAACAGTGCAAATACGCTCACTAATTTCATTAAATTTTTCATGTGATTTTTTTAGATTAATTAAGTACGGACGGCCAATACGCTAACGATTATCTTGATTTAAAGCATTCACCCAATCCTTGCGCAAAATTAAATAGGATATTCATCGGAATCTATCAGTTACAGCTAAAATATTACATGAAGTGGAGAATTCAGAAAGCTGTAAGATTCGGGCCTGCCTAATCGTAAACTTTCATCGCACGCCACACCATCTGCATTGTTTCTTTCGAGCCAATCCATTTTTCAATATTCAACCGAATCAATTCAATCATTTCCCGAACGATCTCTTTTCGGTATCCGAATTTGATTGCGAATATTTCACATAACCTTAATTCTTCACCGTGAATATTTTTATCAATCGACATCATGTGAACAAGGTCGTAGAGCTGAGAAAACTTGTCCTCTTCATTGCCCGGAACTTCAAAGCGAATTTTGGACGTATCTTCCTGGATGGCCTTCAATTCTAGTTTAGAAATATTATTCCGCAGCGCTGCATACTCCAGGAGCCTTTGTTCCTCATCCGCAAGACTTCCGTCAGATGCTGCAATCTCAATCAAATTGCGCATGTGACTTTTAGCACTTGCCTTGCCTATCTTAAACAGGTTGAGAATATCTTTAAAATTCATTGGAGGACAATTTGTGATTTTATTCTGACTAAGATAATCCAGGAGCTTCACTCCTACTATTTTCTTTCGTTCAAAAGCGGATTGAGCAGATCACCAGACACATGCAAAATTTGCGATAGGGCCGCTAATTGAAATATTTTAATTTCAATTGGAATAAAAGGGAAACGGCAAATGTCTAATATCGAAAAATGAACAAAGCGCCAATCAATCTAACTAAATGCAACTGAAAATATGAAAACCAACCTGCTCAAATTACTGGCCACGCATTTTTTGCTGGCATTATTAGTTTACACCTCATCAGACTGCATGGCGCAACCAGCGCAGCCACCTATGCTGCTTGCACTTTCCAAAAACGATCATACACTTGCCATAATTAATTCTGTGACACTAAAAGTTATAGCACGTGTGCCTGTTGGTCCTGATCCACATGAAGTGATTGCTTCTTCTGATGGAAAAATAGCCTACGTTACCAACACCGGTGGTGGTCGCTCCTATGAGATCAACGTAATCGATCTCGTTGCACATAAAGCATTGCCCAACATTGATACACGACCATTGATCGGTCCTCATGGAATTACTTTCGTAGGTGAAAAATTTTGGTTCTCAGCTGAAGGTGCCAAAGCGGTTGGTCGCTTTGATCCTGCCACTGGCAAGTTGGATTGGAGTATGGGTACAGGTCAGGAAAGAACCCACATGATTTATGTGACGAGCGATGAGAAAAAAATCTACACGACAAACGTCAATGCAGGAACGGTTAGCATTCTTACGGATACACTGCTCCCTGCTCCTCCATTTCCTGGTGCACAACCGCGAAGAGATTGGATTCAGAACGTTGTCCTGGTATCGAAAGGCGTGGAAGGATTTGATGTTACACCCGATGGCAAACAATTGTGGGCAGCCTCTGCCGATGATGGAACCATTTCCATTATCGATTTGAAGAGTAAAAAGCTGGCCTTTGTTATTGATGCGAAAGCGCTCGGTGCCAACCGTCTCAAGTTCACACCCGATGGAAAGCGTGTACTGGTTTCCAGTTTACGAAATGGGGATCTTATCATTCTTGATGTGGAATCACGAAAAGAAATGAAACGAATTAACATTGGTCATGGTGGAGCAGGTATTGAAGTAGATCCTGATGGATCGCGTGCATTTATTGGCTGCACTCCTGATAATTATGTCGCGGTTGTAGATCTGAAGAAGTTAGAGGTAATCAGTCATATTGATGTTGGCCCCGGACCTGATGGTTTAGCGTGGGTGGTTCGACATTAAAATAATCGAACATCAATACATGACTTAAAAATTCATAAATAGCAGAACGAATAGTAAAAATTAATTGACTATAAATATGAGCAATGATAGTACCCGCAACACGATGAGAGTTTACCACCGATACTTAGGTTATTTTTTAGCAGGCATCATGGCCGTATACGCTATCAGCGGAATTACCATGATTTTCAGGGATACCGATTTTTTAAAATATGAAACGCTAAATGAAAAACAGTTAGAGCCCAATATTAAAAATGAGGAGTTGGGCAGAGCCTTGAGAATACGAGATCTTAAAATTGAAAAAGAGGAAGGAGACATTCTCAGTTTTAAACAAGGCACCTATAACAAAGCAACGGGCATAGCACAATACACTTCCAAAGAGTGGCCTTATGTTATTCAGAAACTGACCAACCTGCACAAAGCCGATACAAAGCATCCCTTATTTTTTCTCAATGTTTTTTTTGGTTTGTCGTTGTTCTTTTTCGTGTTGTCTTCTTTTTGGATGTTTTTACCTGGAACAAGTGTTTTCAAGAAAGGTTTTTACTTCGCATTAGCAGGTGTTGTGTTAACGCTGCTTCTGATTTTTATTTAAAAACAGATTATAACAACTAATCCAAGTCTGATTAAAGGAAAGACGGGTTTCAAATGCGAGCAAATTTATGGCATGGAAAGAATTGGTAAATTTCAAATTTATCGATTCTTTTATTTGATACATACCTCTGTCGATTCCTTATTAACCCTGTGCAGGCTCGTTGTTAATCTTTCTACCGGTGATGCTTTCAATGCTCTTTCGTAATCTGTTCAGTACGCTGTGATCATGAACTGATTTAGATTCTGATTTGCTAACCGACTTTTCATAGTCCGGCATTAATCGAGGATCAATCAACCCTCCCATCGTAAACAACGATGCTTGTCTGATAACGTCTTTTGATGTTTTCATTATTTCAATTTTTAAACTCACTAACAAAGAAACGGGGATTGAATCCGAAAGACGGTCGGAAGTAATGAAACCTGAGATATGGTCGTTGCAACGCGTTTAAAATGGAACCTATTGCAAACGAGTGCAATATTACCACATTATTTACCTTTCATCCAATTAACGTTTGCACATCCCCCATCTTTTGGTGTTCTTCGATCAGGCTATTCAACTAAGTCAAGTCGATCACTATGAAAAGAAGAAATTTTATCAAAAGTGCTGGCACTGCACTTGCCAGCGGACTATTCGTAGCACCAACCATTCTTTCCGCTTACGGTAAACGTATTTCAGTGAATGACAAAATCAACATCGGGGTCATTGGATGCAATGGCATGGGCTGGGCCAATACGCATTCATTATTAAAAATGAATACAGTAGATCTGGTCGGAATCTGTGATGTCGATAAAAACGTGATTCAAAAACGTGTAGCTGATTATGAAAAACTGAGAACCAATAAGCCCAAAACGTATACCGACTACCGCGAGCTTCTCAACGATAAATCAATTGATGCTGTAGTAATTGGTACGCCCGATCATTGGCATTGTAAAATAATGGTAGATGCCGTGCAGGCCGGCAAGCACGTGTATGTTGAGAAACCAATTGCCAACAGTATTGCCGAATGCAACCTAATGGTAGCGGCACAGGAGAAGACAGGTAAAATTGTTCAGGCAGGTCAGTGGCAACGAAGTGGTCCACATTACAGAAAGGCAATTGAAATTGTACAATCCGGTGTATTAGGAAAAATACGATTGGTAAAAGTGTGGGCGTATCAGGGATGGATGAAACCCGTTCCTGTTGTTCCTGACACTGTCGCTCCATCCGGAGTAGATTATGATTTCTGGTTAGGTCCTGCAACAAAACGTCCCTTTAATGCGAATCGTTTTCATTTTAACTTCCGCTGGTTCTGGGATTATGCCGGTGGACTCATGACGGATTGGGGCGTTCACGAAATTGACATTGCGCTGTATGCCATGAAAACCAGTGCTCCTATTTCGGTGATGGCTACTGGTGGTAAGCTTGCTTATCCGGATGACGCCTCCGAAACACCGGATACACTACAGGCCATTTTCCAATATGAAAACTTCAATATGTTGTGGGAGCACGCCACCGGAATTGACAATGGCCCCTACAATAGAAGAGAGGGTATTGCCTTTATTGGAAACAACGGAACATTGGTGTTAGATCGTCAGGGTTATGAAGTCATCGCTGAGCGGGTGTCATTAGACTATAGTAATTTTGGTAAGGGCAAGATGGAAAGTATTGAGGCTTATAAAAAACCAGACGATGTTAGCTACCTTGATCTTCACACTGCGAATTTCATTGATGCCATTAAGAAAAATAGTCAGGCCGCGCTGAATACTCCTATTAAATCGGGAAGCATTGCAGCCATCAATGCGCAGATGGGCAACATTGCTTACAAGACTGGAAGCAAAGTATTTTGGGATGCTCAGAAGAATGCCTTCATTGATAACGTTGCTGCGAACAAACTCATTACACCGAATTATCAAAATGGTTGGAAGATGCCTACCTTATAATTTAGAAATGCCCAGCTTTAAAAATTAAGAATGAAGTCCTGTAGATTTCGGCTTCGGTCGAGCTGTAGCTTCTTGCGCAATCTGTAGCGACCAATTTCTACTCCGCGCACTGAGATGTGTAGTAACTGAGCAATCTCTTTGGTCGATAGATTCATTCGCAAATAGGCACTCAGCTTAATTTCCTGGGGACTAAGGTAGGGATGACTAACTTTGAAACGATTTGAAAAATCGCCATGGACGCGATCAAAATGGAATTGAAAATGCTGCCAGTCGGAATCACTTGAGATGTTGTTCTCGATCTCTTTTGTAATAGTTTGCAGTTCCTTCTTTAAATCATCATGCTTGTTCTTTTTCACAATCTGATTTAAATCCGTTTTAATTCCGGCAATGAATTCGTTCTTGTTCAGCAAATGCATCGTTGCTGTTGCTAACTCTGTTTTCATATGATTCAGCTCCGACTCCAGTTTTTCATTTTGTAAACGATTAATTTCTTCCTGTGTCTGAACCGATAATTTTTCCATCTCAGTATTCTTGTCATGAAGCTCTTTCTCTTGCTTGAGCTCCATCAGTTTTTGTTGACGCTGATATTTACGATCAACAAAAGCAAATCCCAATAACAAAACCGTCATCCCTGACAATGTATAAACAGCATAAGCCCACGGAGATCGAAACCAGGGTGCCTGAATGTAAAATGTATAAGTCGCTTCCTCACTGATAATACCTTCGGAATTTCGGGCTCGTACATGGAACACATACTTGCCTTCTTTTAAATTGGTATATTCCTTTTGTATTAACGTGCTCCACTCCGACCACGCGGATTCGTACTTCTCTAAATAATACTGATACTGAATGTCGCTGCCCTCAAAGCTGGTGGCAGCATATCGAAACATCATTGAATTATGACTGTACGGCAACTCTACTTTATTGTCGATTCGCTGATCCGCTACAATCTTGTCCTTGATAAAGTGATTTCCAAAAAACAAGAGTGAATCACCTCTTCGGCTTATTGTTGATACAGAGCGAATTAATGTATTGAATTTTGAACGCTTCGGTTTCTCAATGCGCGGATCATAGTGTACGAATCCTTCCTTTGCACCAAAGAGCACTTCGTTATTTTGCAAAACATTTAGATTTACTAAATCATCATTCAACAAGGCGCGAATCCGGTTAAAAGCATCCGTCTCTGCAACATACTCTCCTGATGCATTCTTTTTCAGCACTCCCATTTTATCCTTCCCAATGAAGTAAATATTACCAAAGGCATCTTCCTGCATGGCCCATATCTGAGCTTCGGATCCAAGAAGATTGCTGAAGAACGGATCGGGAGCAAAGCGATCACTTTCGTGTTGATATTTATAAATTCCGCTCACGGAAGTGAAAACTAAATCGTTGTGAATATTGTAAACGTTGATCAGGTTATTGGAAGGAAAACCTTTATCCTTTCCATAATAAGAAACCTTTTCAATGTTCTGCGCATCTCCTGTAAGTTGTATCTTATAAGCTCCCTTGTAGCCGTGCGTAAGCCATAGGTCATTAGCATTGGATAATTCCATTACACGCGATGATTCCTCAAAGCCATTCATGCTTTTCGAAAAGTGCCAGTGGCCATCTGCTTTTTCAAATTGCTGAAGCCCATTGTAAGTACCTCCAATCAAACTTGTGCTTGATTCATTTGGAGAAACGAATGTCCACGCTCCGGGAATGGTTGAAATCTTTGTGCTGTTGAAACCTTCAATACGGTATGCTCCGGAATGATGTCCCATTAATAAATCCGTTCCATAGCGCTTTATATGATACACCTGACCACTTGAATTGTTCACCAAATGGATGGAAGAGAGCGGCTCTGTTACCTGCTTTACATACAGCCCGGTATTCGTACCGTAATATACATAGTCATTATCCAGATATGCTGCATATCCAGTACCAGGTAATCCACTTTCTTCATTTAAATGCGAGAAGGGCGAGCCTAATTCAATGTATGCAAGGCCATTGTTTTGTCCCACCCATAAATTTCCATCATCATCTTCGTACAGACTCAATACAGTTCCATTATTAAGTCCTTTGCCACTGGCTAACTCCATGATTAAATCTCCTTTGCTATTCAATACCAGCAAACCATTATTCTGAGTACCAAAAGCAAAGTTTCCATTCTTAAGATGAAGCATGCAGTTCACATTTGAATTCTTAAAGAATTCCTGATTCCTTTCATTCCATACAGATAATCTCCCCTCCTTCAATTCAAAGACGCCATCCTGAAAAGTACTGATCAGCAAGGCATCCCTTGACTGTTGTAAAATGGACGATACACTTTTATTTAGAAAGAATTCGCCACCGGGAAAGGCGCGTAGTGAATCGCCTTGAAGCTTCATCAGGCCTCTATTCTTTTCATACGTGTACAATTGTCGGTTGCCATAGAACGATAGCTCGAGCCCCTTACCTTCACTTTCAATGACGGTGAACTTTCCCTTTGAATACATGTAGATATAATTGAGAGTGCAGAAATAAATCCGATCCTGGTCGATGTACAAATTCCAGGTTTCATCAAAATTGCGTTGGGCTTCGGGGAGTTTGTCGGATAACGAAGTATAGACCAGGTTGCCACGCTCATCCGGAAAAAAGAAACCAAAGTTACCTTGTGCTCCAACGTATATTTTTCCGTCCTCATCAATGGCAACGCTTCTCATTTTACTGCCATTAGGCATGCCATAATTCCTCCAGGCATTACCATCGAACTCCAGTAAACCATAATTATTGGCAAAAAACATAATCCCTCGCTTGTCTTGGGTCACGGCCCAGTTTTGTATTCCTGCCTTATACTCCAGGGGACTAAAGTTTCGGATAAAAGGCAGGCCTGACAGGCCAGACTGAGCAAATGATGGATTACTGCAAACGAATGATGCAAATACTACAAGAAAAAGAGAAATCGGGCCCTTTAAACTCAATCGAGCCTTTATTATGTAGTGCACCATATATGTCTATGCTGTATTCATTTGAAATCAAAAATGCTTCAAATTGGCTTTAAATACAATTTAGTATTGGCATGATGTATTTTTGATGTATCTGTTTTTAGTTCATGAAGTAGTTTAGTTGTGGTTAAATAATACTTATCGCCTGTCCATTTGCAGATGTTTGTGATGCATCGCTAACGATTGTGGAGAACAATACTCCAATAGTTGAAAGCCTGACTGAATCAATCATCTAAACATCGGTAAATGAAGAAACTCTATCTAACCACTTTCACCCTTTTGATCACGCTTAGTTCGTGGGCCCAAACTTTGGTCTCAGGTATTGTCACTGATAAGTTGGGGCAGACGATGCCAGGAGTAAACGTAATACTCAAAGGCACCACTACCGGAACAGTAACAGATGCTGAAGGAGCCTATTCTCTATCTGTACACGCAGATGCTATACTTAGCTTCAGCTTTATCGGATTCAAATCGACTGAGACTATTGTGTCCGGCAGAACTGTAATTAATGTAACACTCGAAGAGGATGCCACGGATCTGGAAGAAGTAGTCGTGATCGGATATGGAGTACAAAAGAAGAGTGTCGCTACAGCTTCTGTGTCCGTAGTTAATGCAAAAGACTTGCAAGGTTTTGGTACTGCACGCGTAGATCAAATGCTACAAGGACAAGTTGCCGGGGTTACATTTAAAACTTCATCGGGTCAACCCGGCTCGCCACAAAATATCTTTATCAGAGGTGTAGGTACGAATGGAGACAACAGTCCGCTAATCATCATTGATGGTGTTAACTCGAATGATGGATTCCTGGCGGCCTTAAACCCAGCGGATATTGAATCGGTGCAAATTTTAAAGGACGGTGCATCAACGGCCATTTACGGTTCACGTGCTGCGAATGGTATTATCATGGTCACCACCAAGAAAGCAAAATCAGGAGAAGCAAAATTGAACTATTCATTTTTCTATGGCATGCAGCAGCCGTGGAAAACTCCAGAACTTCTAAACGCATCTCAGTATGTTGCATTGACACGTGAGAAGTATGCCAACGGTGGTTCAACACTTCCAATCGGATTCCCGGATCAAAGCAATCTGCCGGCAAATACCAATTGGATGAATGAAATCTTCCAACCTGCCAGCACACAAACGCACCAGCTGTCGGTTTCACAGGGTACAGATAAAGGAACTGTTTATGCCTCTCTCTCCTACTTCGACCAGAAAGGTGTTATCGCCCCAGACAAATCAAACGCAAAGCGCTTGACAGCACGCATTAACGCAGAACAGCAAGTCAATAAGTACATTTCATTCGGAGAGAACTTTTTTCTGAATCATTCATCCAATGAAAGAATTCCAGAGAATAATGCATTTGGTTCACCCATAAGTGATGCATTAGTCTATGATCCGACAACTCCTGTATATGATCCGAACGGAACTTTTGGTTTTGCTCAATCCCCGTATGTTCAAAAGGAATACATGAATCCCTTAAGTAGAATTTTCATCAGCAATACTTCATCAGCACAAGATGGATTGTTGGGCAATTTCTATCTCAAATTGAATCCTATCAAAAATCTGACTTTCAAAACAGATTTTGGAATTGATTACAATATATATAGTGGCAAAGGTTTTACTCCATCGTATAAATTCTTTGCAACAGATGGTAGTCAATTGCCGCTGACCAATGAAGTAAATGATCTTTACCGCTATTCCTCAAACGTTCTTATCTGGCAATGGGAGAATTATGCAACGTATACCGTAAAGAAAGGAAAACATTCTGGGGATATTACCGCTGGAACAACAGCTCGTCAACGTACAGGCAGTGGGTTTAGTGGTTCATCTTCGGGCATTCCGGAAGAAGTTCAATTTGATCCCAATTTTCAATACTTAGATAATACACCCGATTCATTAAAGCGGTCTTCCGGAACTGATCCTGAAAGAGAAGCTCTCTTTAGCTATTTCGGCCGGATTAATTACAATTTTGATGAGCGTTACCTTGTTTCATTTACAATACGCAGAGACGGAAGCTCAAAGTTTGGCGCCAATAATCGATACGGTATATTTCCTTCTGTATCCGGAGGTTGGGTAATATCAAAAGAGAATTTTTGGTCTGTAAAAGATGTCAGCTTTCTAAAGCTTCGCGCAAGCTTCGGAATCAATGGTAATGATCGCATCGGTAGTCTTGGATACGCTTCTGTTATTGGTAATACAGGCTCCTATCAGTTTGGTAAACCAGGCAATCAGGTTATATACCCGGGCCTCTCCTCTCTATACCTCGACAATCCGAATCTTAAGTGGGAACAAAGTAAGCAATTGGACATTGGCCTTGAGGTTGGATTGTTTAATGATCAGCTGACCCTGGAGTTAGATTATTATCAAAAGACTACTTCGGATCTTTTGATGAATGCTACGACAGCAATTTACATTGGTAATAAACCACCAATTGCAAATGTGGGCGAGGTTGTGAACAAAGGGATTGAACTACAAGCCACCTACAATAAACGATTTGGAGAAATTAATTTCAACGCGGCCTTTAACCTGGCAACGCTGAAAAATGAAGTAACAAAAGTAAACGACAATGGTTACATCGATGGATATACATGGCCTGTTCGAAATTCAGTTATTTCCCGAATGCAGGTTGGTGATCCGATTGGATATTTCCGAGGTTTTAAAACGGATGGAGTATTCAAAAGTAATCAAGATGTTTTTGCATACATCAATGTATTAGGTGATCCGATTCAACCCCTCGCAACTGCTGGCGATCTCAAATTTGTCGATACCAGTGGTGACGGGAAAATTGACAACAATGACATTGTAAACATTGGCAAGCCCTGGGCTGATCTTATTCTTGGCCTCAATCTATCTGCTAACTGGAAAGGTATTGATGTGCGTATGCTTCTGGCTTCCAGTATTGGCAACGATATCTACCGATCATACGAGCGCCAGGATGTTATCAATAACAATTATCAAACCGAGTGGCTTGACCGTTGGTCGGAGACCAATCCAAATGGAAATTACCCTCGTCTTACTACACTTGACAAGAATAACAATTCCCGTGCTTCTGATTTTTATGTTGAGGATGGTTCTTATGTGCGCCTGAAGAATATTCAGATCGGTTATACTGTACCGCGATCCATTACTCAAAAAGTATTGATGCAATCCCTTCGCATCTATGTTTCGTGTGATAATCTGTTAACCCTAACAAAGTACACCGGTTTCGATCCTGAAATTGGAACGAGTGGTTGGATACTGGACACCGCTATCGACAAAGGATTCTATCCTCAATTGAAAACCGTTGGATTCGGATTGAATGCTTCCTTTTAACCTCAAGCAATGAATACTATGAAATTACCTAATAAACTTATAAAGGTTCTTACATTTCTTTTCCTCGCAACAGGATGTAACGATTTCCTGGAAGTCGATCCTCAGAATAAATACTTATCGAACAACTTCTATGTCTCCGAAGACCAGGTTTTCAAAGGATTAATAGCTGCGTACGATCCTATGCAATACACCTTCGTAGATGGCCGCTGGTCTTCAACGGTAATGTTGGGCGAGATTTGGTCTGACAATGCAAATGCCGGTGGCGATAACTCAAACTTCGATCAACCCGGATGGCAGGACATTGACGACTTAAATGCAACTACACTTACCGGTGAAGCCATCAGCTTCTGGAAGAAAAATTATTTTGGAATCAACAAAGCCAATCAGGTTTTGAATAATGTAAAGATCACCAGTGAAGCAATTGATCACTACCAGGCCGAGGCAAAATTTTTGCGTGCGTTTTATCACTTTGAATTGTTTCGGTTCTTCGGACCGATCCCGGTGATTACAACTCAACCCCTTCCTGATGACAAGAGCGCAACGCGCAATACATTAACTGAGGTGTTTACACAAATCACCTCCGACTTACAAGCCGCCATTCCATTGCTCCCATCTTCCTATTCTGCCGACTTCACCGGAAGAATTACGAAGGGTGCTGCAGAAGCATTACTGGGTAAAGCGTATTTGTATTGGGCCGATTTAAAGGAAGATGATCAGTCACTTTTTGCTTTGGCTTCAGTACACTTAAAAGAAGTAATCAACTCCAACAAGTATTCGTTACTCGATGATTACAATGATCTGTTTGCTTTTGGAGCAGCCAACACAGCAGAATCTGTTTTTGAAATTCAATATTCAAGCGAAGTACCTGCTGACTTTAACACACCCTTCGAATTTATTAATGGAAACATGATGGTGCAGATGTGTGGTATCCGTGGACTTTGCTCCAGCCATCCTGATTATATCGAAGGATGGGGTTTTCTGTTACCCACTTCTACTTTATACAATTCATTTCTTTCAGATGATACCTATCGAAGAGATGCAACGGTTATTCCACAGACAGAACTTGTTTTAGGAGGATGTGCCATAAAATCTGCTGCTCAAAACCCGGTTGACTTTCAAGGATACTGGCAACAAAAGTATGCCAACTATAAAGGCTATTCAGCCACCAATGGTGGAGAGATCAACGTATTGAAAGATGCTAACCAACCTTATATCCGCTATGCTGATGTTCTGCTAATGTATGCAGAAGCCCTTGTGCGTGGAGGTGGATCACAAAGTGATGCTATAGCTACCATTGATTTGGTTCGCGAACGCGCAAAAGGACCCGGTAATAATACTGGCAACTTCAGAACCACAGCCGATCTGATGACGGATGAAGGCCATACGTTGCTTGAAGTGATCTGGTATGAAAGACGTGCTGAATTTGCAGGTGAGGGCGACCGTTGGTTTGATCTTGTCCGCTCCGGACGAGCTGATGCATCCTTATTTGATGTAAGTGATTTGCGCCATGCAAATTTTGATGCGAATGATCTCTACCTGCCCATCCCACAAAAAGAAGTAGATCTTACCGGTAATGGATTAACAGCGTATCCCGATCCTTCCCTTTTTCAATAAAAAAACTAGTCCAAACACAAATAAATAATCTATGAGAAAACTACTATTTAATCAATGGGTCTTTGCAGCGGCCTTACTCCTGCTTGCCTTTTCTTGCTCTGACGATCAGCCAGCGCCAGAAAAAGCGATTGCCAGTTTCCAATTCGCAGTGGATGCAGCGCAATTCAACAAAGTTACCTTCACCGACTTTTCACAAAATGCTGTTTCACTCAGCTGGAATTTTGATGATGGAACTGCACTTTCAATAGAAGAAAATCCTGTGCATGTATTTGCCACTGAAGGAACCTATACAGT
>JBDTTT010000146.1:0-12957 GCA_039930485.1 Chryseolinea sp.
GTCAGTCTCTAATTGTTTGTAACGAATTTGTCCAAGAACCCAATTGCCCACAACGTTCGGCTATGAAACGTATGCGTTTAAATACTTACATCTCTGTCCCACGTTGCTGGCGAAATTTAACAGCACACACTTTAAGAACCTACAATACAGCATATGTTTTATAGCTTTTGTTGGTGGCAGTTTTTCATTGACGAATTCTGTTAAGTTTCAAATTTTTAATTATTTTTCTTTCTGTGTCCGTGTTCCCAAATCCACCAGTCTCCATCTCTAATTCAAAGTCCGAAAGTTTCTTTATTGTTAACGGAATGCCATAGTCGCTATACAATAGTATCAATTTATTGTCCTGGATTCTATAATCAAAGACTTCAGGAGCTTCTGTCGCGTTCGTCAAAAATATCTGCATTTGATTTTTATCGTCAAATGTCACCCTAGAGTTCTTGTCCAGTTTGGCATCATTGTAATTGGTAATCATCAGAGGATAGCTACTTAATTCGGAAACCATCCAATTCCCTTCGATTAGATTTGAATTTCTATTTGTCTTGTCACAACCAGTCAACAAAACTGTCAAAACATATAAAGTCAAAATACTTTTCACGTCCTCGTTTGTTAAGGTAAATACTCTGTCCTGAAAAATTGCCACCAACGTTTAGCTATAAAACGTATGCGTTTAAGTACGCACGTCTTTGTCCCACGTTGCAAACGAAATTTAACAGCACACACTTTAAGAACCTACGATACAGCATATGTTTTATAGCTTTTGTTGTGTGCTGCCCCATCTTTCACTTCTCTTAATTGTCACCCAAATTTCTTTTTACTCTTTGCAAAATTGTCTCCTCAAAGTTCTTTTTAATTTCTCGGTTTTCAGAAGAACCAAAGTCGTCATTTACGTCTTTCCAATTCCCTAAATCCAGTCCGTAGTTAATTGACACAAAAGCAAATGTCGTTGTGTTCAGTCCCGAAGGCCTTGTCCATGTAAATAGTATTCTATTTTTTTCTTTGTCATAGAAATAAAACTTGTGCCAATGGTCGGAGGTTTTTTCTTTTCCATCACTCAAGTCCCATTGTCCGTCATTTTGAATTGTCACTTTGGGAACAACAAGTTCTTTGTCCGATTCTTTTAGTTTATTTATTGCGTCAATTACTTTTTCCTCAGGGTAGTCCAATTCGTACCTCTCAGCATGTCCATAACTACCAGGCGAAAACATGTCCGCCAGTTTGTATAGAAGGAATAGCCCACCGAGAACTATTAAAATTATTATCAGTGTCTTTTTTGTCATTGGCCAATCTGTCCGGATGGGGTTGCACACAACGCTTAGCTATAAGACGTATGCGTGTAAATACCTACATCTTTGTCCCACGTTGCTACCGAAATTTAACAGCACACATGTTAAGAACCTAAAATATAGCATATGTATTATAGCTGATGTTATAAGCTGATGCGTGTGCACTGCTCGGGCTCATGCTTCAAGATTCATTTTAATTGTTTTTACAGTCTTATCCATAAATTGCAATTTAAAGCTGTCGTTGTCTACCCACTCAATAAAAATATCAACACCTTGCCCAGTCCAGTCTAACTCATAAATTTTCTGTAATGGCAAGTCCATTGGTTTGTCAAATTTATAAACAACAACGAAGTTTGGGGAACCCCAACCGCAACCAACAACTGCGAGTAAATCTTCTTTTGGCGATAAGTGATGATCTGTCCATATGAACCCATCGGGTTTGCCCAAAGTATAGCTTGACACCTTATTATTACTTAGGTCTACAACTGTTTGTCCACCGCACAAATCTTCTGCACAAATTAAATATTCAATTCCGTTCTTTATCACCCAAGAATGAAAGCAACTGTCATTAGTATATAGTAATTGTATTTGCTGTCTCGTGTCCGCGTTTATTATTTCTAGTTGACTTGACCGAATGTCTCCAAGGTAGTCTGTCACCTTAGCAATAAAATGTTTGCTTGGAGAAATAAATGTCTCAGTAGTGTCGTGATTTAGTAGGTCTGGACTTAATGCTGCAATTGTCTGCTCGCGAATGAGTTTTATTTTATCAATGTCCTTGTCCACCGTTTTATTTTATCAAAGTACTATGTTCCCCAGCATTTGCTTATAACGTTTAGCTATGAAACGTATGCGTTTAAGTACGCACGTCTTTGTCCAACGTTGCAAACGAAATTTAATAGCACGCGCGTTAAGAACCTACAATAAAGCATATGTATTATAGCTGTTGTTAGCAGCTGCCCTTTTCTTTCACTGATTCATTTTATCAACAACAACTAGCATTCTAGTCAATTGATCTTTCCTTACTTGTCGATAATCACTTCTAAAGTGAACAAGTAATTCATCCGCCATTTCCCTTTGAATTGCCTTCTTCGTCAAGTCTTTGATATCATTATCAATTTTTCCTTCTAAAACGAATTGACCAAATCCAATTGCAATTATTGCATTGTCTTGTACGATAATCATTCCAGCATCTACCTTAGTCAATAGTTCTTTTACATCCGTCTTGCCGATGTCAAACGAAGGGAATCCCCATTCGTCAAGTAACTCCTTTAGAAATGTTGCCGGACTTACTTTCTTGTTGTCTACTCGCCACTGTCTAAATTGATAAAACGAATCAGAACCATCGTCACTTCCAAAGGGTCCAGTTTCGTCTATCGGACTCCAGTAAAATTCCTCGGTCAATAGTGCTTTAGCTTTTGGGTGAGCTTTCTCAGGTGTCAATTCAAAGTCGTCCATCATTTTCGTTTCAGTCGGTTTATTCTGTTGTCCGTTTGTACAACTAGTAATCAACACTGCAATGGTAAGTGAGTAAATAAATCTCTTCATAGTTTATACATCATTGTCCGAAAAGGGTTGTTGCTAACATTAGTATATCCGCAACTCCGTTGCTGTTTTACCCCCATTTTCCGGAGATAGCAGCAACTCTATTGCGGCTATCCGCCATTTAGGACTGGTAAACACCTTCCTGAAAACACAGGCACTAATCGTTGTCATGCCCCAATGCTATGCATTCATTCTGAAATATTCAAGGCATTTCGACCTGCTCCACCAACTATTTGAGGTTAAATCAAATTATTCATTCTTCAGCGTGACTGCGGGATTTACGCGGGCTGCTTTCATCGTTTGAAGTCCAACAGACAAAAACGCAATGATGACTACGCCCAAACCCGCGAACACAAACAATATCGGATTAATGTCGATATGATATGGGAATGACTGAAGCCAGTAGTTTGCTACATACCACGCCACAGGCCAGGCAATAAGGTTGGCAATCAGTACAAGCTGAACAAATCCCTTTGATAGAAGAAGTATTACTTCTGATGATGTTGAGCCGAGTGCTTTGCGTATTCCAATCTCCTTGGTGCGTTGCAGCGTCATGAATGAGGCAAGACCAAATAAACCAAGGCACGCCACAAAAATGGCCAGCAGGGAGAAGATGCCAAAGATCTGTCCGAATTGTTTATCGCCCTGATACTGCCTGTTGAAAAACTGATCGAGGAAAAAGTAATCCATTGGATTTCCCGGGAAGAACGATTTCCACGGACCTTCCAACGCAGAAAGTATTTGCTGATAATTATCCGACTCTACTTTAAATGCAAGGAACGATGAAAAGTCGGGAGTATACCGATAGACCAAAGGAGAAACGGATTCCTTTAACGACATTTGATGGTAGTCTTCCAAAATACCTACTATCTCCAACGTATCACCACCTTGTCTTACCTTTTCACCAATGGCTGATTTGGGATCTTTAAAATCAAGTGCCACAGCCATGGCGCGATTTAACAAAACACTTTTCTTGTCGTTGGTATGATCGAGATCAAAATTTCTTCCTGCCACAATACTTAAATCAAATGACGGAACATAGTCATGATCAATACCAACAGTATAACCCGATATGGAATTCTCCGGTCCGCCAGTTAATCGTTTAATGCCACTGGCCCAAAAAATTTCATCGCCCGGAACGTTGGTTGATGCAGTCATACTTTTAACTCCGGGAATGCGTAACGCTTCCTCTTTCAATGCTTCCATATTTTGCTGAAACAAGGAATCGGTAACACCAGGACCTTTCACTACAATGGTCTGATGGATATCAATACCTAATTTCTGACTGCGCATAAACTGCAACTGTTGATAAACAACGGTTGAACCACTAATAAGAAAAACGGATGCAAAGAATTGAAATACCACCAGAGACTTTCTTAAAAAATTACCCTGTACAGTATGCATTACTTTTCCTTTTAACACGGCTACAGGTTTAAAGGAAGAGAGCACGATGGCAGGATAAAATCCTGAAAGAATGGTTCCAATAAAAAACAATGCTCCAAGTAAAATCCAGAAGTCTTTCTGCATCATAAAATCAAGAGGAATGTTCCTTCCCGATAGTTCAGCAAAGAAAGGCCACAACAATCGCACGGCTACAATGGAAATGATGGCGGCCAGTAAATTCACCAGGAAGGCTTCTGATAAAAATTGTTTCATCAACTGGTCTTTCTGCGCGCCCATTACTTTGCGCACGCCCACTTCATTAGCTCGCTCAAATGATTTTGCCGTAGCAAGATTAATGTAATTCACCCATGCGATAATGAGGATGAAGAATGCTATGATGGTAAGTGCATAAACCGAATCACCATCACCTCGTTCATCGGGTTGAGACTCTTGCAACAGGTTAGCATATAAATGAATACCCAGCAACGGCTGAAGAATAAATTCCTGCTTGCTGTTATTTTTCTTCCAGTCCTCTCCCCTGTTTTTAAACAACCAATCATCCCACTTCGCTTGCAAAGCTTTTACATCTGTTCCGGGCTGCAGCAATACATAGGTATTAAAATCATACCAGCCCCATTGTGTTTCCGATGCATTTTGAGTTTCCTTGTTCAATGTTTCATAGGAGAACATGAAATCAAATTTGATGTGAGAGTTATCCGGAATGTTTTCAATGATTCCCGCTACTTCAAACTTTCTGTTTCCATCCCATGAAATGGTTTTGCCGATCGGTTCTTCATCACCAAAATATTTCTTTGCTGCACGTTGAGAGATCACGGCCTTGTTAGGTCCTTGCAATGATGTAGCCTTGTCACCCTTCAATAATTTAAAATCAAATACTTCAAACACAGCCGGATCAGTGATCTGCATTTTCTCTTCACGAAAAGCAATCACTCCTCGTTCAGGGCTTTCGTAACTGGCAATACCACTTACCGGGAACAGTCGTGTGAATGATTTTACTTCCGGAAAATTATTTTTCAACGCAGGGCCAACAGCCGGAACGGCAGCCGCACATTCGAAGCGCAGTTTGCCATTTTGCAATTGATTGTATTGAATGCGATAGATATCAGAAGCCTTACTGTGAAAGGTATCGAAGCCGCGTTCGTACTTTACATATTGTAAAATAAGAAGGCTTGCCACCATACCGAGTGACAAGCCCACCACGTTAAGAAACGTAAATGATTTGTGCTTCAGAAAACTTCTGAGTGCAATGGTGAGATAATTTTTAATCATGGTTGATGGGTTTGCAGTTTTTGAAACAACAAGGCAAATCGAATGTTGTTTAAATATAGCAGATCACGCTCATTCAAAATAGGGTTCCGAATAAATCACCCGTTGTGTAGTAGAATGTTATTATCACTCAATCCTCATCAACCACTCAACCTCTGATATAACCATAGATCACGCGCTTAATTTTACGATCACGAACGGTTAATGTTCGGTTCTGAACAAGTCAAATTTCCTAAGATTGCAATTCATATGAATTATACGGTTTTGCATTTCGGCATCGTTGTTGACCATAAAAACGCTTCACAAAATGTGTAAACAAAAGTCGATATGATCAAACCTTTCGTCACTTGTAACCATCTGTGATTTACCTTGTACTCATCTTAAGCCACAACCTTAAAATTTATGCTACGCACCCATCTTAAATTCTTTACGCGTGTCTTTCTCAAAGACAAATTCTTTTCAACCTTAAATATTCTGGGTCTCGCCCTGGGTATCGCGGTCAGTATTATTTTACTTCTGATTCTGCAAAATGATCTTACCTACGATAAGTACCACGTTAATCATAACCGCATTTACAGATTAGGCGGACATTTAGAGGCCACGGGTGTGGACTTTAAAGGAGCACGATCGGCAAGGGAGTTGGGCACCATCCTGAAAGAAGAATTTCCGGAAGTACAAGAGGTCGTTCGTGCCAATAGCTGGGATCATACATTAGTAAAGTATCAAACTCCACATGGAGAGGAGAAATCCTTTTATGAAGAAAATATTGTTCGCACTGACTCTACCTACTTCTCTGTATTCACACACACCTTTATAGCGGGCAATCCAAAAAAATGTCTCAGTGAGTTGAATACATTGGTAATCTCTGAATCAACGGCAAAGAAATATTTTGGAGATGAAAACCCGTTGGATAAATCGCTGATCATTGAAGATGCACAATGGAAAGTAACGGGTGTAATAAAAGATGTTCCGGCAAACACACATTTGAAATTTGATATTCTCCTGTCGCGGCTTATTGATCGCGAATGGGTAATGGATCAAGGCAAGGTAAAATCAGAAGCCTTCTGGAACCCAGATGTGTACACCTATTTATTAGTACCCCAGAACTACGATACCAAAAACTTCTACGCTAAATTTCCAACGATTTTTGATAAGTACTTTAAATCGTTTGGTGATCAGGTGGGTGGAAAATACACTCCTATTCTCGAATCACTCGCCTCTATTCATTTTCACTCTACGCTGGATTCAGATGAGCCGCACGGCAACATTGCTTACTTATATGCCTTTGCAGGGATTGGTATTTTCATCATTATCCTGGCATGTATTAATTACATGAATCTATCGACAGCTAAGTCGGTGAACCGCGCTGCAGAAATTGCCATGAAAAAAACATTGGGCTCCGGAAAAAGCTCACTCATTTTTTCTTTTCTGGGAGAATCGATTTTTCTTTCACTCATTTCACTCCTGGTCGCAATAACATTGGTGTTCATTGTATTTAATGCAACTTCCTTTAATCAATTAATCGACAAAAATCTATCGGTCGACTTCATCAACAATCCTTTACTTCTATTTGGCTCTATCGGAATTGCCATTGGTATTGGTGTAATCTCAGGATTGTATCCTGCCTTTTATCTTCCAAGCATCCCTACCATTAAAGCACTGAAGGGTGCTTTCAAAAATGAAGCATCAAGTTTGGTGCTACGCAAAGTTCTGATTACAACACAATTTGCTATTTCTATTTTTGTTGTGGTGTGTACGCTCTTCATGCAAGATCAGATTGATTATGTGCGCAACAAGGAATTGGGATTTGATAAAGAAAACGTTCTGCTGTTGCCTATACAAGACACATTAGTACAACGACAACTTAACGGAATAAAAAGCGAGTTTTTGCAAAACCCGCATATCACAGCAGCTACTACTTCCTACAGCGTTCCGGGAATGGGCGTTGGAGGGCCAGTGATGTGGGCTGAAGGTGCGGAAGGTATGAAACAACAAGCGTTCAATCTCATGGTTGTGGGTGAAGATTATTTCAAAACCATGGGCATTCAGCTTTTAACGGGTCGTGATTTTCTTCCTGGCCCTAAAGCAGACATAGATGACATATTCATCGTCAATGAAGCCGCTGCCAAATTAATGGGCTGGGGAAAAGATCCCGTTGGAAAAAAAGTGAAATGGTTTCATGCAGAAAAGGATGGCCAGGTAGTCGGTATGGTGAAGGATTTTAATTACGCTTCCCTGCACAATGCCGTTGAACCTTTGCTGATTGTAAAATCACGCGAGGAAGGTGGACATCTTCATCTAAGAGTAAAAGGAGAAGATCTTCCTAAAACATTAAGCTATATCAAAGAAAAGTGGACAACCTACGATCCGAATCATCCTTTCGAATATTTCTTTTTGGATCAGCGATTTGATGAACAATATCGCGCAGATGAAACGCAATACAAATTGCTTTCTGGCTTATCGTGGGTATGTATCTTCATTTCGCTTCTCGGTCTTTTGGGGCTAAGTGCCTTCACTGCTACACAACGCACAAAAGAAATTGGCGTACGCAAAGTGCATGGAGCATCAATTCCTCATATCATCTATCTACTCTTCAAAGAAGTGATGTATCTGGTAATCATTGCTGCTATCGTAATCATACCGATTGCCTACTACACCATTTCACAATGGATGAGCAACTTTGCTTACAAGACCGAGATAAATTACATGATCTTTGGGGTTGTCGGTGTGTTGGCTTTGCTCTTTGCCTTCATTACGGTAACGTTCCATAGTTTAAAAACAGCCCGAATGAATCCGGTGAATTCATTGCGAAGCGAATAACGTATTTCACAGACTTCCATCATTATTACTGAATTTCGATAATGACGGAAGTCTATGCTCAAAATTGCAAAATCATTAAAAATCGAAATTCCTTGCTTCCAACTTAAATCAAACGAGTAGCCAACGCTGATATTAAAAACGAGAAGAAATGATCCTAAAATATAATGATTGAATACTTAAGGAATTAGACCAGCATCATCAACAATGACACTGGTCCAATTATTTGATTATTTTATTCTGACCTTAAACTCGTTACAGGATTGGCCATTGCCGCCCGTATGGATTGATAACTCACGGTTAATAAGGTAATGATCATAGCACCTAACGCAGCCGCTGCGAAAATCCACCACACAATTTCTGTTCTGTAGTCATACTTCAATAGCCATTGATTAAGGAAGTAGTATGAAATGGGAATAGCAAACAGGCTTGAAATAATTACGAGTAAAACAAAATCGCGGGAGAGCATCTGCCACAAATTTGCAACTGAAGCACCTAGTACTTTTCGAATTCCAATTTCTTTTGTGCGTTGCTCTGCCGTAAACGATGCCAGACCAAAAATACCAAGACAACTAATAAAGACTGCCAACACAGCAAAGAAAGTAGCCAGTTTACCAACACGCTCTTCGTCACCAAATTTTCGCGCATAATCCTCATCCACAAATTTATATTCAAACGGAGCTTCAGGATTGTACTTCTTAAAAATGCCTTCCACTTTACTTAACGCTTCGCGCGTCCCGGTTTCAGGATTCAACTTAAGGATAACAACATTTCCATCCCACTTCGATATATGAAAGAGCGATGCGCGCACCGGTTCGTAGGGTGACTCCACTACCATATCTTTTATTACACCAATAATAGTATACGGTTTACTCTCCCAGGTAAGGGTTGAGCCAACAGCGTTTTTAAAACCAAGAAATTTTTCAAGTGCTTCATTAATCACAAAGGCAGACGAGTCAGTTGCTAATTCACGATTAAAATCGCGACCATCTTTAAATTCCCAGCCCACCGTTTTACCATATTCATGTGTAATGCCATTGTTCGGAAAATCAACTGCAAGGTTTGGATCTTTACCTTCCCAATCAAAACCACCATTGGTATTCCAGTTCGAGGTAGTTGGACTTGTTGATTCCGTCATCTCCATAATAGCACCAGAACTTTTCAACTCATTGCGAACCGTTTCAAAGTGATTGTGAATATCCTGAGTGGATAAAAATATATTGATCAAACCATTTCGATCATACCCGGTCGGGCGATCTTTTGCATATTCAATTTGACGGAATACAACAATGGTTCCGATGATCAGCGTAATAGAAACGAAGAATTGTAATACGACTAGTACCTTACGGGGAATAGAAGCAAATCTTCCGACACGGAAAGTTCCTTTCAATACTTTAACCGGCTGGAAAGAAGATAAATAAAGAGCAGGGTAGCTTCCGGCTATAATTCCTGTCAGCAAACTAAATGCAATTCCAACAATCCAGAATACAGGATTCAACCAAAGCATGGTTAATTTCTTGTCGGCTACATCATTGAAGAATGGCAAAATCAATTGCATTAACAGTAATGAAAATAAAAAAGCAAGTAAGGCTACAACTAATGATTCACTAAAAAACTGTGCAATCAATTGTGCTCGAACGGAACCAATCGACTTACGAATACCTACTTCTTTCGCTCGTCTTTCAGATCGTGCCGTGCTTAAATTCATAAAGTTGATGCACGCCAGCAGCAATACAAAAACACCAATAATTCCAAAGAGCCAAACAAATTCAATACGTCCACCGATGTTCTTTCCATTTTTAAAATTGGAATATAAATGCCACTTGCTCATGGCATGAAGGAAAACCAATGGCTTATACCTTCGCTCGTGTTCATCGATTAGTTTGTTGAACTTTACATCTTTTATTTTTGCTGATACTAAATCCATATCAGCGTTATCTGCAATCTGCACAAACGTCTGGGTGAAATTACTTCCCCAGGGGTTTTCCATTTTCTTTATCCATTCATTGCTGATGATGTAAAGTTCCCAGGGTAAAATGTACGTCATCTCCCGAAACGAGGAATTATAAGGCAGGTCTTCATAAACACCAGTAACTTTTACATCCTGCTTATTATCAATTCGCATCATCTTGTCCATTGGATCTTCATCTCCAAAATAGGCTTTGGCTGTTGAAGCGGATAATAAAATAGAATGTGGATCTTTCAATCCATCACGAGTGCCCTTGAGCATTTTTAGCGATAGCATCTCAGTGACCTCAGGCTCAAAATAGTTACCGTCTTTATTGAATTTCTTCTCACCGTAGGTAAGAATATGCGTATTCGTCCATGATGACTGCAACACATATTTAAAATCGCTTCCATAGGTGTGACGAATTTCTTCGGCCATCAAATAGGGATTGGATACCTGTGACCCGACTTCACCATTATAAATATTATGCTGCCAAACCTGTGCAAGGCGATCGTAATTATCATGGTACTTGTTGTACGACAACTCATCCCACATCCAAAGCCCAATCAGTATTGCCACTGCCATACCGGTGGCCAGTCCCATAATATTGATAAATGAATAACCCTTGTTCTTAACAAGATTCCGGAAGGCGATTTTAAAGTAATTTTTGATCATAAGGCTGTGTTGAGATTGTGTCAGGTATTCCTTAAGTACTCACATAAACGAAAGAGGTTGCATCCATACCTTGAAATTATTTCAATGGTAAGATACAACCTCAAATGATAACCCTGGTTTTCCCTCTTGGTCCCGCCCCTACTTTGCTCTCCAGGAGTTATTCTTTGTATTAGCATCCATGAAAATACCACCATCAATCACGATGGATTGAACCTTCTTTTTAGTGGCTAATTTCACAATGGCCGTTTTCTGGTTGTCTTTCCAAACTGCTGGTGTCTGATGAAGTGTTTCTTTCGTGCCGTCAGCATACTCTATTGAAATATCGAAAGGTGCTACATATCCTCCAATATTTTCAACTGTAATGGTCGCGCCTTTTGAAGAAGATGCCACATCTTTTACAGCAAGATCAATGTAGTTATTGCTGAAGAACCAGTTGCTCCAGAACCAATTCAGGTTTTGTCCGGAGGCATCATTAAAGGTATAGAACATATCCCATGGCATTGGATGTTTTCCATGCCAACGATTTATGAATTCATGCAAACACTTTTTAAAAGCAGCATCACCTAACATATCTTTCACAGCAAGATATCCCAAAGCCGCTTTTCCATATTCGTTATTTCCCAATGCTGCTCCGCTCAAAATGTTGGAAGGTGTAATGATCGGAATGTCTTGTTCTGAAGATGGATCATTAATCCAGTAGCTAACCCTAAACTGTTTGAATAAATTATCGGCATGATCCTTTCCTAAATCGGCTGTTCCGATTAAGTATTCAAAAGTTGTTGCCCAACCTTCATCCATAAATCCAAAACGGGTTTCGTTTATACCCATGTAAAAAGGAAACCAGGTATGCGCAATTTCATGTTCTGCTACAAAGCGTGCAAAGTTTGGATCTTCCTGTGTATTATCATTTACCATCATTGGATATTCCATGTCTGCATATCCCTGAACAATGGTTGTTTTTTGATAAGGATATGGAACGCCTGGCCAATTAAGCGATAGCCAACTAAGAGAATGCTGACCATACTTCACCATATCGTGAAAATCTTTTGATGTATTATCAAACGCAGACTGAACGCTTGCTCTTCTATGAGTCTTCTCATCAACCACAACACTTGCAGCATCCCATACATAACGATTGCTAATAGCAATGGTAACATCAGGAACATATTTTGCTTTCCATTTCCAAGTATTCGTTGCGTTTTGAGTTGTAACTTTCTTTGCATCAATGTCACTTTGTGTGGCGATGTGTAAGACTGAATCTGTTGACATCGATTCGGTCAAAAGTTTTGCATATGCTGGTTGCAACACCTCATTTTGATTTATTAAATCCCCAGTCGCCCATACAATAAAATTCTTTGGTACAGTGACATTGAATGTATAATCATTAAAGTCATTATAAAATTCCTGTGCCTCTACAAACATGGTGCGATCCCATCCGTTGTAATCATCGATAACCGAGACGCGTGGATAAAAGTAGGCCAGGAAAAAAGTAGTAGAGTCAATTGCACCTTCACGACCACTTTCAATTGAAACATCATAATGCCAATCGAATGAAAGCTTAACGGAGTCGTGTGGTGCGAGTGGTTTTGTAAGTCGAACGCGATTCACGGTTTGTTTCCCTTGCTCTTGCCATTTTTTCACAACATCATTCTCAGCATAGCGATCAATCTGAACTCCAGCAGTCAAATAATTTTCAGAAGCCGGAAATTGCCTTGCCGCTCCCGGTGTGTGGCTGTTTAGAATAATTCGAATGATCGGATTCTTCAATGTATCCGGGCTATTATTAATGTAAACAATATCTTCTGTTCCTCTAATCATTCGGTTAGGAGGTGCCGCTGTTATTGTGATAGAATAACGGGCAAAATTCTGCCAGTAATTCTTTCCTGGCTTTCCGTCCATGGATCGTGTGCCCTTTTCAATAGCTTGCTTTACATTCCTCGGCATATACAATTCCTGCGCCTGGGCTGAACACAAGCCTAATAGAGCAAGGCTCATTAAAATAATTTTCTTCATACTGATTTT
>JBDTTT010000147.1:0-12824 GCA_039930485.1 Chryseolinea sp.
TCCACCGTAATTTTCTTCGATAAATCTCCATTCGCCACCGCTGTTGTTACACCCGCGATGTTACGAACCTGGTCAGTTAAGTTACCGGCCATTTGGTTTACAGAGTCTGTCAAATCTTTCCATGTACCACCAACACCGGGCACGAACGCTTGTCCACCCAACTTACCTTCTGTACCTACTTCTCGTGCAACCCGTGTTACTTCTGATGCAAATCCTCGAAGCTGATCCACCATCGTGTTCAAAGTATCTTTCAACTGTAAGATCTCACCGCGAACATCCACTGTGATTTTCTTGGACAAATCTCCATTCGCTACTGCGATCGCCACGTTGGCAATGTTTCGGATCTGTGCGGTAAGATTACCCGCCATCTGGTTTACCGAATCTGTTAAACCTTTCCATACACCACCCACACCTTTTACAGTTGCTTGTCCACCCAACTTACCTTCACTACCTACTTCACTTGCCACACGCGTTACTTCCGATGCAAATGAGTTGAGCTGATCCACCATTGTGTTGATCGTATCTTTCAACTCCAACATTTCTCCTTTCACATCCACTGTGATTTTCTTCGATAAGTCACCTTTCGCCACAGCGGTTGTTACTTCTGCAATATTCCGAACCTGATTGGTCAGGTTATCGGCCATCTTATTTACCGAGTCTGTTAAATCTTTCCACGTACCACCAACGCCCGGTACATCGGCCTGGCCACCGAGCTGTCCTTCCGATCCCACTTCACGCGCAACACGGGTTACTTCAGAACCAAATCCGTTGAGCTGATCCACCATCGTGTTGATGGTATTTTTCAACTCAAGCATTTCTCCCCGAACATCCACCGCGATCTTCTTCGACAAATCTCCTTTTGCCACGGCTGTGGTTACTTCCGCGATGTTACGTACCTGATTTGTCAAGTTGGATGCCATCTGGTTTACAGAGTCAGTCAAATCTTTCCATGTACCACCAACACCGGGTACGTTTGCCTGACCACCAAGCTGTCCTTCCGAACCTACTTCACGGGCAACGCGCGTAACTTCAGATGAGAATGAGTTGAGCTGATCTACTGTAGTGTTAATAGTGTTTTTTAATTCAAGTAATTCACCCTTGGCATCAACGGTAATTTTCTTAGACAAATCTCCTTTTGCAATAGCGGTTGTAACACCAGCAATATTTCGAACCTGTGTTGTTAAGTTACCAGCCATCTGGTTTACTGAATCCGTAAGATCTTTCCATACACCACCAACACCTTTTACTGTTGCCTGTCCTCCCAGCTTTCCTTCGGTACCTACTTCAAGCGCCACACGCGTTACTTCCGAACCAAACGAATTGAGCTGATCCACCATCGTGTTAATCGTGTTTTTCAACTCGAGCATTTCCCCCCGTACGTCTACTGTAATTTTCTTCGACAAATCTCCGTTCGCCACGGCTGTTGTTACACCCGCAATATTTCGTACCTGACCCGTTAAGTTGGATGCCATCTGGTTTACCGAATCCGTGAGATCTTTCCATATACCACCAACTCCTTTTACCGTAGCTTGTCCACCAAGTTTTCCTTCAGTACCTACTTCAAGTGCCACTCGTGTTACTTCCGATCCGAAGGAGTTGAGCTGATCCACCATCGTATTGATTGTGTTCTTCAAATCCAACATCTCACCTCGCACATCCACCGTGATCTTTTTAGATAAGTCACCGTTTGCAACAGCTGTTGTTACACCGGCAATATTTCGAACCTGATTGGTAAGGTTACCCGCCATCTGGTTTACTGAATCCGTTAAATCTTTCCACGTACCACCAACGCCCGGTACATCGGCCTGGCCACCGAGCTGCCCTTCTGATCCTACTTCGCGCGCAACACGTGTTACTTCAGAAGAGAATGAGTTGAGCTGATCCACCATCGTATTAATGGTGTTCTTTAATTCCAATAACTCTCCTTTTGCATCAACGGTAATCTTCTTTGATAAATCTCCTTTCGCCACCGCGGTTGTTACACCGGCAATATTCCGAACCTGTGCCGTTAAGTTACCCGCCATCTGGTTCACTGAGTCCGTTAAATCTTTCCACACACCACCAACACCTTTTACCGTTGCCTGTCCTCCTAATCTTCCTTCTGTACCTACTTCAAGTGCCACGCGTGTTACTTCAGAACCAAAAGAGTTCATCTGATCCACCATTGTATTAATGGTATTCTTCAATTCAAGGATCTCTCCTTTTACATCCACCGTAATTTTCTTCGAAAGATTTCCTCTGGCAATGGCGGTTGTTACTTCAGCAATATTTCGCACCTGGTTTGTAAGGTTACCGGCCATATGGTTTACGGAATCTGTTAAGTCCTTCCACACACCACCCACACCTTTTACTTTTGCCTGTCCTCCAAGTTTACCTTCCGAACCCACTTCCCGCGCCACACGTGTTACTTCCATGGAGAACAAATTCAACTGCTTCACCATGTAATTCACTTCTTTCGCAATGCGCAAAAATTCTCCTTCTAGTTTATGATCACCAATTTCTTCGGGCATCTCTTGCGATAAATTTCCTTTTGCCACCGAGCTGATTACGTTCGCAATCTCAATCGTGGGGTGAACTAAATCCGAGATGAGTACATTCAATGAGTTCACACCATCGCTCCATGAACCTTGAGCACTGGGAATGGCGATGCGTTGCGTAAGTTTTCCCTGCTTGCCAATGGTATTTCCTGCACGGGTAAATTCAAGCATCATCTTCTCATTCAGTGCGATGATTTCATTGAGCGTGTCATACACTTTTCCATCCAGGCCAACACCATCAATGGGCATGCGAACTGTGAAATTCCCATTCTTCACCTCGGTTAGTACCCGGAGAAGTTCCTGTGCACTCGCTCCATCGGATGTTGAATGAACAGCACCGTTGGTTAGAGATGGGTTTAGATGTTTTTGATTTGTTTTTTTTGCAGGGCTCGCTTTCTTTTCTCTTGGGGAGATTTTGGTTTTCATAGGACCAGTTCGTTTAGGATTAAGAATAAGCTTTTAAGGCCAGAATAATTGGTTATGCATTACAAGTATTGCGCCATTGCGAAATGGTATTGTTGGCACAATTTTTCTATACCCTTTCACCTAAAGGGTTACCAAAATTGATCAATATATTATTTAGATACAATTTGGGATCTATCCTAAATGCGATAATAGGGTAACATTGTGCAGTTGAAATATTAAAATTTAAGGATGCCATGTCTATACTAAAGATACTTTGCCTGGAAGATGATGAGGACGATTTCGAAATCATCAATATGGAGTTGAGAAAGAGTGGAATGGAGGTAAGAACCAGAGTTGTTGATACACAACAGAGTTTCTTACATGAACTTGCAGCCTTTGAACCGGATGTAATTCTTTCAGATCATTCTTTGCCGCAATTCAATTCAACAGAAGCATTAAAGATTTGTAGGGATAGGCAATCTCACATTCCCTTCATTCTTGTAACAGGGGCAGTTTCAGATGAATTCGCAGTGAGTTGCATCAAATTAGGAGCGGATGATTATGTACTTAAATCAAACCTTAGCAGATTGCCTAGCGCGATACGGAATGCCTTGAAGCACAAATCAGCAGAAGAGGCCAAACAGATTGCGATTAATTCATTGGCAGAGCAGAATGGGGAGTTGCTAAAGATCAATAACGAATTAGATAGTCTTGTCTATAGTGTTTCCCACAATCTCAGAGCACCCCTAATGTCGGTTCTTGGGTTGATAAATCTTGCGAAATTTGAAACCAGCCTTGATACAATTCACCATTATCATGAAATGATGGAGAAGAGTGTTCATAAATTAGATGAAACACTGAAAGAAATTCTCGACTATGCTCGTAATGCCCGACAGGAGCCGGAGATAGTAAAAATCGATTTCAAAGATGTCATCAATGAGACCCTTGACAAGATGCAATTCATGGTAGGGGTTGAGAAAATACGCATTCGTGTTACCGTTGTTGATCCTCTGCCCTTTTACTCTGATTATTACAGAATATCGATTATTCTAAACAATCTAATATCCAATGCCATCAAGTATTATGATGATAAGAAAGAAAATAGCTTTTTTAACATTTCTGTAACCGTTGAAGATAAGAAAGCCCTGCTCGTATTCCGTGACAATGGCATTGGCATCAACGCTTCAGCCATTAATAAAGTGTTCGATATGTTTTTCAGGGCAACCAGTAAGACCGATGGATCAGGATTAGGGCTTTATATAGTAAAGGAAGCGATCGAAAAGCTTCATGGAAATATTGAAATAGAGTCTTCTCTGAATGTTGGAACTACTTTTAAAATTGAGATTCCCAATCAGCAAGAAAGGTAACAAACGTAACATCGTTTATAAAAAAGCCTGTTGTCTGTGGTAAAAGTCTACACTGTGTATTTTTTGCCCCACTTCTCAAAAAAAAATGGAGTTAATACTAGAAGGCAATTATAGTTTTGCTAAGTAAAAATCATTGATTACAATTTCATTGTTACAAGCAAGACTCCATAGTAGTATCCGGATGAACTTCTTCTTCTCTTCGCGTTCTTTCGATTTCTTCTTCCTGCTCAAATCGATTCTCGATTTTCACTTTCTCCACTTCTCTGTTTTTCTCAAGCTCTTCCGAATCGATCATTATTTTTTTTATCCGCGCATGAAAAGCGTGAACTTCAATCTCCTTTTGAACCTGGATTGATTCAGGGTTGCCTAGATGAAATGCAATGGGGCGGTTTTGTTCGGTAGTTGATTCCATATATGAAAATTTATTTGTGTAATTATTCATCAATAATCCAAAAGCTATGTTGTGCAAGAGCTGGATAACATGCCGGATACGATTTATCTTTCTATTGCATTAAATTGATGCCAAAGAAGAGGGTCATTCGGAAGTCAAAAAAAATAGCTAAGCAAAAATGCATGGCTATTCATTTCCCATTCATGGGGTGCTTTCTCCACATTTCAACAATACGTATAGTATGTGAACGGCTAAGCTCTTACTAATCACATTATAATCTGTTGTTTCTGGTTGGCATGGAAATTAACCATTTGCAGCATGCCATTATGCTAATCCCATGTACTACAAATATATTCTGCTTACAGTTTTAATGATATCTTTCTCATCGTGTAAAGTAAAAAAGGACGCCAGAATAATTCGTACTCCATCCAGCGATGGATTACCTGCTCCCTATGCAACAAAGTCAGTAAAAAATTTCAGCAATGTAATTGGATGGAAAGACGATGAGACACCGAAAGCTCCGAAAGGATTTACCGTGAAAAAATACGCAGAGGGTTTTGAAAATCCGCGATGGATGTACGTAACACCCAATGGTGATGTGCTTGTAGCCGAGAGCAATTCCAACCATCCATTGATCGAACGAATCGGTGCCGTATTTATCGGTGCTAACAAATCCAACAACCTTCATCACAGCGCTGACCGCATTACCTTGTTGCGGGATACAACAAATGATGGAGTTCCCGATATGCACGACATATTCTTAAAAAAACTGAATCAACCATTCGGCATGTTGGTATTGGGTGATTGGTTTTATGTAGCCAACACCGATGGCCTATGGCGTTACCCCTATAAAGTCGGGCAAACCAGTATAAGTGAGAAAGGAGAAAAGATTGTTGATCTGCCTGCAGGTAAACACAATCGACACTGGACAAGAAATATCATTGCAAACAAAGACGGTTCAAAAATTTATATAGGAGTTGGCTCGGGTAGCAACGTTGCTGAGAATGGTATTGAATCAGAATTATTAAAAGCCGATATCCTCGAAATAAATCCCGATGGCTCTGATCTTAAAGTTTACGCCAGCGGCTTGCGAAACCCTGTTGGTATGGATTGGGGATCGGATGCAAAAACGCTTTGGACTGTAGTGAACGAACGCGATGAGTTGGGCGATAACCTGGTACCTGATTATTTAACACATGTGGAAGAAGGTGGGTTTTACGGATGGCCTTATGTTTACTACGGACAGCACGTTGATCCTCGCGTTACCGAAAAACCTGCGATCATCAAAAACGCAATTATACCGGATGTGCCGCTCGGGTCACACACCGCTTCACTTGGCTTGGTCTTTTATAAAAGAAGTGCATTTCCAAAAAACTATCAGCATGGTGCCTTCATTGTTCAGCATGGATCGTGGAACCGTTCTACGCTGTCAGGTTATAAAGTCATTTTCGTTCCTTTTAGCGATGGAAAGCCAAGCGGAAAACCGGAAGATTTTCTCACCGGATTTATTGATGATCTCAGCAAAGAGAAAGTACATGGAAGGCCTGTTGGCGCTACCATTTTGCCTGATGGATCAATGCTTATCACAGACGATGTCACCAACATAATTTGGCGAGTTAGTTATAATGTTAAGTAATTAATTCAAAGAAAAAACAAGTCGGGCATTAACACACGCGAATAGATCTCATCGATGTTTCGAGGAGCGGTAAAGAATTCTATTAACAAAATATTTTTGCAAATTCCAATATGAGTCGATGTGTATATTATTAATCAAAATTGTGGAGGATTCTATACAGAATGGATTTAACAAACCTCACTATAGCTAAAACGAAAATGGTTTGCGAATTGCATTAGAGAAGATGCAGAATTTAAATAATAGCCAGTGTATGTTTATTCTGATGATGTCCCTTAATCTAAATATTGAAACAGCGTGGTTGAGAAGAATAAACAAACGATTTTAAAAAAATTCCTAAAGATTGTGGGTTGGATCGTGACAACCTTTCTACTTCTGCTAACCTCCATTATTCTTCTCATCAGGCTTCCGAGTGTTCAGAATCGGATTACCCAAAGAGCAATTCACTTTCTGGAAAATAAAATCGGAACAAAAGTTCAACTTCAAAACATTTTCATTTCTTTCCCCAAAAAAATAGTCCTAAAAGGTTTGTATCTGGAAGATCAGTCAAAAGATACTCTCCTTTACGTTGGTCAGCTTTCGATCGACACCGATTTGTGGGGACTTACTCACAAAAGCATCGAACTCAATACAATTGATTTAAGTGACGCTACAGCTTTTATAAGCAGAGGATCCCAAGATTCCACATTCAATTTCGACTATATCATCCATGCATTCTCTGATTCAACTGCAGCAGATACTACAGGAGGTAGTCTATGGAAGTTCACTATAGAGGATGTTAACATACAAGACGTTCTGATTTCTTATAAGGATAGATTCTCTGGAAATGATATCGTTTCAAAAATGGGAAGCTTAAAGATTGAAATGGAGAAATTTGACCCTACCGCTTCTATCTATGAAGCTAGTTCGATTGAATGGGAGAACAGCGATGTTGACATCCTTCAAACAACTAGTGCCGAATCGAATCCAGGCGGGCCAGAGAAATCAGACAGCACTTCATATACTCTAAACTTCGACAATGTTGATGTACAAAAAGTTAATGTTAAGTATGTTAATACATTTCTCCAACAACGTTTTGATGCGAAGATTGGTCGACTTGGTATTGATACAAAGCAAATTGACATCGTTCACCGTATACTGGATATTCATGATATTCAACTCCATGATTCTTTTGTATCCTATTCTCAATATGGAAAAGACAAGACTGAAAAAATAATCAACCCCAATAGTACATCAATACCTTTATCTCTTCCATCAGAATGGAATATCAGTCTTGATAAACTCGACCTTTCTGGTACTGGTTTTCAATACTTCGATTTCAGTAAACCCGTAAGGAACAATGGAATTGACAATGCTCATATCTGGTTGAGAGGAATTGAGCTTAACGCTGAAAACCTGATGATGTCAAAAGATGGAATTCAAGCGTCCATAAAAAATTTATCCGTGAATGAAAAAAATGGATTGGCCATTCAATCCCTTGGAAGCGAATTGAAGTTAACCAATACAACACTTCATGCGGATCACTTTAATTTAAAAACACAAAGCTCCCGTTTGAATATGGATGTTGATGCATCTTTCAAATCATTGGAACAATTTCAACAGGATTATGAAAACATAAAATTTGATCTTACTATATTAAAGTCAAGTATTAGTCTAAAGGATGTTCTGTACTTCTCTCCTACTATTTTAGACAGTCTACCCATTCACTTACCCAAACAAACTTCTGTCGCGCTCAAGACCAAACTTCAAGGCACACTAAATAATTTAAATGTATCACAGCTAAATCTTGAAGCACTTATACATACATCCATTGCCCTTCATGGTTCTGTAAAAGGATTACCAAATATCGATCGCACCACAATCAATGTACAAGTTGAAAAGCTCTATACCACCAGAGGCGACATTCAAAATATTCTTGTTGATTCGCTAATACCCGCCTCTATTCAATTACCACAGTGGATTCAGCTTGTCGGAAACTTTAATGGAACAATTAAGCAACCGAATATATATGCACTTGTAAAAAGTGATGTCGGGCAGCTAGAAGGAAATTATAAAACACTCACTACATCTCTCCGTCCGTCTTATGATGCCTCAATCACTACCAAACAATTTGATATTGGCAAAGTATTGAGACAGACAGAAATGGGAAAGCTTAACGTACAAGCATCGATAAAAGGCTCCGGATATAAAATGGACAGTCTTGATGCAGCCATTGATGTAAATGTGAAAAGCTTTGAGTATAGTCATTATGATTACCATGACTTTAAATTGAATGGAACAATAAAGAACTATTTCTTTACGGGTACAGCTATTCTAAAAGATAAGAACCTTGATTTTGAATTGAAAGGTGATCTGGATTATCAAAAAGAAATTCCACACTATACTTTCAAATTCAATTTAGCAAATGCAGATTTTAAAGAATTACATCTTTCAGAAAGACCCTTGAAGGCCAGAGCCACGTTAGACATTGATCTTGCCACTTCCGATTTAAAAATTATCAATGGCACTATGGGAATACGGAATGTTGCTATTTACAATGGTGAAGCCTTATATCGGGTCGACTCGCTTCTATTTGCCTCTATTGACCAACAAGGAAAAAGTGAACTATCTATTCGATCCGATATATTAACAGGTGATTTTAAAGGCACGTTCAATGTTTTTGAAATGCCAACGATTTTGAAACAACATCTTAATCAATATTTTGAATTGCATGATAGTAAAGTCAATGATTTTAGTGATCCTCAAAATTTTACTTTCGATCTTACTTTAAAAGACACTGACTTACTTACTGAAATTATTTTTCCGGAACTTACTTCATTTGTTCCTGGCAAAATACAAGGCGCGTTCGATAGTGAAAAGAATACATTAAACCTGGGAATAGAAATTACCAAGATAAAGTATGCCGCTACTTCAGTGGACTCCTTTACGCTGAACATTAATTCAGATAAAGAAGCATTTTTATACAGTGTAAAGCTGCGTGAATTTAAGTTGGATACATTGCGCATTTCGGCTTTGCGTCTGGAAGGAAAAGTGGCTAACAATTTCATTGAAACAAAGCTGTTGATTCTCGATTCATTGATGAAGGAGAAATACATTTTAGGTGGAGCGATTAAAAGTGTTGAATCGGGGTTTCGTTACAGTTTTATTCAAGATCAAATTTTACTGAACTATAAAAACTGGATTAGTCCTGCTGATAATTATCTGCAAATAGGAAAGAGCGGAGTTGTTGCTCATAATTTTAGTCTGTCAAAAGAAAGTGAACAATTTTCTGTGGTAACCAATCCAAAGGACTCAACAGTCTCGTTTGATTTTTTGCGCTGGCAGCTTGCTAACCTCACTCAACTTGTGGAAGGTGTAATACCAGCCGATGGCGAATTGAATGGAAGCATAAAACTTACTACTGCACACAGAGGAGAATTCAACTCGAGCCTTCAGATAAAGCAACTATCAATACTGGAGAAAAAATGGGGAGATGCTTCCTTTTCCCTTTCGCATAAATCAAATCGATACGCTCTTGAACTAGACGTGAAAGGTGAAAATGGAAAGGTTAACGTTAAGGGCTTCTTTTTGCCTGCATCGATTGCATCCACTTTTGATCTCGACATTCACTTATCACCTCTTGATCTTTCATTGATTGAACCTCTTTCGTTGAATCAACTGCGCAATGTTAAAGGTTTCGTAAACGGTAATTTGAAGCTCTCAGGAAGCACCAAAGAGCCTTCCATCCGCGGCAAGCTTACTTTTGAAGAAGTACATTTTCTATCCACTTATCTGAACAATTCCTTCGCTTTGAAAAATGAAAGTATTGTTTTTGGGGAAGAAGGTATTGCATTGAATAACTTCAAATTAGCAGATGAGAAGAATAATGAAGCAACTATTAATGGCTCTATTCTTACAAAGGTCTATAAAGACTTCGATTTCGATTTAAGAATAACTTCACGCAATTTTCAATTACTCAACACGAAGGCATCTGACAACACTTTGTACTATGGCAAATTGAATGTAAATGCCACTGCTCGCATTACTGGAAATATAAATCAACCTGTTATAAACGGCTCATTAAAAATTGGCGACAAGAGTGAGCTGACGTATGTGGTGCCAACCGAAGAGAAGAATGCACTGGAACAAAAGGGTATTGTTCGATTCATTGATAGCAGAGCAGCAGTGGACCCTTTTATGAAGAATATTTCCTTTCAGGATACCACCCAGGCTTTATTCAGGGGAATGGATGTGGATGTCACCATCGAGCTGAATGACAGGGCTACATTAAATATTGTAATTGATCCGACAACTGGAGATAAACTTTCGTTGAAGGGAAACTCCACTCTTGTTTATAATTCGGAGTCTTCAGGTACTACGAATTTATCCGGTCGATATGAAATAACCAGCGGCACATACAACTTCACCTTTTACAAATTGGTAAAACGTGAATTTGATATTGTGAAAGGAAGTGCCATTACGTGGTCAGGCGATCCATTAAATGCTGACATGGATATTCGCGCACTTTATAAAGTAGAGACATCCCCACTTGATCTGGTATACAATCAAATCAATACAACCAACCAAGACCAAATCAATTCCTACAATCAACGATTACCCTTCCTGGTATACATGAACATTGGTGGAAAATTGTTAGTGCCCGAAATAACCTTCGAACTGGATATGCCGGATGACAAGCGAAACGTATTCGGAGGAGCCATCTATTCAAAACTTCAGGACATCAACACACGAGAATCGGATTTGAACAAACAGGTTTTCGCTCTTCTCATACTCAAACGTTTTATTTCCGATAATCCATTTGAAAGTCAGACCAGTTCAATAAACAACACGACACGCGTTAGTGTAAGTCGCTTGCTTTCAGAGCAACTTAATCGTTTGTCAGAGAATGTAAAGGGCGTTCAACTTAGTTTTGATTTGAAATCCTATGAAACGAACACGGGAACAGAAGTTCAGGGTCAAACAAAATTGCAGTTGGGTGTTTCCAAGAATCTCTTCAAAGACAGATTGGTGGTTAAGCTTGCCGGAAACGTAGACATTGAAGGAGAAAACACCGATCAAAAAGACATTACAGAATACATTGGCGATTTGGCACTTGAGTTTAAACTCACTCCTGATGGAAGGTTTCGCATAACGGGTTTTCGCAATAGCAACTATGACATGATTGATGGCGAGCTAACCGAAACGGGTGCCGGTCTTATTTACATTAAAGATTACAACAGTTTTCAGGAATTATTCAAATCAAATGCAAATTCGAATTAAACCATATCGACATATTTTTTCAATAGAACTATTTAGAGGTAATAGTATCCGATTGGTGTTGCTATTATTTCTATTGTCAGGCTGTACGGCTACTCGTTTTTTAAAAGAGGGTGAATCATTTTATGCAGGGGCCAAAATCAAAATACAATCGCAAGGAAGAATTCGAGGCCAGAAAAATTTAGTAAGCAAGCTGGATGAATATATTTTACCGAAACCCAACAAAACTGTACTGGGATCAAGACCAGGAGTATGGTTTTATTTTATAGCCGGCACACCTAAAAAGAAAAAAGGCTTAGGCAATTTTGTAAAAAAGAAACTTGGAAGTCCTCCTGTTTTGTTGTCACATGCTACTCCTCAAAAAACAGCAAAAACCCTTGAGGTCGAAGTCAATAACAATGGATACTTTCGGTCAACCGTATCCTATGAAGTAAAAACAAAGCGTAAGAAGAGCACTGTTATTTACACCATTAATTTAGAGCATCCTTATCGATTACGGAATATTGATTATACCAGTATTGATTCCTCTAACCTTAACTTTTATGGTGCGGTAATTCGTGGAAGCTTGTTAAAAGAAAAGCAACGGTACCAACTTGAAAGGTTACAGAAAGACCAGGCCCGCGTTGAGGAAGTGGCGAAAAACAACGGCTACTATTATTTTGATGACCGCTATTTGCTTTTTGATGCCGATAGTTCCATTGGAAAACGTAACGTAGACGTAAAGCTGCATTTTGAGTGGAACACCCCCTCTCGTATGATGCGCGCGTATAGAGTCAGAAATGTAAATATATTTCCAAACTACAATCTCGTAGCCGATAGCACAGTAACTCCTTACGATACGATTAAGATTGAAGGCTTTAATTACATTGATAACGCAAAAACGTTTCGTCCCAATATCATTACCGATGTAATCAACGTAATTCCGGATAGTTTGTATAAACGTATTCACCATGAATATACTTTAAGCCGGCTCATGAGTTTGAAAACATTCAAATTTGTGAATATAAAATTTACAGAGAACCACATAGATTCTGCTTCACTTGATGCCAACATTTATTTAACGCCACTACTTAAGAAGTCAGTCCGTATGCAGGTTGAAGGAGTTTCCAAATCGAACAACTTTGTAGGGCCTGGTATTGAATTAACGTTCACCAATCGAAATCTTTTTAGGGGTGCTGAAATGTTACAACTTAAATTGAATGGCGCGTATGAATGGCAGATCAGCCGCCAGCAGT
>JBDTTT010000148.1:0-12684 GCA_039930485.1 Chryseolinea sp.
TAGTGCACCATTGTCTTCACTAACGCACTTCGTAGCTGGGAGATTGCCACGTCAGGATTTTCAACAAAGCGTTGAAAGCTTCCTCGCAAACGCGAGCTAGTCAGGTAGTGCCACAAGCAAGTCCTGCGGTTGCGAACTGAAGCGTGGCATGTGCGTAGGAGTGAAGCAATCCCCCACTATGAAATGCAAAAGAACGAGACTATAGTGCGACAACCCAAACGTGCAACATCCAAATTACTTTTTTACATTGAAAAAGATTCCTTGACCCACCTGATCCAATCTGATCGAAAGCCCACTGGGAATCAACAAGAGTTTATTGATATTTCCGTTCCGCTAACTATGGAAGTAACTTCCATTTAAAGCTCCTGCTTCATATTGGGTTTTTAGAAGCCACGGACGAAACTTCCGCGCCAGTTCGGGCAATTTTTGAATTTGTGAAAACAGGAAATAATTTAACTTTCTAAGCCGGCTTACTATGGAAGTAGCAGGCGCCATGACAAGTACGTTTCCGTACTCTTGATCATTTCATTTCGCAATGATTAAATCAAAATAAAAAGGGGAGGCCAGAGCCTCCCCTTGACTTTTCCAATGCGTCAGGAAATGTTAAAGCTTAATAATGCGGATGGTGATCACTGTATCGCATTCCTTTAATTTTAATATATAGACGCCTCGCTTTTTGCCGTGCAGTGCATTTGTAAATACGTCACTGAGTTGTGCGGTTGTTCCTTCGCCCGATGCAACAACATCTCCACGCGGATCAAGCAGCGTTCCTTGAACCACTTGCTCTTCATTGGCTGGTAACGTGTAGATGTTAACATTGCCGAAGGTAGGGTTTGGAAACACGGTGAATACCGGCAGACACGTTGGTGTATTCACAAGGGTGAAGGTTGATGTTGATACTAAACCTTTTGCAATACCTGCACTGACAGAAGTAATAGAGAAGGTAATAACTTCATCGTTTTCATTTAGTAAATCTTTATTAGGCGTTACTTTAAACTCAGCTTCTTCTGTTCCGGCAGGGATCGTGAGCGTAAGTTTCCCTTGCGAAAGCGCGGGAGTGGTAGTATAATCAAACAGAGATCCATAATACACGCCATGTCCCCCGGTTGCCTTAATGGTTACGGTATGATTTTTATCCTGGGCCGTTGAAAGTTTTAATCGCACAGCATACGCGCCACTTCCTTCTTCACGGGTTATTGTATTTTCAATGAACTCGATTGTTGTGGCATCATTATCGAGAATGGTGAGTGTGAACAGGGAAGCAAGAGAATCCTGCAGCAGTATTCCTGGTGTGGGCAGAATCTGCAAAGCAACATACTCCTCATGTTCATCGTGCGTATCGTCTAATACGTTAATCCATAGATCGGCTATTGTACTGTTTGCAGGTACGGTTACATACACGTAGTTATCGCTTGGAGCAGGAGAAGTAACGTAGTCGGCATCATACACGGTTTCTGATCCGGTCATAATAGCAAGAGCAAACACTTTATCCGTTGCTAACGGTTTTGACAATTCTAATTGTACATGCACTGAGTCTGATCCTTCTGTTACGGTGGAAGCTGTCGTTGTGAAACGCGCGCTTGCCGGAACAAATTCAAATCGGGACACGACCGGTAAATGGTCGGATGTTGTGCTGGCATAGTTAGGTACTTCCGCAAAAGGCGTAATGACCTGTTCCGATCCGATCAAATATTCTTCGTTTAGTTCAGTGCTGATAATCTGGTTGTCGATTACATTGTCAAAACTGATGGTAGACTTTGCACCGGCCAGACTAAGAGATCGCGTGATGGAATTATACGCTGCTGTATCCTGCACAAAATTAGAATAAGAAGTTGGTAATCCACTAACAATAGATTCAGTCAGATCATCATTATAATCACCCAATATCACCACCTGGTCATTTGCATAATGCGCATCGAGTGAATCTTTCAGCACTGCCGCATCATATTCTCTGCGATTATAATCGCTTTGAGTTGAACCGGATTTTGCATGTAAATTAATGAACCGTATTTTTTCGGTTACACCATCCACTGTAACATTTGCCGTAAGCATAAAAGGTAAACGACCACTGGACCAGAAGCTGCTGGCATCACCGGTTGGATAATTTGGAATCAAGGAGGCATCAAACAGTCGTGCGGAATCGTACCGGGTTTCAAATAAAACGCGTGTAGACTCTACCTGAACGGTTGCGCTGTCGTAAATGAAACAAACTTTCTGGGGTGGAAAAGTACTGGTAGGTCCCTGGAAAGAATACGAATACCGATCCGAACAAATCCCTTTGTAACCGGGCAAAGCGGCAATCAATTCAGTAAACAAAGAATCGTCAGATACTTCTTGCACCGCGATTATATCGGCATGAATAGAACTGATGATGTGCTGTACGTTTTGTAATTGAAGAGGTTCATCAGCAGGTCCATATTCTTCCGGATACTTTTCGCGCGTTGCTCCAAAGAATTCTAAATTCCAGTTCATGAGGTCGAATGTGTTTGCTTTTGGAATGGAATCGAAAGGAGTTTGTGGTTCAATAGCACCTGGCACGTCTTCGCGAAAGCGAGGTAACAATTGGGCGTTGGTTTTGAAGCGACCTACCGCACCGGTAATATCCCCAACACCTTGAGGCTTCGCGAGTCCGGGTATGTTCGTGTCGCCATCAATGCGCAGGTCGGCTTGCACAGAGCCATTCGTCATACGCTCCGTGCTTTGTGGGTAAAATACAAAAGCCTTATTAACTACTTCTACCTGCTGCACGGTCACCAGCAAACCTTCATTCATTGCTAAATCGCCAAGCGCTATAAGTTTTGGAGTAATAAATCGCTTCACAGAGTCAGCCAGTGTAAAAGATACATTGCTTCCAATTTGAACCTGACTGTTAAATAACCCGATGTTTCCTGTCACAACAACTGAATCGCCAATAGCAATGGTATTGCTGAAATTGAAATCAAATACTGGAATACCACCACTTGCATCTTGTATAAAGGAAGGACTGCCGTGTTGGTTGGCTACCGTTACGCGCCCTGCAACAGTCGCCTTTGTACCCGGACTTTTGCTTCTCGCTTCAGCAATTGAAATAATGTTTTGAAACGGATCGAATCCGCTGCCGGTAAGATATAATGATTTTGAAATTCCGCTGCTGTAATGATATATGCTATCCGAAGCTAATCCGTTCACAACGGGAGAAAATTTTACATACAATGTATCTGTACTGATAACTGTTATGGTGTCGTTGAAATTAATCTGATCAAGCGAAAGCGTGAAAGGTGAGGAGAATGTGTTTATAAAGATCACGGAGTCACTCAGATTAGAACCGGCAACCGTGTATGAGAGCACAGAACTTGTGTTCACGTTCACTTCACCAAAATTTAATGCAACAGGTGTTAAGACAATTGCAGGTTGATTGGAAGGTATGCCGATGGGAGTGATGTTGAAATCATCAATAGCCAAAGCATCATCGGAGCTCGCAACATTGAAGTCAGTCCAGCGAATCCAGAATGTAGCACCAGCCGGAATGGATAAACCATTGATTGTTTCATTCAGAACAGTATGATTAGTCGCAGCATTGCCATTCAATGCGCCTGCGGTTCCTGAAAGAATGGGTGCATTAAAGTCGAGTGCATCATAGTCAGTCCAATTTCCTGAAACAAGGGAAGATGCATTGAGGCTATATTGAAAATCAAGTCGATCCGCTTGCGCGCGAGGTGTTGCTCCAAGACGCCATTGTTCACCAGCATATTGAATTTGCAATTCAGTAATCGTAGCACCTGTGTTGTTGATAAACCTGGCACCTAAATACGGAGTAAGAGATCCGGATAATAAACCTCCAAAGGCCCTATCAGTATCCAGGCCAAGGCTGTACGTATTACCCGCGGTAGAAGAACCAGTCCCGGCCGCATACGTCAGATTAGCATTTGAGCCAGTTTCGCGAAAAGCCCAACCGATTGGAAGGGTGGTGCTGTCATTGGTTGTGCCTGCGGAAGGCAATGTGTTAAAATTCTCACCGTAACTGGTGTTCAGTGCAGTAAGGTTAACTTGTGCTTCTACCTGTGTAAAAGCGGTCAGCATTAAAATTGGGATAACCAATTGTTTTAGTAAGTGTCTTTTCATAGTAACGTTTATTTTTTGGGGAAGCTACGGAGTCAAAATGAAACGCGTGTTGCCAGCAGATTAATTTTTTGATTTGAAATAATTTTCCATTTTATCCCTCCTATGGAGACTAATGGTATTCATCGAATGAATCTTTTAGTGCAAGACGAAATTCAGATTACAGAGAGGCATGTTTAAAAAAATCTACCTGGAGATATCCAACATTTGTAATGTGCAGTGTTCTTTTCGTCCTGTTTGTATCCGAACCCAGCACTGATAAAGTCAAGCTTGATTTAAGTTCATTCACTCAAATGAGTTCTATCGAAATACAAATTTTTGATACTAATGGCAGGAAATCCAGCAACTTACACTAAGCGGCCAGTCCGAAGTTGAGTTGGATATTAATTCGTTGAATAAAGGTGCATATATCCTTAAAGCTTCAAGTAATGGAAATCTTATTATCACTCTAAAGCATTAATTTCCAGATCAACATCAATGAACCAATCGAGGAAAAATCGTTCTGGATAATCACCAACTTAGGTTTAATACAAGCTTATTCTTCCCAACCTTCTTCCTCACATAAAGCTAAACCCCTCCGGCCCAACAATATCAATTTATTACTTCAAACCGGTCGAGTATAAATGTTTTGCAGATTTTCACCGCCTGCCTTCTATCATTTACCTACTGGCGGCTGGAGTCAGCCTTTTAGTGATGGCCATCATGAAGATCTTCAGCGTTATTTGAAGAGTAATCAGCAAGGCTATGAAAACTCTCGACATCAATGCTACCAATCAGGAAATGAATCGTACACGCGAACACATTCGCCTGACGATGATTGTGGTGGGAATAGTAACCGCCATAATCTGTTCACTGGCATTGTTGCACGAAGTACAGTCCGCTGAAACTTCCGGAAGCGTAAGCAGAATGTTTGAAACTTCAAAGATGATCGCCAATAGCTTTTCAATACAAGTTGTTAGTAAGCCAGTGGTTTCGGTATTGTGGCCGTTTTAGGAAAAGTTAAAAGTTAAAGCGGCATACAAATCGCAAATCACTCATCACTGATCATTCATCAACAATAGAAGTGACGCAGCGTCCCTGAGATGGGAGACACTGTTATGACCTGAAAACAAAATGAAGTAACAAATATGAATATGACAACAGCAAGTTATTTTTCAAGAGGGGAGATGTGGCTTTTTATTACCACGCTTCTCTATTTCTTAATGAATGGTGCACAGATTTTTGAGACGGCCGTCATTGTTCCCAAGTGGTCTGCTTCTCCGCCTGAATCTTTGCAGATGCTTCAAGGCAAATATGGAATTGATTTGAAGACCTTTTGGATTGTGATGCACTCCATTCATGAAATTACTTTCATACTCGCCATTGTCTTTTGCTGGAATATCGATTCAATTCGTCCGTGGATTCTCATCTTATTTGCTATCCATTTTGCTGTGAGAGTCTGGACGCTCGCATATTTTGCACCGAATATTATAGAGTTTCAAAAAATTGACAGCACGTCTCCAGCAGCAATGGATTTGCTTAATCGAACCACGCTTTGGCGCACACTGAACTATTTTCGGGTAGGTATTTTTATTGCCGTTTCCATGGGGCTAATTCCGTTGTGCATACGGATTATGAATTTGAATTCCGGCAAGGGTTAACTATTCAGTTACCGGTAGCTGGTAACCGGCAACAAACTCCACTACCTAGTTCTGAAACAGGTTTGCACATGTCATAAACTTATTTTAGGACGTGACTGGGGAAGGCATTCCACAAAAAACTGCCGAACTTTTTCTACAATCCACACTTTTTAAATCTATCTTCTTCTGTTAAGATTAAAGAAGTGACGTTGAATTGCATCTATTGAAGTCCATTTGGTTGGCATCAAAATAGAAAACCGTTTGCAATCCTTATCCTGAAATATTTATGGACACAGCCCTTCAACCGGATTCAACTTTGGAGAATGTCAAAGTAATCCATCACATTTATCACGTTACCTTATATGACTATGGCTATGAAAAGTCAGGAAGTGTAAAGGGTGATCCAGAAGTGTATGTCTCTTTCCTGAACCGGATTCTCAACGGTGACCTGGTGGAAGAGCCAAACACGCAACACATCAGCAATCGAAAAGCAGAATGCTTTACTAACATTGCCGTCTTAGAGAAAAAGCGTGATGAAACCGAACTTGAAAATTCCAAAATCGAAGCAGAGTTAAAAGAGAAAGAAAAGGATATCGATGCGTATCGAAAACAATTATTGCACACATCCGAAATCTTGTCCAGGGATCATGAAAAAGTGAAGACAGAAAGCTTTAGCAAATTGAAATTCATTTTGAATTTGTTCATTCTCATCATGCTGTCCGTTTACCTTTTCTTTTTCTATATCTCAGCAACGTATAAAGCATTGTATGTTGATTTTGAAGCCACTGCCGAACGGATTGCACGCGGTGAGGGAACTGGTAGTATTATGCCCGGCCCCTATGAACTTGCCGATGCATTGCAATACAACTATTTACTTTTAGTTGTGCCGTTTGTGTTTTATGCTTTTGGGTGGGCATTTCATATTTTATTGGAATTAAAGAGCAATGCAAAATATGTCTTTCTTCCGATGCTGGTGCTGGTGACCTTCATCGTTGATTTTCTACTGGCCATGATCATCAGCAACAACATTGAAAGCGCAAAATCACTTATGGGTATTCCGACTATCTTTTGGTATGAGAGCCCCTCATTTTACATTATTCTATTTCTTGGATTCCTGGTCTATATTATCTGGAGCATTCTGCTGGATTCACTTTTGCGCGAATGGGCTAAAAAGGAAATCGTTACGAATTTGAAAACCATTATCAACCATCTTCAGAACGATTGTAAAATTCTGCAGAAGAGAAAAAAAGATACTTCTCTTATTCATAACAAAATATCAGAATACCAGGAAGATATGAATGTGGTGATGCATGGGAATTTGAAGCGCTACATTGATCAGTTTTCTTCAGGATGGATTGCCTACCTGGCGCCCTCCAATCTGAAATCAGCAAAAGAAAGATGCTTACAACTAAAAAAAGAGTTTGAGAACAAGCATAATATCCGGCATGGTACCGTAAAGGTAATTCGTAAGGGCAACGCATTGACGAATCTCATTTCACGCTAATTTCTGCTTATGAATCCGATCTCTACTCAGCGCATCACCGCATCCATCACAATCTTAATATCACTTCTGCTCACGGTCTCATGTGCTCCACCTGCTCTGGAGCGAAAAAAGGAAATTCGCACGAAACATAACTACATCATTCTCCTGGATCTTTCAGATCGATTAATTGTGCAGAATGATCAACCGGAGCGTGACAAGCAAATTATCAGCAATCTATATTCGCTCTTTGAAGAGAAAGTAAAAAAAGATCTCTACATCAAATCGCGTGATGAAATAAAAGTGGTGATTGCCCCACAATCCGAAACGGGATTAAACCGTGATGAGTTTGAAGATCGGTTGTACGTCAACATGAAGAGTATTAACAATGTGCACAGGAAAGCGCAGGAAGAGGAGAGAAGGAAAATTTTCCTTTCCAACCTCGACACGCTTTATCGCAAGGCAGCTTTTAGCGCTACGCCATCCGAATACAAGGGTGCTGACATCTGGAAATATTTTTATGAAGACCTCCGAAACGATTACTCTCGTGATACACTCACTGAAAACTATCTTTTCATTCTTACCGATGGATATCCGATTGTCGGTAATCAACACAAGCTATTGGAAGTAAGAAATGAATTCCCTGATCTGCACATCGTTTTGTTGGAAGCTGCACCGCGCGAAAAGGATTTGGAATGGGATCACATTATGTCGATTTGGGAGGAATGGTTTTATAAAATTGGCATTAAAAAATATACACTCATCAAAAGAGGTTCGATTTCAAAAGAGATGGAACAAGTAGGAGACATTGTGAAGGGCAAAGAAAATAATATGCAAACAGTCTCATCTCAAAGGGTGGGATCGGTTTCAACCTTGCGTGACATTAACAATTTGAATGCGTTGGGAGAGGCATACAAAAATGAAAAACGATATGCCCTGGTAATTGGGAATTCAAACTATAAGCATGTGCCGGTTTTGCACAATGCAGTAAACGATGCGAAAGATTTTTCGGCATTGCTTCGCAAGATGAACTTTGAAGTGATTTGCCTTACCGATGCTACATATATGGAAATCCGCAGCGCTTATCTCAAGTTTCATGATCAACTGGTGCAAGGTCCTGCAAACCAAACCGTAGGATTATTTTATTATGCAGGGCATGGTTTACAAAACACGGGAGAAAATTACCTGGTGCCCATAGATGCCAGCATTGAATATGAAGACGATGTTCCGCGACAATGTTTTCCGGTTCAGCGAATTGTACTCGGCAACATGGCGCAATCCAACTCAAGGATGAATATCTTAATTCTGGATGCGTGTCGAACCAATCCTTTTCCCAGCAGACTGCGCACGGTGGAAGGTGGGTTGATTGAAATGAAAAAGGCAAAAGGTTCTTTCATTGCATACGCCACGGCACCGGGTTCAACAGCCATGGATGGGACAGATAAAAACGGACTTTACACGCAAGAACTGATGAAGGCCATTGAAGTTCCCGGCTTATCAATTGAACAAGTCTTTAAGGAAGTGAGATCAAATGTGTTGAGGCTTTCAGATGGAAAACAAAATACATGGGATGTTTCGAATATTACGGGCGATTTCTACTTTAACCTACAGGAGGCAGCAGAGGAGCAGGTTATTATTGCCCAGGAAAAATGAGCAGTTAAGCATTAACCGCCAAAGGGTGCAAGTATTTTTTATTCTCCGCAGAGTCTCCCGCCTTGCGGACCCTGACGAAATCCTATCATAAAATCGTTAGATTCATAATCGATAGCCGTAATTGAATAGGAGTGTAGGCGTTCAATACCAAACGATGATTCCGATCGAAACTATTTCAGGTATTTCGTGGAACCAATCGACTATAACGTGAGTACTTTGTAAAACCATTTGATGGCCATTTCCATCTAAGGATAATCTTAAACGCTTTTTCCTATGTTTAGCAACTACCTGAAAATCGGAATTAGGAATCTCCTGGCGAGCAAACTCGTTACACTTATCAATATCAGCGGCATATTAGCAAAGCCGTTTTATTCCCCGCAACGTCTCCCTGGACTCTGCGTAACCACCGAATAAAAATCCCGTATCATTTTAACGGATAGCAGCGTTTCAAAAAAACAAGATTTCGGTTAAATCTTACGTCACGATGGTTGGTCTGTATGATATGTCTATTTTGGCATTATGAAAAGGTTAGCTTTTATCTTCTTAATCACGACAGCATGTCTGCGCGCTGAAGCACAACAAGAGTTGTGGGGAACGGCAAGCTTAGGTGGTGAATTCAATGGTGGTTTCATTTACAAATCCGATTCCATTGGCGACAATCTGGAAATTGTGCACCACTTTAAAAAGGATATCGATGGCGAAAATATCAGTGCCCTGCTGCTTGGCAGTAATCATAAACTGTATGGTCTGGCTTCTTCCGGTGGACAAGGTGGTTCTGCTAACGTTTTTCAGAGTGGTACTTTTTTCGAGTATGATCTTACAACCAATCAGTTTCGCGTGATTGAACATTTTGGTCCGTTAAGTACCAAATTGCCAGGTGTATTCATGCCGAATGGCGATGGAAAACATTCCCTTACAGAAGTCTCTCCCGGGCTTATCTATGGTATTGCGATGCAAGGTTCGTATGTGTTCTCTTATAATCTCAATACCGGTGTATTTGGTAATCCGATAGTCGTTCCTAACTATAACGGAGGCGCTACAAATAGCTCCTTGCGAAACCGGATTGCTGAAGGATTTTATAAAGCCGCTGACGGAAATTTGTATGCCGCGACATTTACCAATTCAAGTTGTCCGATTCCCAATCCGAATATGGGAAGCATCTTCCGTGTTGTTCCTGCCACCAACACGCTCACCATTCCATATAAAGCCAGTTGCATTGCAGAAAATGGGTACACGTACAACGGCTACTTTGCAGAGGTGAGCGGGAAATTGTACGGCACTACGAATGGGGGTGGCACTGCAAATCAAGGTGTGATCTATGAATATACACCATCGTCTAATGTGTATGTGAAACGTCACGATTTTCAGGGTGGTGTTGCTTCTAACAGTTTTTATCCAACATCGCTTGTCCTTGCCAACAATGGCAAACTGTATGGAACTACATGGGGAGGCGGTGTACCGGAACAGAATCTTCCGGGTGGCGGTGGCATCCTTTACGAATTCGATCTGCAGACCAATACCTTTACAAAAAAGTATGACTTTCTGATGGGTGTCGGATGGCTTGGTGATGTGGGAGCATTTCCTTCCTCTCTGGTCAAAGGCGTCAACGGAAAACTTTACGGGGGCACTCAGTTCGGAGTGTTCGAATACAACACAACGACAAACGAACTCCGAATGGCAGGACGTTTCTGGAACCTCGGATTCACACCCTCGCTACTCCAGCTCTGTAGAAAACCAACGTATCAAAATCAATCATCGACAACACGGGAGGTCTGTGCTGGTGAAACGTTCACACTTGACCTCGCAAGTCCGAATGCAAATACAGTAACGTGGAGCCACAACACAACGAATGTCCCATCCCAAACTACGTCCAAACTAATCATTGATCTATTTTCGGCCACCGATGCGGGAACGTGGATATGCACCATGACGAATGAATGCGGAACCACGACATCTCAAACCTTTACCCTTGAACTGAATAGTCCTTTTCAACCATCGATCACAGCAGACGGCACAGTAGAATTTTGCGCTGGAGAAAATGTTACCCTAAAAGCTCCGGACGGATTCAATGCATACACCTGGTCTACAGGTGCAACGTCTCAGGAGATTGTAGTGAACGAGGGGGGTGAATATTCAGTCAGTGTAAACAACGGTTGTGAAAGTCCGCAATCCGAACTTGTTACCGTTACGGTCCATGAACTTCCCTTGTCACCCACAGGTATTGAATCTCCTTCGTATAACAAACTCAAAGCGATCGGAAACAGTCCTGCTTACGTATGGACACATGACGGTGCGGAGCTGAGCGAACAAACTTCAGAAATCGAGATCACCGAATCCGGTTTATATCAGGTATGGGGAAAAAATAATGAAGGATGTCTTTCAGCAGATTTTGCATCACTGGCCTTTATTGTTACCTCACTGGAAAATGATATCACCCGGCACATATCAATTTACCCCAACCCAACGAATAACGTGGCATACGTAAATGTATCGGGCGAATTACTTGGACCCGTAGAGGTAATGTTGTTTAACGCCAAAGGGCAATTGGTTATAACACAATCCGCATACTTCAATCGTGAAGGGAATGTTATTCCTCTTGAAGACCTCCCTTCGGGTTTATACCATTTACAGCTTCGTAACGCATCGCTGACAACGTGGGCTAATGTCATCATTCGTTAAGTTGATTCGAGCTGCTTATTTCAGGACTTGCACAGCTATTCATATTCGTACACCGTGTTGATTAAAATCGAACAATTCTTTTGTCCGCGACTTCCCGTGCAAGCCTGATTGCCACTAAATGGAACTGGCACGATTTATACATGTTCGGGAGTCAGTATCACACAATAGCATTTTAAAAATGAAAAAATATACAGTTTTAGCAGCCGTTCTCTTAGTCGTATGCTGCATGGCAGCAGCCGCCATGGCATTACGTAACATCAACAACCATGACATTAACATATCCTTTTCTGAAACGGACGATAAGCTCACCCTTTCGGCATCCTTTCCGGACGAAGATTCAGAGCGGGTTCAGGATTATATCAAAACGCAATTAAAGATGACCGACCTTTCAGACTTCGGGAACCTGGAGATAAAGCGCTACCACACGCCCGATCAAAAGATGCATTTTAGTATCAAGTCACGTGATGGTTACATTAAAATTGTGCTGGATAAAACCAACAACACATCAGCCTCTTATAATCAACTGAAAAAAACACGTGAAGGTCTGAACACATTATTGACCCACCGATAGGTTTTATTTAATGTTTTATTCTCCGCAAAGTCTCCAGCCTCTGGGACTCTGACGGAACCCCCTCATAAAATCATTCGATTCATAATCGATAGCTGTAATTGAATAGGAGTGTTATACGTGCAATACCAAACTATGATGGAATATATTCATCACGCTCACCTGCGGTGGATTTAACGAAGCCGTGGGTTTGAGTAGTGTAGGCATTCAGTACCGCGAGCCGTCAGAGCCCCGGGGCGGGAGACTCCGGAGAAAGAAGCAGGCAACGCGGTAGCGTACGTTTGATATGTGAAGTTAAACCAATTTTGCTTATGAAACTTTTCAAGAAACTACTTCGTCATTACCGCGTCTTTTTAAGAGCCCTTGTATTCCTGATGGCTTTCCTGTGTATGAGCTTCACAACAAGCGAGCTTAATGATGACAATCAATCTGTTGCTCCTGCAAAAGGTCAAACGATCATGCTCGCCCTTTTGTTGGATACGAGCAATAGTATGGATGGTCTTATCGACCAGGCAAAATCGCAGTTGTGGAGAATTGTAAATGAAGTGGCCGCTGCCAAAAGCGGAGATGGCACGCAGCCCAATATT
>JBDTTT010000149.1:0-12487 GCA_039930485.1 Chryseolinea sp.
GATGTTTGCTGCCGATAATCCAAGTGTTTGGGCATCGGTAAATGTGGTGCGATCAGCCCAGGCAACCGTTCCTGCTCCATTCGTTGTAAGCACTTTTCCATTACCTCCGGAAACAATATTCCCCACATCAACCGAACCCAGTGCAAGGTCAGCGTTTGCAATTGTCGCGTTTAAAATGTCCGCACTGGTGATCGAGTTATCGGATATATCCGCACTGGCAACGGAGTTGTCAACAATATGATTTGAGGCAACCGAGTTGTTCGCAAGTTTATTCCCATCAATAGCAGCGTTAGCAACATCTATTGTGTTCACTGTTCCGTCAGTGATGTCAGCAGAGGAGACTGTATTGTCAACAATAGTGTTGCTGTTGACGGAATTGTTTGCGAGATCAGCGTTCGTTACTGTTCCGTCAACTATGGCAAGTGCGGCAATCGTTCCCTGAATTTGAGGACCTGTCGCGTTAACTGTGTTGAGATCAACGGAATTTCCATTCGAAATATCGAGGATGTTTGCTGCCGATAATCCAAGTGTTTGGGCATCGGTAAATGTGGTGCGATCAACCCACGCCACTACTCCCACTCCGTTGGTCGTAAGCACTTTGCCATTTCCACCGGAAACAATATTCCCTATATCGACCGAGCCCAAAGCAAGGTCAGCATTGGTAATCGTTGCATTTAAAATATCCCCGCTTGTAATCGAATTATCTTGTACGTCAGCGCTTGTAACCGTTCCATCAACAATTGCTAGGGCATCTATTCTTCCTTGGATTTGTGGACCTGTCGCATTTACTGCATTGAGATCAACAGCGTTGCCATTCGAAATATCCAGGATGTTCGCTCCAGACAATGCAAGCGTTTGGGCATCCGTAAAAGTGTTACGATCAATCCATGTTACCGATCCAGTTCCATCTGTTGTAAGAACCCGGTTGTTTCCACCTGAAATAATATTCCCTACGTTCACCGAACCTGCGGCCAGATCGGCATTCGCGATTGTTCCATTCAGAATATCCACCGAGGAAATGGTTTCGTCAAGAATATCAACACTCGCAATTGTGCCGTCCTGAATGTCATTGCTAAGTATGGATCCGTCAAGAACTTTCGCACTTGTAACAGCATCGTTTCCTAATTTGTTGACATCAACAGCTCCGTTTGCAAGGTCTATGGTTGAAATCCCGCTGTCCTCAATATCAATAGACTGAACAGATCCGTTGGCTATGTTTGATCCAGCAATGCTTCCAACCGTAAGCGGTGTCACTCCTCCGTTACCCGTAATAGTAATTCCATCAACAGCAACATTCGTCAATGAAGTCTGGTTAACCCATTGAACCGATCCAACACCGTCAGTAACTAAAACCTGGTTATTTGCGCCAGGAAGAATTTTCGAAAGGGTCACCGCAGCGGACTGAATAGCGTTAGCATCAACCGCGTTGTCTGCCAACTCACTTGACTGTACGGCATCAGCATTAATGTGTGTCGCATCGATTGAGTTCGCTGCGACCGCGAGATTATTTAAAGGTCCGTTAACCTGTCCTGAAGCAGTCAGTGTATTCAGGTTGGCCGATGTTCCGTTTGTGATCGTCAAGGTATTAGCTGCAAGGCCAAGATTCTGCGCATCAGTAAACGTAGAACGATTCGCCCATGTAACGGTTCCGCCAGCATTCGTTGTTAGTACCTTATCATTTCCAACGCTTGCAATTTTTGATGGAGTAACTGCATTATCTAATAACTGAAGCTGATCAGTACCCGTAAAACCGATCGTGGTTCCGTCCGTGCTTACCGATAGACTTACGTCTCCTGATGTACCGCCTCCGGTTAGTCCTTGTCCGGGTGCTATACCCGTGATGTCACCGAATGCCGCGATGGTCACCCAGCTTAACGTTGTTCCGTCTGTTGTAAGGAACTTACCCGCATTACCAACAGGTGTAGGGATTTCCTTTAGTGTACTAAGATCAACCTGACCTCCGCTGTTACTTAAGGAAAGCGTTTGTGTCACAGCATTGTAACTCAAGACCTGACTATCATTGTCCCCAAGACCTTTGATCCAGGCATCGCCACTCCAATAGTAGAATGATTTATCTGTTATATCGAATACCAGCAATCCATCATCTTGTGGCGAAGATGGTACGATAGAAACGCGTTGAGCTGTCGTAAGCTGAGGAAGTAAAAATCCCTGGTCACTGTTCGGGGGATTAATAACGAGAATAGCATTGGGCTTATCGATGAATGTACCGATAACGACCGATTTCTTGCCTTGAGCTAAGACAAGAGAGTACGCACTTGTAAAAAGTGCTAAAGTTAGGATGAGGGCTTTCACTTATTCAACACGTTTACAAAAAATCAATTCCAAATCTACAAAGTAATCAAGACATGGTGATAACCTGTAATTCAGATAGATATATGGGTCAAAAATAGCGCTGGTAACCTTCACCTTCCCATGCTCCGAGTTCTACAATTAGACTTGTCCGATTTCATTGTCCTTATGCGGAATCTCCATGTAATGTGGGAAATCGTGTTCCCGCCAGTGATATCCAGACTCGTTTAGTGGATTTGATAAATTCACCGCCTTTTGCATACTAAAATAATGGAACTACGCTTGAATCAGAACGTGACCACTAGCGGCTGAAGTAGCAATGCACCTACCCTCTCATTTCGGTTTTCTATATGTAATTTCGAAACTTTATAAAACTTGTTGTATTTAGTCACCGCAAAACATGACGTGAGGTTATCTTTATGCTACATCATCTTACATCATTATTAAATAGTGCATATTCGAATGAATCCGTAAATTCATAATTGCTAACTTGCTTATTCATATCAATTCAGGATGAAGGGATTTCAGGGTTTCGTGGTTTTAGCGTGTCTACTATTGTTGGCAAATCAATCTTTTTGTCAGCTAAATAAGCCAGGCATTGATGGCATGGCACCCTCCAAATGGATAACCATCCGACACACGCAAGCTCCGGGAAGAAGCTACCGGACCGTTAATTCACAAGAAAAAGTATACACACAAGAAGATTTCTATTTTAAAATGTGGATACCTGTCGTTCACAATTCAAAATTTACGGCCGCCATTAGCCCTCAATATCGAACAGAGCAATTGGAATTTGAAGACAATGGTGAAAATTCCATTCACATGCTCTCGCATTGGAATCTGCGTTATGCCGGAGCTGATTTAAGATCGATTGTTGCGGTAGACAGTTCATCATGGCTTATCTTCAATGCCAACGTTAACAAGAGTGGAAATTTTGGAGATTATAAGTTTAATAGTTTTCCATTAAACTACACCTTCTCTGCCGCTTTTCTCAAAAAGAAATCCAACAATAAAGAAATAGGTGCCGGACTGATTGTAAACAAGAGTTTTACCGGAATAACCATATTACCCATTTTTGTATTTCATTACAACTTCTCTAAGAAAGCCGGAATTGAAATAAGCATTCCTTACAAAGTAGCATGGCGGTATAATGCATCGAAGTCAGATATATTTTATATAAAGGCAGAAGCACTGAATAGAAATTATCTCGTTCGCCAGCAAAGTGTGGCATGCTCATTTGGAAGAACGGATATTGACATGGGAATAGCCTACAATAAATCCTTTTCTAAATTGATTGGAATGGAAGCCTTTGTGGCATATCGTCAAAACATCAGCAACCGCCTGCCGAATGATGTAATCGCTATAAGGAAGTCAGGGATGGCTTTTACACTTGAGCTTTATATTCGCTCCCCGATTAAATAAGAATCGTTGCCTTAGCGTCATTTCCGAAGAATTCTATGTTTAAAATTGGTTTTCTCAACCAAAATAATTGAACTTTTAAAATTAGGATAAAGTTATTCACCTGCACAACTCTGTGTTTTGTAAACAAAAACGGTGTGAGTAGCAATTCTATGTCAATAGTAAATCTGATGAGTCAATCTTGAAGTTATAAGAATCTTGTAAATTTGAAGGTACGGCCCATTTCCATGAATAGACTATTCACTTCGAACGCGCTCATCGAACGGGCAAGGCAAACTGCCTGGTCTATTTTTGATCAAAATAAAGACGAGCCATTTCTCTATCACAACCTGCACCACACCGAAAATGTAGTTAACGCTGCTGATAAAATAGCGAAACACTATGCATTAGGCGATGAGGATTACCTGGTATTAATGGTTTCAGCATGGTTTCATGATGTGGGCTACTTTGAGGACACCAATCACCACGAAGAAAAAAGTGTTGCGCAGGCACAGCGCTTTTTACGCCACGAAAAAATAGATGAAAACGTAATCAATCGCGTCTCTGGTTGCATTATGGCAACCCAAATGCCACAGCAGCCTAAAGACCTGGTTGAACAAATCCTATGCGATGCCGATCTGTTTCATTTGGGTACACAGGAGTTTGATAAAAGCAATCGGATGATCCGTGAAGAATGTAACATCCTTTTTCGAAAACACTTTACGAAAAGAGACTGGGGTAAGAGGGCCATTCAGCTTTTGGAATCGCATCATTATCATACCGATTATGCTAAGCAAATACTCAATGCCGGAAAGAAAAAGAATAAAGAGGTCTTGGAAGGAAAAATAATGGAAGATCAGGATGAGGTAGATACAACCTCAGAAAAGCCTATGAAAACAGACCACATGAAAAAAGAAAAGAAAAATAAGAAACCGAAACGCGGTATTGAAACGATGTTCCGCATAACTTCCAATAACCATCAACGTTTGAGTGACATGGCGGATAGCAAAGCTTCCATCATGATCACTGTAAACTCCATTATACTTTCTGTTCTGCTAAGTGTATTGCTCCGTAAGCTTGAGGAAAATCCAACACTTACTATCCCGGTCATTTTTTTACTTTCCGTCAACCTCGTTACGATCATTTTTTCAATTCTGGCAACGCGTCCGCAGATTTCACCTGGCATTTATACACAAAAGGATGTAGAGGATAAAAAAGTGAACTTATTGTTCTTTGGAAATTTTTACAAGATGAATTTGAAAGACTACACTGCCAGTATGATGGTGATGATGGACGACAATCAATATCTCTATAAAAGCTTGATTAAAGATGTTTACTCACAAGGAGTTGTGTTGGGTAGAAAATATAAACTACTTCGTGCTGCGTACAACGTTTTTATGTTTGGTATTGTCGTTTCGGTTATCGCCTTTCTGGTTGCCACCTTAGTATCATGAACCTGAAGAGATATCGATTACAACTTTACAATTCATTTTCCTTTCTTAATCCCGCGATTAAAATATGTATAGGAATTTTTCTCCTTGCATCGTGCGATGGTACACAACCAGAAGAAGGGCCAGCAGTCTATGACTTCTCCAATCCTGAAAAGACCATCATGAAAGATGACTTACTGGAAATTTCAGGGATTACCTTTCTGAATGATAGTTCACATTTGCCATTGGCGATAAATGATGAGCAAGGGAAACTTTATTTTTTGAATTCTGTTAACAAAAGACCGGGCTTCAGCCGATTTAGTAAGCCTGCTGATTATGAAGATGTAGCCCTTGTTAACAACAGCATATTTGTTTTGCGAAGTGATGGCACATTGTTCTCATTTCCTTCCGACAGTATTATAAATAAGAAAGTGTCTGCAGAGGAATGGAAAAAGATTTTGCCAAAAGGTGAATACGAAAGCCTGCACAGTCGCGACAACAAACTGTATGTGCTCTGTAAAGAGTGTGATCAGGAGAAGAAACAGATTCAAGGATATGAATTGGAGTTGAACAACGACAGCATTATAACCGTCAAACCTTTTTCAATCGACATTAAAAAAGTACGTGACCAATACGATTTAAAGTTTGGGTTTCGCGCCTCTGCACTGGCCTGGAATCTAGCCACCAAAGAATGGTATATTATTTCATCTGTCAATAAGCTATTGATGATTACCGATGGCGACTGGAAAATTAAAACCGTGTACGCACTCAATCCAAAAATATTTATTCAACCTGAGGGGATTGCTTTTGATGAAGATCAAAATTTGTACGTTTCAAATGAAGGTAATGAAACGCGCAACGGCAACATTTTGAAATTTACCTTCCATCCTAACGACAAACAATGATAATACTTTACATATTGAATATATACTTCGTTGATCACTCCAATCTACCATTGCAATGAGATTAGAAGCCGAGATTATCAACCCACGATTAACAAAATTTTCAACAAAGAAAAACTCTGTTCTTTCGTTTGTACACTTCTTTGATTACATCCGTAAGCAGAAAGCTCAGGAGAGTACCATAAAAAAAAATTTCTTTCAATTCATCCTCGACCAGGCCGATCATCATCCCGAGTGGCTGGAAGATATCGAAGTGGATTCATCCGCGGATAAGAAACTTTTATATGAACTTGTATATGCTGCAGTAGTCCCTTCCATCTCTGATGAGAAAAGTTATTTATGGGGACTTGGCCATCCCCTCTCTCCTACCATATTCTATGGAACGGATGCTTTTTATTCTTTGCTGCAAAAATTCTTTAAGGCAGGTGCTGGTCGAGCAGAAAGGGAACGGTTGGCAGAAGAAGAACGAATTGATCAGTGGCGTTATTCGCACATCTACTCTTTTATTCTAAACAAGGTTTATGGATTGTCCATTCCGTTGCATAATGAATTTACGCATTCCTTTGTTGATGAAGATACCGGGTTGTTAAAATACATCACCATATCAATCGATATGCGTTTTGTTACCGTGCTACCGGTGGATACATTTCCAGACATCGATCTTAAAAAGATTTCTGGCACAATGGATGGCTGGTACATAAACTATTTACATCAAAAACTGCCGATCGATTTATTTCAATTCAAAGGCTTTACTATTTGTACGGTGAACGACTCCACGGCTTTGAATGTATTGGAAAACATTCGGAATGCAGTTGCCGATCAAAACCCGAAGGACCAACTTGGAACGGTTCAGAAAATATTGACACTCTTAAAATCCCTTGTCGGCAACAGCAATATTCATTTTGGTCTTTTACCAATTCTCGAAATCAACAAACACCTCGTTACTTTTTACGAAAGCTTGCCCGTTAGTTTTTTAGTAAAGACCTCGAGAGAGCAGAACATTCCGGAAGAAGTGTTTGTAAAATATCTTCAGCAATTTTACGACAATCCAACGTTGCATTTCTATAATACAAACGATGATCAAAGCGAAGATTTACCATTTGACCTGATCTTACATCAGTCCAATATCCAAGCGATGGTCATAATACCCATCTTTCACAATTATGATTTGGTGGGTATTATGGAAGCGCATACAAATGAGATCGGTGCATTGAATGAATCATCACTGTCTTTATTGGAACATGCTCTTCCTTTGATGGCACAGCTTCTTCAGAAAAGTATTCATGATCTTCAATCGTTTATTGATTTTAAAATTAAAACCGTTTTCACTTCCATTCAGCCTTCCGTAGAGTGGAAATTTAAGGAAGCTGTGTGGAGTTTTGTTAAAGATATTAATCCTGAGAAAAGTGATGCTTCCATTCCAGTAATAGCATTTCATAATCTGTATCCGCTGTATGGTGCCATTGACATCCGGAACTCAACAACAGAGAGAAGCAAGGCATTGCAGTCTGATTTAATTTTTCAATCACATTCCGTACTCCAGACATTGGAGAAAATAAAGCAACACACTACGCTTGAAGAAATTGACGATCTCATAACAAAAAGTCATGATTGGTGCGAGCGAATCAAACGGAACATGGTGAACATTGATGAGGCTGAATTTAACGATTTCGTTTCATCAACCGTAATGCCTTTTCTTTTGCGCGCACCGTCATCCTTTCCGATGATGAGTAGCGTTGTTCAGAATTTTCAAAAATCGACTGATCCTCTTCATGGATCCTTTTTCCTAAATCGAAGATCACTGGAAACATCCATGGAGAAATTAATCGTTGTGCTGAGCATGCACATCGATCGGTTCAAATCAGAAATCCAAAAAATATATCCTGTCTATTTCGAAAAATTCCGTACCGATGGAATTGAATATGATTTATACCTCGGTCAATCCATCGCACCTGAAAAACCATTTGACTATTCGTACCTCAACGCATTGCGTTTCATGCAACTCCGGTCAATGACTGAAATTGTACGGTTAACAAATGCACTGCTGCCAGAACTTAAAACGCCTTTGCAAACAACTCAACTTATTTTCGTCAATCCATCCTCCATTGATATCAGTTTCCGAAACGATGAAAGAAGATTTGATGTTGAAGGGGCATACAATGTTCGGTACCAGGTCATAAAAAAACGAATTGATAAGGTCAATATTCTAAACACCAAAGAACGTTTAACACAGCCTGGTAAAATTGCAATAGTATATTACAATAACCTTGAAGCTGAAGAGTATAAAAAATACATTCATCAATTGCAGAAGGAAAATCTTATTGAAGAATACATTGAAGAGCTTGAGTTGGAGGAACTTCAAGGCATCAATGGTTTAAAGGCGATGCGTGTGCATGTAAAATTAGGATAACGAGAATTGAAAATTGAATTGAACAGAGTGAAGTCCCCGGTATGAAAATGAAATTTTACGTAAGCATTCTCTTTATTACTGTGGCTTTGCTTTGCTCGTGTGCCAGTTATAAAACACAATATTCGAAGGAAGGTAAGCAATGGAAAAATACGTTGTTGCCTGAACAAACTCTACTAAAACATACGCTGTATTTGATTGGTGATGCGGGTAAGCCAACACTGATGGGCACTACTCCTGTGCTTCGCTATTTAAAACCCAAACTTGAAGCGGAGTCTAAAAACAGTTCGGTATTATTTCTTGGCGATAATATTTACGAATACGGCATGCCGCCTAAGGAAGATGAAGACGCAAGGCAACAGGCAGAGATAAACATTAATGCGCAGCTTGAAATTTTGATCGATTTTAAAGGTACACCCATTTTTATTCCGGGTAATCATGATTGGCGTGGCTGGGGATTGAAAGGATTAAAGGACCAGGAGAAATACATTGAATCGTATCTCAACAAACATAAAGGCATAACAGATAAGAGCGATTGGGAAAATTATTTCCTGCCCGATGATGGATGCTCTGGTCCCTCGGTAGTGGAGTTGGGTGATGTGGTAATTATTGTTGTGGATTCACAATGGTGGTTAGCAGACTGGTCGGAGGAACCTAAAATAAATGAAGGATGTGAAGCAAGAAACAGGGCAACGTTTGAATTTGTGTTTGAGAACGTGATCCGTAAATATCGAAACAAAAACGTGGTTATCGCCATGCACCATCCTCTCTTTACGTATGGACCGCATGGAGGTGGATATAGTGCCAAGCAACATATCTTTCCGCTTACGGATATTCGCAAAAAGTTGTACGTTCCGCTTCCTGTCATTGGAAGTCTTGCCGTATTTTACAGATCGCTGATTGGCTCAAAGCAAGATGTAACAAACCCGAACTATAAAGAGTTGCGCTCATCCCTTCTGGCTGCAGCAAAAAAAAATGGCAACTTCACTTTCGTCAGCGGACATGAACATGCATTGGAATATATTGAAAATGAAAATCAGAACTTTATTGTAAGTGGCAGTGGTGCTAAAAACAGTCCGCTCCGTTTAGGAAAGGGTGCTGAATTTGTTTCAGGACGTGCTGGTTTTAGCAAGTTACTCTTCTATGAAGGAGGCGAAACCTGGACGCAGTTTTGGGAAGTTAATAAGGATGGCACTGATGCAACACTTGTCTTTCAGAAAAAAATAAAAGACAAACTCCAGAATGGAACTGAACAATTGAAACTGGATTATACAGAGTACGATCAACGCAACGATTCAAGCATACAATTTGTAACCCGCAATGAAGTGAAACCTGTTGGACTAGTGCATGAATTTCTATTGGGTTCGCACTACAGAGGTCTCTATCGTGAAAAGTATCCTTTTCCTGTTCTTGACTTAAGCACCTTTAACGGAGGTGTAACTCCTGTTAAGCAAGGAGGAGGTAATCAAACCAATTCCTTACGCGTTCGTGATTCCGTTGGAAGGGATTTTGTTTTTCGGGGTATGACAAAAGATGTGAGCCGCTTTCTTCCTTTTCCATTTAATAAAATGGTGGCTGCTAAATATCTGGTTGAGGATAATTTTTTATCCACACATCCCTTTGCACCATTGGCCATTCCCTCACTGGCCGATGCTATTCAAGTCTATCATACAAATCCCCGATTATATTATGTTCCCGTTCAACCGGCACTGGGAAATTACAACTCCATTTTTGGTGGCACACTCTGTTTGGTTGAAGAAAGACCGAGTGGAAAAAAATGGAAGCAAGCAGATTTCTTTGGTCATCCGGATGAAATCATCAGTACACCTGATGTCGTAGAAAATATTCTTAAGAGCAACGATAATAAAGTGGATGAAGAATGGGCGCTGCGCACGCGCTTATTTGATTTTATTATAGGCGATTGGGATCGACATGATGATCAATGGACGTGGGCACGCATAAAAGACAAGAACGATAAAAATCTATATCGTCCCATACCTCGTGATCGCGATCAGGCATTTTCCCGATATGATGGTTTCGTTCCCGCAGTTGCAGCACAAACACTTCCATTCCTTCGTCAACTTCAGACGTATGGTCCTGATATGCCTAATATGAAATGGACTACCTGGAGCGCCAGGTTGTTTGATCATACTTTTTTAAATGAATTAAGCTGGGAACAATGGGAGGTACAAGTAAAGTTTATTCAGCAACATTTGAGTGATGAAGACATCCAAGGAGCCTTTTCGTCCTGGCCAGAGAAAGCGAAGGAAATTTCTTCGCCTGATCTTATAAAGGGTCTTAAAACGCGTAGAAATGATTTACTAAAAAACGCGCGGAAACATTATGAATTTCTTGCACAGTCTGTCGATATTATTGGTACAGAAGAGAAAGAACGATTTGAAGTGGAACGCCTGAACGATCATCAAACAAGAGTGATTGTGTATGAGATCACGAAGAAAGGGAGACCGAAACAAAAAGTGTATGAACGCACATTTGATAACGCCCATACTAAATCCATTAACCTTTATGGAAATGGAGATGATGATGAGTTTATCATTATCGGAGATGTGCGAAAAGGTATTACCGTACGACTGATTGGGGGTCTTGGTAAAGATGAGTTTACTGATAAATCATTTGTGAAGAAAGGTTCTAAGAAGACACTTGTCTATGACGATCTGCGAAAGAACGAAGTCGTTACAAGCAAGGAGACAAAAGATAAACGCACCTCAGACTATGGATACAATCTTTATGATCGCAGGGGATACGACAGTCAATACGACATAGTGATGCCCTTGCCCATACTGGGTTTCAATCCGGATGATGGTTTGTTGGCCGGTGCAAGTTTTAATATCATCAACTACGGTTTTAAGAAAGATCCATATGCGGCCTATCATCAGGTTGGCGGAAGCTATGCTTTTGCAACCAATGCTTTCAAGTTGAATTACCGTGGAGATTTCATTGGCGCATTTGGTAAATTTGATTTCCTGTTGGACACACGTTATCACGGGCCTACCTATGCATTCAACTTTGCTAATGTCGGAAACGATTCAAAAAGGATAGTGCATAATGCCGACTTTTATCGCGTTCGACAAAGTTCTACCCGCTTATATCCTGCCATAAAAAAACGCATCAGTGGCAACAGCGGTTATTTTAGTCTTGGGCCGGTATTTGAAACATCTGAAATCCAAAACACTCCGGGGCGATACATTTCTATTTATGGATTAACTGAAGACAAAGATATCTTCTACCGAAAATTTTATGCTGGAGCGCAATTTGATTTTAATTATAACAACGTTGATAATTTCTTTTCACCCCATCGTGGCGTTCGTTTCTATACGTCCTTTAATTGGACAGCAAACATAAAAGAACAGGATAAGAAGTTTACTTCTCTCCGCTCCCACTTTGCTTTCTACAAAGCCATTGATCGTAAGGAAAATATAATATTGGCATCTCAACTTGGAGGTGGAGTGAATTTTGGAACAGGCTACGAATTTTTTCAGATGCCTACCATTGGTGGTCAACTTGGTCTTCGAGGTTATCGTACGGAACGGTTCTATGGCAATAATACTTTTTTTCACAACACCGATCTTCGCGTCAAACTCCTTAGCAGTTACAATCCTATTGTGCCTCTTACAGTCGGGGTGTTTGGAAGTTTTGATTATGGTCGTGTGTGGCTTGATGACGACTCTTCCGAAAGCTGGCATTATAGTTACGGTGGTGGTGTATGGATAGCTCCTGTGGACGCGCTCGTTTTTTCAATCGGTACTTTTATTCCCAAAGAAGATTTTGAAGAGTCGCCACGATTTGTTTTTAGGCTTGGGTTTGGATTTTAGTTCAAACAACAGTTGATCACGACTAACAGATGCGTTTTCAAAAGTCCACATCATCGCTTTGAAAAACCTGTCAAACTGTTGGATTATTTCTTTATCTCTTCCAGTTTTTTTGGAAATGCAGGTTCACCAGATAGGTTGATGATTTCAATGTTCTGTGAATTCAGGCTTTTAAAAACATTGGCAAAATATTCCGGCTTATTTAATCCC
>JBDTTT010000150.1:0-12218 GCA_039930485.1 Chryseolinea sp.
AGCAGTTCGCTCAAAAAAAACCGGAAGATTAAATAACACGCCACAAGCGTGTCATTTAATCTTCCGGTTTAAAAAACACACAAGGCCAATCCGCGCCAGTCGGATTGGCCTTGTGTGTTTTTTACGCGCGCGCACTTCCTACGTGTGAAATGCGCAAGACCAGTCGCGCAGGTGCACAACTTTTGAATAAAGCTCGGTACTCGGAATGCGATAAGCCATGCTGTTCAGTTTACAGTTTTTAAAATTACCTTCATAGAATAAGAACGAGATGTGTATAAAGAAAAAAGTCATCTGGACAAAATGACCAGATGACTTTTTTATGCGTGAGTTATTCAAATAATCTGGTTACAAGAACTTCTTAACATCAGCGTATGGAAGCTGGAATGCATCACTAACACCTTTATAAACCACCTCGCCTTGAACAATATTCAAACCGTTGCGCAAATCTGTGTTTTCCTGACATGCTTTCTTCCATCCAAGATTCGCCAAACGAATGGCATATGGCAATGTTGCGTTTGTTAATGCAAGCGTTGAAGTATAAGGAACAGCACCTGGCATGTTCGCCACGCAATAATGAACCACATCATCAATAATGAATGTAGGATCTTCATGTGTTGTTGGTCTGCAGGTTTCAATACACCCACCTTGATCGACAGCAACGTCAACCAATACAGTTCCCGGACGCATCGTCTTTAACATATCACGGGTGATCAACATCGGAGCTTTTGCTCCCGGTATCAAAACACCACCAATAATCAAATCATGATCTTTCACCATTTCACGAATGGTGTATTCATTTGACACAATGGTGTGAACATTCTTGGGCATTACATCATCCAAATAACGCAAGCGGTTGATGTTTACATCCATGATGGTCACATCGGCACCCATACCGGCCGCAATCTTCGCAGCGTTTGTACCCACAACACCACCACCTAAGATCAATACCTTAGCCGGTTTCACTCCAGGAACACCACCCAATAAGATGCCTCTACCTTTCAACGGTTTCTCTAAATATTTAGCACCTTCCTGAATCGACATTCTACCTGCCACTTCCGACATCGGAATCAATAGTGGTAAACTTCCGTCAAGACGTTCTACAGTTTCATATGCAAGACAAATTGCGCCACTTGAAATCATCGCTTTTGTAAGCGGCTCATACGAAGCAAAATGGAAATAGGTAAAAACGAGTTGATCTTTTTTAATGAGCTTGTATTCCTGCTCGATCGGTTCTTTCACTTTCATGATCATTTCAGCAAGACTAAAAACCTCTGCTGCATCTGCTATCAATTTACCACCAGCCTTTACATATTCATCATCTGTAAAGCCACTTCCAACGCCAGCTGTTTTTTGGATATAAACAGTATGGCCACGCTTTACAAATTCTTGCGTACCTGCAGGTGTTAACGCAACCCGGTTTTCGTTATTCTTAATTTCTTTCGGAACTCCTATTATCATATTGCAATCGTTTTAGGGTCGCAAATATACTAACGGATGTTTGTAATTAATGTAATGCCTTATAAATTCCTTTGTTAAGCCTATTGGCTTTCAGAACTTGTTCCAAATTATTGATAAGAGAAACAGAGTTGGAATGAATAAAAACAAGCTTTACGCTTTTTATGGATCCCTTCGGCAGGCATGGAGAACCACGTTCATTTTAAGGATGGATTGGAATTTTTAGGAAAAGAGGAATTGTGTGGTTTTAAATTATTTTCATTGGTGGACTATCCATACGCCATCGCAACAAAAAATAAGAAGGATTGCATGGTGGTCGAGCTATTTAAATCACAAATCGCAAAACAGAAGAATTAATACATCAAGAGGAGATGGATGCAGGATATATTTTTATTAATGTTGAAATTGCAAAACAAAAATTCGGTATTTATTTATTTTCAGAAGCAAACTCGAATGACATGTGCGTAGAAAGCGGAGATTGGTCTGATTACAAACAGACTCTCGCTTTTGAAAGTTAGGAGATATGCCTACTTTTGATGCTAACGATTGTTCACCTTTCAAATCCCAATATCTTGAACACAATCAAAGAACCAAAGGTTAAATTCTCGCAGGCGAAGGTGAAGGAAATTTTATCCGATTACCGATTGGCTGTAGAAAGCCGGGAGGCCAGCATCATTGGGCGCAAGGAAGTGTTTATGGGCAAAGCCAAGTTTGGCATTTTTGGCGATGGAAAAGAAATCGCTCAGATTGCCATGGCGAAAGTTTTCTGCAAAGGCGATTTCCGTGCAGGATATTATAGAGATCAGACGTTCATGTTTGCTATTGGTGAACTTACCGTACAACAATATTTTGCTCAACTATATGCACATACAAGCTTAGAAGCCGATCCTGCATCGGCTGGCCGTTTAATGAATGGTCACTACGCTACTCGTATGTTGGACGAAAATGGTAAACTGAAAAATTTAACAGAGCAAAAAAATAGTAGTGCTGACATTTCACCAACGGCCGGGCAAATGCCTCGTTTGTTGGGCATGGCGTATGCTTCAAAATTATTCAGACAGAACGAAGCATTGCATGCGTATACTAATCTTTCAAATAAAGGAAATGAAATAGCATTCGGAACAATAGGTAATGCCTCTACTTCAGAAGGTATGTTCTATGAAGCCATCAATGCAGCAGGAGTTTTGCAAGTACCGATGTTGATGTCGGTTTGGGATGATGCTTATGGTATCTCTGTTCCGCAAGAGTATCACACGACTAAGAGCAGTATTTCAAAAGCGCTTGCTGGATTGCAACGAACTGATTCCGAAAAAGGTTTTGAAATTATAACGGTACAAGGTTGGGATTATGTGAAATTGCAGGAAGCGTATCAACGCGCGGAGAAAATTTGCCGCGATGAACATGTACCGGTGTTGTTGCACGTAGAGGAAATGACACAACCTCAAGGTCATTCCACTTCAGGCTCGCATGAGCGATATAAATCAAAAGAACGCCTGCAATGGGAAACTGATCATGATTGTATCGCGAAGATGCGCGAATGGATTATCAATGAAGTAATGATTCTTCCGGAGGAGGTTGATGATATTGAAAAGGAAGCGAAGCAATCTGCGAAGGAAGCAAAGGAACGCGCATGGAAAGCATTCATGGATGATGTGCGAAAGGATCAACATTTCATAACGGATTTATTGACCAGGGCAATTGGAGCAAATGGAAGTCAGGAGATAATTGCGCTCAAAGAAGAATTGAGCAATGCAATTAATCCGACTCGGATGGAAACTATGAAGGCTGCGCGTAAAGCGTTGCGTCTTCTTCGTGATGAAGAAGGCGAAGTGCGGACTGCTCTGATAAATTGGTTGAACGAATCCAATGCAGATAATTTTGAACGCTACAGTTCTCATTTGCATAGCCTCTCTGAGGAGTCGGCTTTAAAGGTTGAGCGTGTTGATCCAATTTATTCCGATTCATCCTCCATCGTTGATGGACGCGAGTTATTGAATAAATGTTTTGACGCTGCACTAGAACGTGATCCGCGTGTACTTGCCTTTGGCGAAGATGTTGGAAAGATTGGTGATGTTAACCAAGGCTTTGCTGGTTTACAGCAAAAGCATGGAGAGCTTCGTGTTACTGATACAGGGATTCGCGAGTGTACCATTATTGGCCAGGGAATTGGAGCAGCCTTGCGAGGATTAAGACCAATTGCGGAGATACAATACCTTGATTATTTTATTTATGCATTGCCAACACTCTCTGATGATCTGGCATGTTTACAGTACAGAACAAAAGGAGGGCAAAAAGCGCCACTCATTATTCGTACGCGCGGGCATCGCTTAGAAGGAGTATGGCATGCGGGTTCACAGATTGGTATGATGCTGACTACTCTTCGCGGAATTTATATTCTGGTTCCGCGCAACATGACTCAAGCCGTTGGTTTTTATAACACCATGTTGCAGTCGGATGACACCGCTGTAATAGTAGAATGCTTAAATGGTTATCGTTTAAAAGAAAAAACACCTGATAATGTTGGTGAGTTTACTGTACCCCTGGGTGTTCCAGAAATATTAAAAGAAGGCAGTGATGTAACGATCGTTACGTATGGCTCGATGTGTCGTGTTGTAATGGAGGCTGCTGATGATCTTGAGAAATTCGGAATATCATGCGAGGTAATTGATGTACAAACTCTTCTTCCATTTGATCGTCATCAAAGCATTGTAGAATCAGTGAAGAAAACAAATCGTATTGTGTTTGCTGATGAGGATGTGCCAGGAGGCGCTACAGCTTTTATGATGCAACAAGTGCTCGAAGAGCAAGATGCTTATCAGTATTTGGATTCTAAACCTGTAACGATCACAGGAAAAGAGCATCGCCCAGCATATGCATCGGATGGTGATTATTTTTCAAAGCCAAGCCCTGAAGATGTTTTTGAAAAGGTGTATACTTTAATGACGGAGGTGAACCCTCAGAGATTCAAAGACCTGTATTCGCTTTAATTAATCATAAAGTCTTTGGTGTAAACACTATTGCTTAGATGCAAGGCCCTGTCCTTTATTTGAACTTTTAGTCTGAGTGTTTTTCCTTGAAAAGCAATTGAAAGGCCAGATGACTCCATACTATATCGCAGGGTACCTTCGAGTGGAACTTTTGATTCTGTTAATATGGGAAAACGTCCATCGAAGCCAACAGGATCACAAGTTTCTTTTTCCAAATCGTAATCGGTATACGTTCCGTTTGAATTTCTTATCTGGAAATCAAGTGTTATGTTGTAGTGATTTGTATTTTTCTCAATATAAAAAGTATCCAGTAAATGATAGATGGTAGGATGAACTCCTTGTACTTCTGGAATTATTTTTTTTAAGTAATAAGAATTATCAAAGATGTCTTTATCTGCCTCTTGCACATAGACTGAGTCATAGGTATAGTTGTAACAGTTAAATTCTGGCAGATCTTCGTAGCCGGTTTCATTTCGGGTGCGGATAGACGCTAACTTGCCCGATTGACCATTGTCAACTTTGAAGATTGCCGGAATATCCTCAAATGGCTTAAAGGTGGAGATGGTTAACAGTTCGCCATTTTTCGCCAAAAAGTAATTGATAGGATGAAAGGGGTAATCTGAATACTTAGTATTATCCCCATCAACGCCAAGATCGCCATCGCCATCTTTAAAAGTGATGGTTAATATAAGGGAGTCTTTAGCAGCACCACTTGACTTTTTAAACACAATGTCTTGAAAGTCAATTTGCGGCTCAATAGGAAATTCAGGCGGATTGAAACATGATTCCAACGCAATTATCAAAAAAAAGAAAACCACCCCTTTCGCTAGTTTCATAGTTTTATATTCGTGCTAAAGTTGATAAACACTTGGATACTTTTAAAGGTTTTGAATCAAAATTATATACTCTAAACGAATATTCTTTCGAAGGTATTGCGTTGGATGTATTCCGGTTCCAGGCTATTCATAACCCTGTTTATAGCCAGTTTCTTCAACATTTGTCTGTTGTTCCAGCCGATATCAGCACCATTGAGCAAATTCCATTTCTACCCATATCGTTTTTTAAGAATCAAATTATAAAGACAGGAAATTGGAAGGATGAATTTTTTTTTACCAGTAGCGGAACAACAGGCACTTCAACGAGTAAGCATTTTGTACGGGATGTTGGGTTCTACTTAAGACATGCTCAACGTAATTTTGAATTATTTTTTGGCCCGTTGACTGACTATCATTTTTTGGCACTACTGCCTTCGTACCAAGAGCGAGAAGGGTCTTCTTTGATTGCTATGATGCAACATTTTATTACCGAAAGTAAATCACCTCATTCTGCATTTTATTTATACAATCAAGATCAATTGATAGCCGACATTGATTTGCTTCAGACAAGTTCCCGAAAAATTATCCTTTGGGGTGTATCCTTTGCATTGCTTGATCTTGTTGAAAAATATGACATCAATCTGGGAAATAGTTTGGTTTTTGAGACGGGTGGCATGAAGGGAAGGAGGAAGGAATTGACAAGATCAGAACTTCACCAGATTTTAAAGGAAGGTTTTAATGTGTCGGCAATATATTCTGAGTATGGGATGACCGAGCTTCTTTCTCAGGCTTATGCTGTCCATTCAGATCGGTTTTCTCAGCCTCCATGGATGAAGGTAATAGGCCGAGAACTAACTGATCCCTTTAACAAAGGGTTACAAGATGAATCGGCTGGTATTAACGTTATCGATCTGGCGAATTGGAATTCCATTTCGTTTATTGAGACCGAGGATATTGGGAGAGTTTATTCTGACGGAACCTTTGAGATTTTGGGCAGAATGGACAATAGCGATGTGAGAGGATGTAATCTGTTAATAGAATAGAGACCATTCTAAACCCGCTGGATTTATAGTATTTTGGTTTGTTTTGTTAGTAAAGAGTTATATTTTTGTTTTACTCAACTTCCTACAGATGAAAAAGATAGTAGCCTTCGTTATCCTTGCAGCTTTTGTTTCTTCTTGCAGTCAGTACACTTGCCCAACGTACAGTAAGAAAGAAGCGCCTAAAAAGAATACTACGGATCAGAAGATCTAGAGGTATTTCGTTACATCGTCAGGTGTAATTTCTTCTCCTCCCATTATTATTAACCGCTCTACAACATTTCTCAGTTGACGGATATTTCCGGTCCAATTATACTCTTTTAGCCGTTCCATTCCTTTTTTACTGATCGTTTTCTTCCTCGATCCATGCTCTTCGGCAATCTCATCCAGAAACTTCTCAACCAGTAATTCGATATCTTCTTTTCGCTCGTTCAATGATGGCACTTTAATTAGTATCACACTTAAGCGATGATACAAATCCTCACGGAATCTATTTTCGGCTATTTCTTTCTGCAGGTCTTTATTGGTAGCGGCAATGACGCGCACATTTACGCTAATCTCTTTTTCGCCACCAACACGCATGATTTTATTTTCCTGAAGCGCGCGAAGCACTTTAGCCTGAGCGGGTAAACCCATATCGCCAATCTCATCCAGAAAAAGTGTTCCACCTTCGGCTAACTCAAATTTGCCAATGCGTTGTTTAATGGCTGATGTAAACGATCCTTTTTCGTGACCAAACAATTCGCTTTCAATAAGCTCGGATGGGATGGCTGCGCAGTTCACTTCTACTAGAGAGTTGTTTGAGCGCTTACTTTTTTCGTGAATCCACCGTGCTACTAACTCTTTACCCGAACCATTTGGACCAGTAACGAGAACACGTGCATCTGTGGGCGCTACTTTTTCTATCATTTCTTTAATATGTTTGATTGGTTCAGACTCACCAATCATTTCATATTTCTTCGAAATCTTTTTGCGAAGATTTTTGGTTTCCCTAACAAGTGTTGTTTTATCTAATGCATTGCGAAGCGTTATTTCCAACCGGCCTAGATCAAATGGTTTTTGTAAGAAATCAAACGCACCTTTCTTCACAGCCTGCACCGCGACATCGATCGTTCCATGGGCTGAAATCACAACAAAATTGGTAGCAATTCCGGCTTCCTTCACTTTCTCTAAAACTTCGAGGCCATCCATCTTGGGCATTTTAATGTCGCAGATACAGAGATCGAAATTACCTTGTTCCAATTTTCGAAAGCCGTCCAGTCCATCGGCAGCTTCTTCCACCTCGTGATCTTTCTCTTCCAGGATTTCTTTTAGAATTGCGCGAATCTTGGCGTCATCTTCTACGATCAATATTTTTGACATGGGTCTTGATTAAAAGGTAAAAAATAAACCTGTCTGCTTTTTATGGCCGACAGGTTTTAAAATAAAAGCAAGCTTATAAGCCGGGTTCTGTCTCCCGCCATGAGCGGGATCCTTATCATTTATCTAGACCTGACTTCACAATCAGGTTCAATCAGTCTACCCGCCACGACTAAGTTGATAAATCAACTTAATTAACGAGCCGCTAACCAAATTAATGATCGTGGCTTATTTGACCTTTCAACGCGTAAGGTTTACCATGCGTCTGATGTCACCATCAAACCGGTGAGCTCTTACCTCACCTTTTCACCTTTTCCCCTCCTGATAAAATCAGGAACGGGTAGTTTGTTTTCTGTGGCACTATCTGTTATCCCGCCTAGGCGGGACACCTTCCTGTTAGGAAGTACACTGCCCTATGTTGCCCGGACTTTCCTTCCCGATAGCTATCGGGACGATAAGGCGGCTTGCTAATGTAAAGGTAGATGATAGGTTGTAGATTCACTACATCCTATCCGTGAGTAAAATTTAATGAATATCCTGACCGGTTAGTTTCATTTCATAGTGATCGGCAAGTTGGGCTACCTCTTGAATCATTTCTTTAACCTGATCGTCTGATGCTGTGTCGACGAGGCAAGAGGCTTCCACTTTTAGAAATCCGTCTTCCAACACAAATTTCGAGTAATCGAAATTTGCATTTTGTTCCAGCAAGATTTTCAGATCAAGGCCTGAACTAAATTCACAGACCTTCGAAGTGAACATAGCTTGTTCGCGGCCTGACACCGGACTCTTTTGAGTGAGGGCAACCACAGTTTGAAATCTGCTCCCAACAGTAGGTACGACAATGACCGATTTAGTGTGATCGTAATCTGTAAACTGGCCACCAATCTGATCAGCGAATTGCTGAACATACTTCATGATATTCATATTTTTTTCAGTTAAGGATTCAGGAAGTTAGGGAATTTGGACGGATTACCTCCCTGAGCAGCTCCGTTTTTTGCTAGAAATAGAGCGCATGAAACCGTACTCCTTTCGTAGAGAATTCTAAAGTAGGAGCAGGTATCTTAATCATATTGGCAAAGAAGATCAAGGCCTTAACAGCTTTCGACCTCGTTTTGATTGAGGTCAAGTCAAGATCAAGTGCGATGTAGAATTGACGATAAGGGGCTGTATACCCTGCATCAATATTCTGTTGATCATGTGCATACACCATACCCTCGGCTCCATATCCTGCGGCTAGGTTAAGCCAGCGTGGAAACTTCATAAACTTATCCATATCCACAGAAAGCCAATAGGTTTGACCATTGTAATCTTTCAATATTTCGCTGGGTAATCCATCGCCCAATAAATCAGGATTAATAGGAGCGTAGGAAGTAGTGTGAAAAGAGAACTTTGGAGTGATGCGTTGTTCTTTCCAAAGCAGTGATTGTCCAATATAAAGACCAGCACCAACAGCATCTGCTATCAGATCACCCGAAGAGGCTCCATAAGCTTGTGATTTTCCGTCCAGTATCTCGATAGGTACTAGCATAGCGAAACCACTGATCGCTCCAATGATGTCTGATTTTTTTGGAGATATACCACACCAACGCAAGGCTTGTGAAGTGGAGGAACTTAAATGATAAGCAGAGAAAAAATGCCCAAGTTTATCGACCTGTTTCCATTCGGCATTGTCATTAAAAAACTGAAAGGGTTGACTTGGTGAGTTGCTGTACCAGAGCTCGCTCAATCCCACCAAAGAAGCTGTGTAAACAACGGTAGACGTGGCGATAAATCCTCCAAGGCGTTTTTTGTTCACAGTATTAACGGAATCACTTTGTTGAGCAAGGGCAATCCCTGGGAATAGAATCAAAAAAAGAAGTATTCTACTCACCACCATCTTCTTCTTTTATGGCCTCCTCGTTTGGATTGAGATTCTGTTTTGCATCCTCTTCTTCCTTCTTTTTACGGTTTGTGCGCCAAATATCTTTTAACCGATTAAAGGTTTGAGTATAAATCACGCTCGCACCAGTAGTGTTTACGTTTTGTCCATTACCGGTTGTAGAGGTGATTGGATTTACATTGGTTCGATTAAACATTTTAATTCGAAGTTTTCCATCGGCTGTTAACATGTAATCAACAGTCCAGTCTCCTGCAACAGTTGATGGATTTGGATTGGAAGCGCTGGCCTGGCTTCCATTATTAAAAGTTCCATCACCGGTAACGCGCAGTCGTCCATTCAGAAAAGTGTAGGAGAAGCGAAGTTGAAATGTATTAAAGGCTTCCTGATCCATGGTTCCTAAATCCACATTGATCTCCAGATTCTGATCCATCTGACTCATCCAGTAACTCAGTTGATTCGAAAGCAATTCACTCACACTATTCACAACAGAACCGCTGGTGTTAAAGGATTCAGGAGGTGAGAATCTTCTTAAGATGATCAGACTAAAAACCTGTCGCTTTAATTCCTGTTCGTCTAGTTTATTTTTGAATGCAGTAAATTCAAAATCTAAGTTTACTGTGCGTGTATCGGTCTGTATGTTTTTTGGAAGATCTTTAGCAGTAATGTCGAAATTAATTTGAGGCGTTAGCATAGGTCCTTCAAGTTTTAGGGCTACTTGCGCAGGATATTTGCGTTTGAGTTGAGGTGCTGAGCTAATCGTGGGATCGGTGATGATCGGTGCAAATGAAGCCATCTGGTTGTAAGAAGCATTGATGTCTAATATTCCCTGGTAGGGATCGCCATACCATGAGATTTTACTTCCTTTTGTGATTTGAAATTCTTTATTGATGATATCGTATAAAGTGAAGTTGTAAAAGCCTTCTGTGAAAACAAACGGACCGAACATATTAAACTCACCCTTTGTGTCGAGTTGTAATTTGAGATCACCATTTCCACGTCCGCGAATAATATCTCCTGCTTTTAAATCAATAATAATTTCGCAGTACGCATCAGGAGTTACATCGAGGTTAAGATCAAAAGTAAGACCTGTGAGATTCAGTTTATTCTCAAGTGCCAGATCAATTTCTTTTGATTTTGTGGTGTCGTTGAAGTTCACAAAGTTGATAAAGTCTTTTGTTTCAACATCGGATGTTCCACCAATAGGAATATAGACCCTTGTATTTTTTTCGGTTCGTGCATTAGCTGTAATGCTTAGATTTGAAATGGGCCCGTTGAAATTTACATCACCCGTTGCATAGGCTTGTCCAAAAAACAGACTATTATCCTTCGTGGTAGTATTAAGCACTTGAAAATTTTGGAAATCCGCTTTAAGATTAATGGTCATGCTATTAAAATTCTTATGGTGTATAGCACCATTGAGTTTTCCTTTATGCCGGAAGGCATCGTTCATCTCAATATCTTTAAAGTAAATTGAGTTTGGTGTTAGTCCAATGTGCCCTGTGAATTGATACATGGTTTTAAGATAATCCACCATCAATTGTCCGTCACTCACTTTTCCTTCGCCATTTATCTCGGGCGCATCAAGCTGACCTTTCAAAGTGAAGTCGCCAGAAACAGTGCCGCCTATCTGACTGAAGATACCTTTCATAAAAGGCTCGATCAATTTAAGATTCGCTTTTTCAAGTGAAGCAATAAGATCTAATGGACTTTTCTTATGCGAAGGATCGTAGTGCCCCACAATATTTACGGTGCGCAATTGCATTCTATCAATCATGACATTGATATCAAATTTATGGGTTAGCGTATCCCACTTGTTTTTGCCGGTGACATCACCAATCAAAAAATCATTCACGGTCAGGTTGCTGATTTGAATATCATTTTCAACCGAAGGAATTTTGTAATAATTATTCAGACGGATGTCGGCATTCAAGATGCCCGAAATTTTTTTGTCTGTCAATACATTTAAGGTAGCCAGATCAAGTTGATTGATAGCGAGCGAAAGTATTTTAGAAGGGTCGCTTGATAATTGTCCATCGACAGCAATGGATTGATTTTTATTTTCCAAAGACAGATGATGCACCTTCACCTCTTTACCAATAAGGGTAATGAAGTTATCCTCTGAAAAATTCCAGTCGCGTTCAAGCAATGAAAGTTTGGAGGGTTGAAGTATTATAGTGGTGCTGTCTTTTAGGAAATCAACTGAACCTTTTAATCGAACGTTATTGTATTGCCCGTCTTGATCTGCATCTAAACTAATATCAATATGACTGTTGTTCCATATAGCTTCTGCCAACAGATTTTTTGTTTTTAAGCTTGTTCCGAAACTTTGTTTTTCAGAATTGACAACGGCCATGGAGAGGATGCTTGTACTGTCTGCAATTTTTGACGTGGTAAATTCAACATCGGATTGTGTAAAAGTATTACCCTGATACGAAATTGATTTAATGTTAGAATAGCCTTGAAGAATGGTGGTGTAGCCGCTGACGAATCGTCCTTCAAATAAGGTATTGGGTGACACTATAAGATCAATGTTTAAAAGATTAACAATTGGTTCTATATTTTTGAGATTTACCTTGATGTTTGCTTGATAGGATTTAGGAGTCTTATTTTTAGTCGCATAATATTCAGCAATAACCTTCTTGTCATTTTTGATATTGAGCGATAATTCAGTCACTAATGTGGA
>JBDTTT010000151.1:0-12040 GCA_039930485.1 Chryseolinea sp.
TGGATGCTACAACTTCAACCACCATTACTATCGGTGGCAATTTAATTATTGATGGAAGATCTTCTGTCTGGTTTAGTCGCGCGGCAACAACGTCTGTTTTTGTGGGAGGAGATTTTAAAAATTTATCAGCCTCAACGGCATCATCCTATCTAACAACAACCGGAAAATGCCAGGTTAACGTTGAGGGTAATTTTGAAATGAATTCAACATCCATCTTACGGTTTGCTTCTGGCTCATTAACAGGAACGGGCACTCTGCGAGTCAACAAAAACTTTTCCTTCATCGCTGGTACTATTACAGTAAGTGCAGGTACAGGAGTGGGAACAGTAGAAATGAAAGGAGCAGCGAGTCAATTATTTTCAAGTTTAGGAACGTGGACTAGTGGTGTTAATCTTCTCATAAACAATTCGCAAGGTGTAATCGCACAGACCAATTCGAAAGTCGAAGGCAATGTAACGGTCTCTGCTATCGGGCTATTAAAACTTCCTTCATCCAATTTTATTTTGCACGGAAATCTTACTGAGCAAACTGGTGGTTCTATTCAAACGAATGAAGGAACATTAACCTTGGCGGGATCGGTGAATCAATCTCTCACACTGGTAGGAGATTCATTACATCATACTAACATCAATAAATCTTCCGGAACATCTGTCACTTTTTCGAATGGTGCAAAACTGAGCGGAACACTATCCATTCTTTCAACCAACACCACTGTATTTTCAAATGGAAATTTAACTCTTCTCTCTTCTTCTGACGATGGAAATGCAGATGCCTCAATAAATTCTCTGCCAACAGGATCATCCGTTTCAGGAAATGTAAATGTTCAGCGCTATATGAGTGGAGAAGGAAGAATGTATCGATACATATCGAGTCCTGTAAGCAATGCTTCGATATATTCATTGATGGATGACTTCCCGATCACCGGAACATTCGATGATCCTAGTACAGGTCCTGGAATTCGTCCTGGCAGTCTTTCATTTTTTTATTACGATGAAACTCTTTCGGGTAGTCTGGGCTGGATTGCCTATCCCTTCGCTGGTTCTGCTTCAGAAAACTTTCTGGTAGTCGGCAAAGGTTATAGCGCATTCATTCGTGAACCATCAAACGCTACTACGTGGGATGTAAACGGAAATATAAATCAGGGTGATATTATTCTCCCTACTACATTTACTAATACAGGTAATCCGTCTAATGATGGATGGAATTTGGTAGGGAATCCTTATCCCTCATCAATTGATTGGAACGTCTCTAGTGGTTGGGATAAAACTCACATTGATAATGGAATTGTTGTGCGCGATAATGGTAGTGGCAATTTTTTGTACTGGGATGGAGAGGTAGGAAATTTGGGTAGTGGTCGCATTGCAAAAGGTCAATCATTTTGGATTAAGACCAACGCTCTGAACCCGCTACTAAAAATAAAAGAGACAGCGAAGACATCTGCTCCAACAATTTTTTATCGAAAGAAAATTTCTGAACCAGATTACCTTGAGATAAGTATTCAAACAAAAGACCATGCTGACAAAACCTATCTCCGACTTCGGGATCGTGCACTCGCTGAATACGATTCATTGGATGTTGTAAAGTTTCCAAATGATTTTATGAATTTCTCTTTTGAAGGAAGTAAAACTCCATTGGCCATCTCAGCGATCGACCGAATTGATTGTTCAAAATCCTATCCATTAAATTTATCTTTTGTAAAAAAGAGCGATGGCACATTTGTTCGTTCGCCAATTGGAGAGTATACCATTGCAACAAATGCTTTTGGTCTATTTGTGAATAATGAAATTGTCCTTCATGATAACTTTACCAATTCAGACTTAAATATTGCAACCGCTAATTATTCATTTACCATCACTCAGGATTCTGCCTCGTTTAAGAGCGATCGGTTTAGTTTGTATTTCAATTCGCCAATCCTTAAAGATTCCTTGACTATTCTACATGATTCAATCATGTGCGACACATCGCCTTTTTATAAAATAGAATTGAAAAACGTTCAGGAAAATACGAGATATAAAGTACTCCTGAGTAACCGTTTGATCGATTCGTATCTTGCCCAGCAAAATGACAGTCTATCTTTTGAAATTGCAACTGAAGAACTGAATGATGAATTGTCAACTATTACAGTAGATGCTAACAACTTATGCCACTCTGAACAAATTGAAGAGTTTAATGTATGGAGGCAATTAACTCATCTTCCTACCTTAATTGCTGAAACTGCATGCAACAGCAAAACGACAACGCTTCATATAGAAAATGCCAAAGAAGCCATTGCTTTTAATTGGTATGATCATAACCACAGCTTGATCGCTCAAACACAGGACTCAAGTCTTATTGTGCCGATCGAAAAATCATCAGCATTTTACGCTTCCTCAGTTTTCAATCATGAATGTACTAGTAATCTTTCTTCTGTTCATGTTGATGTGGTGCAGTTTGAAATCCCAATCATTACAGAAAACAATGGATTGTTACTCTCTAACCATTCAACAGGAAACCAATGGTATTTAAACGAAGAAAAAATTATCGGAGCAAATCAATCAACTTTCGAACCGTTGATCTCGGGAAATTATTCTTTGATGATAATGTATGATGGCTGCATCGATTCTGCATCCTATCAATTTACATATCAAGACGAAACGCTTCATGTTTTTCCAAATCCTGTTGAAAATGAAATGCATGTTGTAGCACCAAAGGGTGAAGAGATTTTGAAGTTGGAAGCTTTCAACGCATCAGGTCAATTGATACAACTATTTTTGATCGAGTCCATAGCGAAAGCAGAGACATTAGCAATGGATGATCTTAATCCAGGAATTTATTCACTGAATGTGATTACAACAAAAAATCAATACAGGAGAAGAATTTTGAAAAAGTAAACTCAAACACTCTCTGTCACAAACACACGCTTTACGCGCTCACTTGTACTGGTAAGAATTTCATACGCAATGGTGTTTATCTTTTTCGCTATTTCACGGATTGGCAATGCATTTCCAAATACAATGGCTTCATCGCCTTCTTGAGCGTCTAATCCCGTGATATCAACCATCGTCATATCCATGCATACATTACCTATAACATACGCTCGTTGTTCGTTAATTGATACAACGCCTTTGCCATTACTAAAGGCACGGCTAAAACCATCCGCATATCCAATAGCAAGTGTAGCAAGTGTCATATCTTTCTCCGCTAAACCTTTGCGGCTATAGCCAATACTTTCCCCTGCTTTTATTTTTTTGATTTGAGATATAATCGTTTTCAATGTGGCCACTGGCTTAAGCTGATCAAAATCATGAAGGGTTGGATTTACTCCGTAGAGACCAATACCCAATCGAACCATATCAAACTGAAGCTCTGGTAGACGCAAGATGCCCGGAGAATTTAAAATGTGGTAATCTGGTTTATATCCCAGGGCTCCTGAAATATTGTCGCTCCATTGCTTAAAACGATTGGCTTGATCTTTTGAAAACGTGTCATGCTCCGATTCATCTGCTCCTGCCAAATGACTGAAGATGGAGGCAACATGAAGATGCGTATTTACCTTCAGCAACTCGATCAACTGATCAACATCGCCTTCTTCAAAACCAAGGCGGTGCATACCCGTATCTAGTTTTAAATGAACAACACAAGCTTTACCTTGAAGGTAATGCAACAGTGAACGTAAAATACTGAAACTGTAAATCTCAGGTTCAAGGTTATAAGCAAGAAGTTGTTCGAAACTTTCTTCCGATGGATTCATCACCATGATCGGAAGTGTAATATTGTTTTTTCGCAGTTCAACACCTTCATCAGCATATGCTACACCGAGATAATCGGCTTTGTGATATTGAAGTAAATTTCCAATCTCAATGCTACCACTACCATATGCAAAAGCTTTTACCATCACCATCAATTTGGTAGTTGGTTTCAATCGCGATTTGAAAAAGTTTAAATTATGGATTAATGCATCCAAATCTATTTCCATCACCGTGCCATGCACTTTGCGTTGAAGCTTGTGTATTATTTTTTCGAATTGAAATGAGCGTGCTCCTTTCACCAGAATTACCTCCTGCTGAAATTCATCAAACGGAAATTGCTCCAGAAAATCCTGAGTTGAGAGGTAGAAGGATCCTGATTCAAAAAGTTTCTCATATCGATTAAGTACAGGTCCTATTCCAACAAAGTGCAATACGTTACTTCTGCTTACCAACGTTTTTATTTTCTCAACCAACTCCTTTTCATCAAGACCCGATTCCAATACATCGGAGAGTATGAGGCTCTTCTTTTTCTTTTGTTGGTTGCCTAAAAATTGTAAGCCAATTTCTAATCCACCAAGATCATTGTTATAAGTATCGTCAATAAGTTGACATTGGTTAATGCCTTCTTTTAACTCAAGTCTCATATGTACTGAACGGAGATTCTCAATGCGGTCCTGAATTTGTTCGATTGAATATCCAAGCTTGATCATTAGTGCAACGCAATGGAAACAATTTTCGATGGATGCCTTGTCTGCAAAAGGTAAACTGATAGAAGTGCGTTCCCCTTTATATGTAATTAAATAGGACTTCCCTTTCTGTTGAACATACACATCATCTGTCGGATGTTGCCCCCATGAAAAAGTTGACAAGGATAATTTTTTGATTTCATTTTCTACCTCCAGGTAGTCGCTGCAATAAATTATGAAATCAATACGAGAGAAAAGTTTTAGCTTCTCCTGAATTTTTTCCTGTTGTGATTCAAAACCTTCATCGTGAGCAGAACCGATATTGGTGAAGATTCCGATTGTTGGTTGGATAACTTTGTTCAGTTTTTCCATTTCGCCAGAACGCGAAATGCCGGCTTCAAAAATTCCCAGTTGATGCTGAGGTTGAAGTTGCCAAACTGATAACGGTACACCAACTTGTGAATTATAGCTGCCAGGATTTTTTGATATAACTTTATCTACTGAAAGAAGTTGATAGAGCCATTCTTTAACGATTGTCTTTCCGTTACTTCCGGTAATACCGATAACCGGAATGGAAAATTGTGCGCGATGAAACGCTACCACCTTTTGCAAAGCCTCTACTGCGGAATTTACCTGAAGAATACTTGCGCCTTTAAGTTCAGCCATTTTTTCAACAGCATGCTCGACAACAAAAAACCGAATTCCTTTCTTGTAAAGTTCTTGAATATAGAGATGCCCATCATGTCGATCACCTTTAATCGCGAAGAAAAGTGTGCCATCATCAGCGCTCACTTTTCTGCTATCAATAGAAAGTGCTTTGATCAAACTATTTTCTGTAATAGCAATGGTTTTGCCATTTGTAATTTCTTCCAGTTGTTTGAAATATATCATCAATAGAGGCGTGAGCCGTTGGGCACTTTTTTATCAACACTACACAAAACAACATTGCCTTGTTCATCGGGAAAACCAGTAACTAAAACTTCCGAAATAAAGTTGGCAATCTGTCGTGGTGCAAAATTAACAACACAAATTACCTGCTTGCCAATCAATTCTTCCAGCTGATAATGCTGTGTTATCTGAGCACTCGACTTTTTTACCCCCAATTCACCAAGTTCAACCCAAAGTTTGATGGCTGACTTTTTTGCTTCTGGAAAAGGCTCGGCTTTAATGATTGTTCCAGCCCTTAAATCGACTTTTAAAAATGCATCAAAGGTTAATTCCATGTTAACGATTCGAATATGAACAATGTAAGAATGCACTAAAATGTAAAATAGCGCACATCTGGCGAATTTCGATTGAGGATTTTGTTAAAAAAATGGCAATAGTCTGTTAATTCTGTACTTTTCAGAAACAAATACTATTTCTTTGCCGTTTAGAATGTTTCGAGATTACGTATGAAGCCTAAACTTATTCGAATCTTATTCGCTTTCTCTCTGGTTGTTTTTTCGCTTGTTAGCGTTGGGCAATCATATGCACAGGATGCTGGTCCGGCAGATGCGTATGAAAATGATGATGAAAAAGACCGAGAGCCTATTTATTCTGAACAATTTGATCAACATCATAAGGCTCAAACTCCTGCACTTTTAAAAGATTCTGCTGCTTCAATCCAAAAAGTAATTACACAGCGTCCCGCTAAACCTGCAGTAGAAAATACAAAACCCGAGTCCAAACAATCTTCAGACGACTCCATTCTTTCCTTCAACTTCCTCTATTACATTATTCAGAAGTATAAACTTCAGGATATTGTAGATTAATCCTCTCCTAATTTTACAATTGCTATATTGCAACATTGTTGCAATACTTTGAAGTCGATTTTCACCCTTATTCTGTTGATTTCCATGGCCCTTTTTGATTTGAAGGCTCAGGAGTCTTGCTTTATTACCCTTTCGGGGAAAATATCATCAACGTCTGGTGAACCACTCCCGGGTGCTACTATCTCATTGGTGGATCTTAATACAGGCGGAATATCAGGGAATGATGGACTATTTAAAATCAAAAATCTTTGCAAGCGGAAATACAGAATTGAAGTAAAATATGTAGGGTATGAGGATAAAATTCTGTTTTTAAAAATTGAGAAATCAATTGAGATTGAAGTTGTCTTAACAGAAAGTAATCAGATGCTGGAGGAAGTTGTTATTGCAGATCAATATCAACATGTAGAACAAAATCAAACGGCAAGTGTATTATCGGGAACTGCTTTAGAAGAGACAAAGGGAATGTCGCTTGGTGAATCATTGAAAGAACTGTCTGGTGTTTCCAGCATTCAAACCGGGCCATCTATTTTCAAACCGGTAATTCACGGAGTACACAGTCAACGCATACTAATATTGAACAACGGTATTCGTCAGGAAGGGCAACAATGGGGTGCCGAACACGCTCCTGAAATTGATCCATTCATTGCCTCCAATATTGTTGTGATAAAAGATGCTGGCGCAATTAAATATGGAACCGATGCATTGGGTGGTGTCGTCATTGTTAATCCTCCGGATTTACCCACTACAAATACCCTGGGTGGAGAATTGAATTTAATAGGTCAATCAAACGGAAGATCAGGAACAGTTTCGGGAACGCTGGAGGGCGGCTCAAAAAGATTCAAAGGTTTTGGATGGCGTGTTCAGGGAACCGGAAAAAAATCAGGTGACTTTCATGCGCCTGATTACATCTTATCAAACACAGGCTATAATGAATTGAATTATTCATTAACTACTGGTTATCATAAAGAAGATGTAGGTATCGAACTATTTTACAGTCACTTCAAAACAGAGATTGGAATTTTACGAGGTTCTTCCGTTGAGACTGTTGCTGATCTTAAAAACGCACTAGAGAGAGAACCCCCTGCATACACCAAAGATTTTACGTATGATCTTATCAATCCACATCAAGACGTTAAGCATGACTTATTAAAACTAAATGCACATAAACGTGTGGGCAATAATGAATATACAATTCAATACGGACTGCAACTAAACAGGCGCAAAGAGTTTGATGTGCGCAAAGGGAAACTGTATGACATCCCATCCATTGATCTGCAATTAATAACCCACACGGTTGACATGGAATGGGAAAATAGCAAAGAAAAAACAGTTCGTTGTATTGGCATTAACGGTATGCTTCAGGATAATAATAACATTGACGGCACCTATCGAATTCCTTTTATTCCAAATTTCAACAGTACAACCATTGGAGTTTATGCCATTCAAAAAGTCAATTTTAAAAAATGGATTTTAGATGGAGGTATTCGCTATGATTATAGGTACTCAAATGTTGCAGGATATGATTTCAAAAATGCATTGTACAGGAGCACCCTGAAGTTTCACAATGCAAGTTTGACCGTTGGGGCAAATCGAAAGGTTCGCAAGAATGGAATGTACATTACTTCGCTTGCCAGCGCATGGCGACCTCCTCATGTAGCAGAGCTTTATAGTTTTGGTCGTCATCAAAGTGCTGCGGCTGTAGAATATGGTTTGTTACTGGATGACAGCACTAAAATTATTGACATCAACAACTCAAATTTCAAAAATGAAAAAGCCCTGAAGTGGGTCAACACCTATCAATACAACACTGATAAACTTCTGTTAGAAGCTACTGTCTATTACAATTACATTTTTAATTACATCTACCTTAAGCCAACGGGTGTAACGACAACCTTCACTGGCCCAACTCCTTACTTTCGATACAGGCAAACCGATGCTTCCTTTTTAGGGTCTGATTTTTCAATAAACTATCAAGTAATTAAAAAAGTAAAACTCGGTGCAAAAACGTCATTGCTTCGAGCTGCTGATGAAAAGAATAATACTTACTTATATTTCATTCCTTCCAATCGATTCGAAATGAATATTCGATTTGAAGAACCTCAACTCAAAAAATGGAAATCGTTTTATGTTGAATCAAAATTGAAATTCACAGCAAAACAAAATCGTGCGCCAGTTAAGAAAAGTATAGATGAAATTATACAAGCGGAACAGGCTGGAGAAACTTTACCACCTTTTGATTTTGCTTCTGCTCCAGATGGATATTTTCTGTGGAATGTTAGCATGGGTATTTCCTATCCTGTTAATAAATCGAAGATGGATTTTAAAGTAGGTGTTACCAATATTCTGAATACCAGCTATCGCGAATACACCAATCGCATGCGATACTATGCTGATGATGTTGGTCGTAATATTTCATTCGCGGTGAAGTATAGCTTCTAAACTTCTCTCCTATAAGCGAATTGAAATCTCAATTTATGTTCTATATTTGCAACTATGTTGCATTAACAAACAAGCTATGAACAATTTCTTATTCAGAAAAATAAAGCAAGTTGGTAGCATTTTAGTGATGATTTCACTGGCTGCAATAACTGGCTGTAACAATGAAGATCCTGCAAAACAAGATGTGCCTGAGTTTATCTCAAGTGTGAAACTCATTTTTACTCCAGTTGGTGGAGGCACTACTATATCTGCCACCGCGACTGACCCTGATGGCCTTGGTTCGGGAAGTATCACAATAGACCATCCTATTAACTTAGTGAAGAATGCCAGCTATACTCTAACATTTGAAATTCTAAACAACCTAGCAGCACCAACAGATCCTGAATATAATATTGGAAATGAAATAGAAGAAGAAGCTGATGAACATCAATTCTTCTTTGCTTGGACAAATAACGTCTTCTCAAATCCAACAGGTAATGGAAACATAGACAATCGAAGTGATCCACTAAATTATAATGATGAAGATGCGAATGGATTACCTATTGGATTGGTGACTTCATGGACTGCAACAGACGTGGCCTCCGCTGGAACATTCAAAGTATTACTAAAACATCAACCTAATCTTAAATCCAATACAACTTCCTCAACCGATGGAGAAACGGATATTGATCTGACCTTTGATATTACGGTGGAGTAAATACTATCCCATCATTACACAATAAAAAACCCTGAGATTTTTCGGGTTTTTTTATTTATGCCTCTTTCTTAACGAGAAATTGTTCTAGGTCTTTTAGTTTCAAGATTCCTTCGTAGTAGGCCTTGCCAAAAATTACAGCAAAGATTCCCATATCGTTCAAGCGTTTAATGTCATCTACACCGCGGACCCCGCCACTGGCCAACACACAAATTTCAGGGAAGGCATCAATAATTTCCTGGTAAAATCCGAAGGCTGGTCCTTCTAAAACACCATCACGTGAAACATCTGTAGACTTTACATATTTCAGCCCGCGTGAATAAAAATACTCAACGTGATCGAACAGCGTGAGTGCTGCCTTTTGTTGCCAGCCCCTAAACAAAAGTTCTTTCGATTTAATATCAACTACATCCGCGCCAAGCGTCATCTTCTCACGTCCGTATGATACAATCCACGAAGCAAAAAGTTCAGGATTAGTGATGGCAAGACTGGAAGCCGTAATGTAAGCGGCCCCGTATTCATATGCCTTGCTGATGTCTCCATCGGTAGAGATACCTCCGGTGAAATCAATTTTAAGATCTGTATGCCCAGCGAGCGTTTCCAATACATGCCAATTAACCGGGCTACCTTTTTCAGCACCATCTAAATCAACCAAATGGACAACTTCTATTCCGTGATCTGCAAATCGTCTGGCAAGGTCTAGCGGATTTTCATCGTACGCTTTTTCACTAGACTGGTCGCCCTTCCGCATCTTTACAACCTTGCCTTTTCGAATTGCGATAGAAGGAATTACCTGGATCATAGATGAATTGTGTATGAATTAATTGTCAAGCTAAGGTACACTGCAAACCCGAAAAACCTGATGGACTCACAAAAAATCTGAAAATATTTCCCTTCCAACTTGCGAAGTCAGAGCTACGAGGCCGAATTTGAATGATGGAATTAAAATTGTAGATCGTAAATTGTGCTTCATAGATTCTTCAAATTTCAGATACTTATGAAAAAAGTCATTTCGCTTTATTTTCTTTTAATCGTTATCGTTACCGCATCCTTTTCTCAAGCTAAAACCAGAAGACTTCCCAGTTCGATTAATCACCCGTCACTAAACTTATATGCCCCGTACATTAGTCATGATGGAAATGCGCTACTTTTTATATCAGATAGTGGCGAGGACGGAGCACTTACCTTGAACTATACTTCCCGTGAAAATGACTGGTCTCCACCAACAGTCATTCCTAAAAATATTAATCACCGAATTACCTTTCTTCGTGGATATGGTTTGAGTGCCGATGGAAAAAGAATGTATTACTCCTCTGCAAAATCGCCTACCATTGGAGGCTATGATATTTTTACCAGCGAACTAAAGGGAACTGTATGGACAGATCCGCAAAACATTTTACTACCACTTAATTCGAAATTAAACGAAGCGTGTCCCTCTTTCACAACAGATGGAAACACCATTTATTTTATGCGTTGTGGAAAGATGGATCAGAATAATGCAAGTGAATGCAAGATTTTTCGATCAAAGAAAAAACCAACCGGACAATGGGAAGAGCCAGAAGAATTACCATCCTCCATTAACACAGGTAATTCACAAACACCTCGTATCATGGCTGATGGAGAAACATTGATTTTTTCTTCTAACAAAATGGCCAGCACGAAAGGCGGTATGGATTTATATCAAACTAAATATGCCAATGGAAGCTGGAGTACACCCATCGCATTGGATTATATTAATACAGATAAAGATGATCAGTACATTAGTGTAGCCGCACTAGGTAGATATTTATTGAAAGATACTCCTAATGCGAGAAATATAAATGAGTTGGTTGAGTTTCTTATTCCAACTGAACTGCGTCCGCGTGGAATGATGAAAGTGGAGGGCCGTATTGCAGATGCAAACAATGCAGCCGCTGCCGCTTACATTTCAGTGATGGACTTGAATACAAATAAACGCGTTTACACAGGAAGACCCTCAGCCGATGGAACGTATCTTCTTTATTTAATGGAAGGTTCTAAGTATGAAATGTCGGTTGATCCAGAACAGAGTAACATGACGTATTACTCAAGACAATTTGATTTGCGAAGTGATAAAATTCCGCAACGCGAAAAAGTAAATGTTACTTTAAAAACACCAATGCCCGGAGATGAAATACCGTTGGATCTGGTGAAATTTGAACCGAACTCAAGCAAGTTAGAAGCCTCATCTGATACTGAGCTTAAAAGATTAGTACGATTGGCAAAGGCGAACCCAGCACTCAAATTTGAAATACAAGTATTACTTAGTGGCTATGAAGAAGATTCAATTCAGACAAGTCCTGATTTAACAGAAATGGTAATCGATTCGATCTTAACTCAGTTTGATGACATTGATACGCTTGGCCAATTATACAAACGCGACACAATGATGGTACGAACACGATATCACAACGATCGCACAATTCAACAATCACAAGCCATCATTACCTATTTAAATTCGCAAGGCATTGAGACATCACGACTTACTTATTTTGGAAATGCTATTGAAGCTGTACTACCTGAAAATAAAAAGTTAACGATTAAGGCTGTTGCGCGGTAGGCGGTTTTAAAATGTAATTGGTACGGCAACCAATGTTTTGTCCCAGATGAAAACCATCTCGGCTTCTTCTCCCGTTTTCTCAAACGAAATAGTAAATTGTTCAAATTCACGCTCTTGCTTCACTGAATGAACCACAACTTGTAATGCGTCATTGTCCGGAG
>JBDTTT010000152.1:0-12034 GCA_039930485.1 Chryseolinea sp.
CCGAGATCATACGCCAAGTCATTACCGGTGAAAATGGTTGATGCTTTTGGTAGGGAAGTTTACAATGCGTCATTTAATATCGGTGAGCAAAAGAAAACAGTGAAGACACATGAATTTGCTTCTGGTGTTTACATTATTCAAATCAAGTCTGCCACAGGTGAAGTAGTTAGAAAAAAGGTAATCATCTCTAACTAAAATTCTAAAGCGATACAACTAAAAAAGCCGAGATTAATCTCGGCTTTTTTAGTTGTATCGCTAATCTAAAGTTATTCATCTCGAAGTACATTCGCTGGATTTAATCGTGTCGTTTTATAAAGCTTATACCCGATTGATAATACAGAAGCTGTGAAAAGGATCATAGCCGAAATAATCATGGATGAAATCGAGACCTTTTGGTAATAATCCCATATACTTTCCATAAGTAAGGCCGACAACCACCAGCCCAATAATCCACCCAACACACTTGCTATTCCTAAAATAAAAGCAAACTCTCTATTAACTACTGTGGTTATATTCCATGTGGACGCTCCAAGAACCTTTCGAACACCAATCTGCTTCATCTTCTTGATAATATTGAGTGAAACCAATGTAAACAAGCCTGTAACGGAAAGCATAAGAGCTACAATGCCTAAAAAGACAAACATCTTAACAAGGTTCTTATTCACTGTATCCGCTTCTATCATTTGTTCATCCATATAATTTCCATCATACATCTTATCGGGGAAAACATCCTTCCATTTTGCTTCCATAAATTGGTTGATAGCAATCAGCTTATCGGCAGAAGCCTTAACCAAAATGTGATTCACATTATCCTTTGGTGCATACCGAAACATGATGGGTTCCATTTTCTCCCACATACCATTGTTATAAATATCCTGAACGACACCCACCACATAATACTTTACAGTGTCCATCCACACAATCTCTTTACCAATAGGTTTAATAAGTCCAAGTTTCTTGGCGAGACCCTCTGTTATAATAACCGATTCCTTTCTATCAGTCTCTGATTCTGCCTCGAAATTTCTTCCTTCATTTAAGGTAATGCCAATTGTAGGTATGTAGTCTGCACTTACATCCAAGATATCGACTTCAATTTCTTTGTCTTCATGTTTGATGGGATCATTGAATCCGGATGAATACAAATGAGCTTGAGTACCTGTAATAGAAATGATATCTGGATTTTCTGCTAAAGCATTTCGGTAGGTTTCATACTCTGAACGTCCGTTAACATTGGTGAAGACAATTCCTTTTCGATCGAAACCCATATCGAAATTGCGCTGGAACGTTGCGTTGTCAGTAAACGCAAAACTGCAAACAATGCCTGCGAGTGAAATAGCAAACTGTAGACACAGCAGCGTGCGCGTAAATAAATTGGTGCCGCCAAATTTTAATGTTCCTTTTAAAATACTGGTTGGCTGAAATTTACTGATGTAAAATGCAGGATAGCCACCAGCAAGTAAGCTGGTGAGTACTAACGTCAGGATCATAAAGATCATGAAGTTGGGCCTTCCGAAATAATCAGTTACCATGTTGAAATCAGGCCAAAGTTTATTGAAGGCTGGAAGCAAAAATAATTCTCCAATAATCACGCCCACGATCAATGCTATAAAACATATCAAGGTCGTTTCTCCAATAAATTGAAAAATCAGATCCTTCCGTGTGCTACCCATTACCTTACGAATACCAATCTCTTTCAGTCTGCGTGATGAGATGGCAACGGCAGTATTGGTAAGATTAAAAATGGCAATTAACAATACAAAGATTCCCATCAATCCAACTCCGATGACAGCAGCTAAGGGTGAACCATCACGGGTCCATGTTCCGTTTTTGTCTGTATAACTATCACGAACAGCCATTCCCTCGAATGGTTCTACCAAGAAATACTTGATAATGAAATCTTCGCGGATTTTATTATTGTTTGCTGCATAGGGTTTAAGCTGTTCCTGAATGGAAGCGACACGACTTGGATCCTTAATCTGTACAAATAAAGTATTTCTATAGCGCCAACTATTTTCATTATAATCTGATTTGCTAAATTCAAAGGCATTATCGTAATGTGAAAATGCCTGGCCATAAAAACTGGAATTGCTGGGCTGCTTTTTAAAAACTCCTGCAACAACATACTCTTTCGTTTTTCCACTATCCAGCATTTGGGTCAATTGCTTACCCAGCACTTTTCCTTGTCCAAAAAATTTAATGGCCAACTCATCACTGATGCAAATCTCGCCATGGGTTTTTAAGTCACCATTACCTTCAATAAACTCGTAGGTAAACAGTTTAAAGAAAGGTGGATCCACATAGGTAAGATCACTACTGAACAACTCATCTTTGATCCTGAAATTTCCCCCTTCAGGCGCGTATCGCACCACTTCATTCACCTCAGGAATATTTTGCTTGATCGAATTGCCAAGGGCAATGGGCGCATAACCATATTCTGTTAATTCGTTTTGAAATTCACGAACTGAACCAACCCTATAAATGGTCGATGCATTTTTATGAATCTGATCGAAACTGACATTAAAATCATAGTTGAAAAAGCCAACTATGCAGCAGGCAATGGAGGTCCCCATGCCGAAGATATTGATGAAGAGATACAACTTGTTCTTCATCATATTTCGTAGGGTAATAAGGAGTTGGTTTTTTAGCATAGTATAGTGATTGGTTCAAAATAAATGATGTCTGAAGTATGGTTTGGCTAACATCTTTGTTAAATACAACATGAGACAGTTAAATCAACAATGAATATACATAATACTATCTCTATTCGTCTTTTAGAGTACTTACCGGATTCATCCTAGCCACTGAAATCACTTTGTACCCGATCGTGAAGAATGAAACGATTAACAGTAACCCGATAGAAATTACAAATGTCAGGGTATTCACGCCCTGATAATATTTCCAGATACTTCCCATTATTAAATTCGTCATGGTATGGCTGGCCCATGATCCCAGCATAGAAGCAACTAAAAGGATGATGACAAATTCTGTATTGATGATCCGGGTAATATTCGACACTGAAGCTCCTAAAATTTTGCGCATTCCAATTTCTTTCATACGCTTAATAATATTCAAGGATACAAGAGTGAACAGACCTGTGACAGAAAGTACCATAGCGATGACACCTAAGAAGGTATACATGTATGCAATGTTCGTATTCACTTCATTTACCCGCTGAAGATCGACCACTAACATACGGCCATTATACAACCTGTTCGGAAATATTTTATTCCACTCTTCGTTCATAAATTTATTAACAGAAGAAACATTTTCGGCTTTGGTACTAATCACAATCTGACTGTATTTATTGGGCGATACATAACGAATCATCATAGGCTCCATTTCACGCCAGAGTCCCATGGTATAAACATCTTTCACCATACCAACTACATAGAGGTTTATGGTATCCTTCCAGATTAATTCCTTTCCAATGGGTTTATCCCAACCAAAAAGTTTCGCCATCTGTTCGGTTATGATCACCGACTCTTTCTGATCGGTCTCAGAATTTTTTATAAAATCTCTACCCTCAAGCAGTTTAAGGTCCATCGTGTGAAGGTAATTATCACCTACAGCAATAATATCCACTTCTGATTGCTTCGATTCAAACTTCACAGGCTCATGTGTCCGATTCGAAAAAACTCCGCTGCTTGCTCCAGCCATGGATAGTATTTGAGGATTGGATTGTAATGCATTGCGATAGATATCAAACTCACTGTCATTTTCGAGCCATGCTATTACCGATCCTCGAATATCAAATCCAAGGTCATACTCTCGTTGAAAGCGCGCATTCTGAATAAATCCAATGGCACTGACAATTGCAATCAGGGATATGGCAAATTGTAATCCTAAAAGAATTCGAGTAAAGTAATTAGTACCTCCAAACTTAAGCTTGCCTTTTAATATGTTGACCGGTTCAAACTTACTAATGTAAAATGCCGGATAACTTCCCGCTAAAATGGCCGTGAACACTAATACACCCACCATAAAAAATATAAAGATAGGGTTATCAAGATAATGAGGAGTTAGCTGCATGTACTCCCACATAATATTCCAACCTCCTATTAAAACATCTGCAAGAATTAAACCTAACACAAGTGCCAGAAAACAAATAAACATGGTTTCACCAATGAATTGAAAAATTAACTGAGCGCGCATACTGCCCATCACTTTCCGAATTCCAATTTCCTTCAATCTTCTGCTTGAAATAGCAACGGCAGTGTTCGTTAAATTGAAACATGCAATCAATAAAATCAATACACCCATAACCATTGAGCCTATGATGGCGGAGATTGGAGGAGCATCCCAAGTTGATGATCGTATGCTTTCTGCCCGATCCTGATGTGCCATAGTGGTTAACGGATCCAATACAAATTCTTTAATCTGAAAGTCTTCCCTTGCTTTATTGTTATTGGAAACATACTGCTGTAGTGCTTGCCGAACATTGCTTGCTCGATTAGCGTCATTGATCTGAACAAACAATGTACACTCCCTCTTCCAATCATCTTCCCGGATGTCCTTATGTTCATCTTTATAATTCTCGAAATTCAAAAAGGCTGAACCCTCTTGTCTGTAAAAGCTTGAGTTCATAGGCTGCTCGTTAAAAACAGCAGCAACTTGTAATTCCTTCAGTTCACTTCCATACACCTGGGTAATTGTTTTTCCGAATGCGTCCTCAGGCTTTCCAAATAATCGCACTGCCATTTCTCTGCTGATAAAGACACTTGTCTTGTCTTTTATATCAGCCGGATTGCCGGCGATAAAATCAAAAGAAAAAAGTGTAAAGAAATCAGGATCTACGTAGGATATATTCGCGGGGAAGAGATCGCTCCCACGTTTAAAGTTTGACCATGAATGGAAGTAGCGGCTTGATCCATCAACATCCTGAAATGTTCGGTCGACAACATCACCTAATGGAAACGGAATAAAACCAAAACGAGTTAAGGTATTCTCAAATTCACGGACCGCACTTATACGATAGATACGTTCTCCGTTTTTATGTACTGCATCAAAGTTGGTATCATACTCATGGGCAAAATAACCTACGATGCAACAGGCAATGGAAACGGCCATTCCGATTACATTAATGATGATGAACAATTTGTTCTTCATCATACTGCGTATGGCGATGAGGAGGTGATTTTTTATCATGTAACTTGAATTTAGGGATGGTTAGAAGACTTGACAAACACGCAAAGGTTCCATAGACGCCAAAAATATACCAATCGAAAAAAGCATCCTGTGTACATAGAAACGAAAGCAACCAGAAAGGAGTTGTTCAGTACTGAACAGCTCAGTGTTCATTTTTTTAAGCATAAAAAAAGCTGTTCCAAAACGAAACAGCTTTTTCTTTCAGATTAAGTTCAATTAGATATGAAATTGTTCTTTGATATTTTCTGTCACCACTTTACCATCAAATAAGTTGATAATACGGTGTGCATAGTTTGCATCGTAAGGGGAGTGAGTTACCATGATGATTGTTGTTCCTTCCTCATTCAATTGAGACAACAATTTCATTACTTCTTCACCATTCGCTGAATCCAGGTTACCTGTAGGCTCATCGGCAAGTATTACTTTTGGTTTCGCAACGATGGCACGAGAGATCGCAACACGTTGTTGTTGTCCACCCGATAACTGTTGAGGAAAGTGATTTCTGCGGTGCATGATGTTCATGCGTTCCAATACTTCTTCAACACGAGTTTTGCGCTCGGCAGCAGGAACCTTCATATATAATAATGGAAGCTCTACGTTTTCAAATACAGTAAGCTCATCAATCAAGTTAAAACTCTGGAACACAAAACCGATTGAGCCCTTACGCAATTGTGCACGCTGACGTTCAGAATACTGTGCTACTTCATTTTCACCAAAATGATATTCTCCACCGGATGGGTTATCCAATAAACCCAAAATGTTTAACAAGGTTGATTTTCCACAACCCGATGGGCCCATAATGGCCACAAACTCTCCCTCTTTAATGTCAAGATTGATATTGTTGAGGGCTGTTGTTTCTACTTCCTCAGTCGTGTAGACTTTTTCTAGATTCTTTAGTTTGATCATGGGATAAGGATTTATGATTACAGTTTTAGGATGTTTATTTTATTAATTTAGTTTTAGACGTAGTAATGGTTCTTTTTGTTACTGTTGATTAGTTCAACACGAGTACTTCGTTGTTTCCAAAGTTCTCATACGATGAGGTAATTACTTTGTCACCCGGCTTCAAACCCTCTAGCACTTCAAAGTTCTCGGTATTCTTACGACCTAATTTCAACTCTCTTTTTACGGCTTTATTGTCGCCTTCCAGTACAAATACCCAATTGCCACCAGTGTCTTTATAGAATCCACCAACGGGCAAAAGCAATTCTTCTGAAGACTGACCTAACTCAATCCGTAAACGTAGCGATTGTCCTCTGCGAATACCATCCGGGTTTGCGCCAATAAAATTCATATCGACTTCAAACCTTCCATTTTGAATGGTTGGATAAATATAGGCAATCTGCAATTCATATTCCTTGTTGGCGATTGTAGTGGTTGCATGCAACCCCGTTGTAATACGAGGTAAATACAATTCGTCAATAGGAACCCGAACTTTGTAACTTCCCAATATATCAATTTGTCCTAAACGCTGTCCTTGCACAACGTTTTGACCAGCGTCCAATTGTGGTCTTGAAAGCTGACCATCCAGAGGAGCGCGAATAACAAGGTTGTCTAAAATTCTACCTACACCATCAAGACTTTGAAGGAGTTTTCTCTCCGATCGATCTAGTTGTTCCATCTGACGAAACCGATCGACTGAATCAAGCTTATATGCGGCATATGTAATCTGTTGGCGTTTAACATTCATCAAATAATCAGCCTGCGTTTTTTCAAATTCTTGTTTTGAAATCAATTTCTTCTCGTACAGTTTTTTCTGACGATCATATTGAGGTGTTAGAACGGCCAATGCATTTTCAATGGTTACTAAACTTTCTTGTTGACGCAAAGCATTCTGAGTTATCTGAAGTCTCGTTTCTCTTCCTCTGTTAATACTTTGAGTCAGGTTCGATTCCTGGTCTAAGACACTAATCTCTCTGTTAAGGTTGCTTAATTCCAAAATAATATCTCCAGCCTTTAACATCGCTCCACTCTCAGCCACTACGCGTTTGATGGCTCCACCTTCAACCGCATCCAGATAAACTGTACGGCTTGGTTCTACTGTTCCGGTCTGAGGAATAAATTCCTGAAACACACCACGCTTTACTTCAGAGATGGTAATCTTATCCTTCTCAATTTTTAAAGTCTGACGTCTGTCAGAAAAAAATATTTGATAACCGATAAACCCAACCAAGAGTGCGCCACCTCCATAGGTAGCAATCCGTTTCAAAGTCCAGTACTTCTTTGCGATCTTCTTATCCATTATCCTTAGCTATTACCTGTTATTTTTAAATACGTTACACTGACGCATGAATCTTTCATCATACAATCATACTTGTCCCCAAAGCCAACAAGTATGCCAAGCGTCTTAAAGCTTGTTTTAAGCTTCAATAGGCATTAATTCAGTATAGTGTTCGTTCACATGTGAACGTGTGTGTCCGGATGCGAACGTAAAATTTCATTGAAGTATGGGGCTAAATCCTATTTTTGAAGCGGAAAGGCACTGTATTGCTTTCGGTACACCCTTTGCCCGCTTTCGAACTGTTCGGAGTGAGTTAAATCTTAACCTTCGAGCCTGAACCTTAAACTTTAAAACCGAATGTCCGAATCCAAGCAAGGCAAAATCCTCATCGTTGACGATAATGAAGACCTTTTAAAAGCCGCGAAGATGCACCTGAAGCGTCACTTCGCGCAAGTTGATATAGAGAAGAATCCAGAAGCCATACCTGCACTGATGAATCAGGAAGATTACGATGTCATTCTTCTTGACATGAACTTTACAAAAGATGTTAGCAGTGGTAGTGAGGGATACTATTGGCTTGAAAGAATTTTACAGATCGACCCTTCTTCTGTAGTTGTTCTCATCACCGCTTATGGTGACATTCAGATGGCGGTAAAAGCAATCAAGGCTGGTGCTACTGATTTTGTATTGAAACCTTGGGAGAACGAAAAACTATTAGCTACACTTTACTCCGCTATGCGATTACGTGAGTCGCGCGATGTAATTGAAGTGCTGAAAAGTAAAAATCATGAAATCAATCAGGCGCTAAATGATCGATATAGTGAGATCATCGGACAAAGCACTTCGATGCAAAAGATATTTCAAACTATCGATCGCGTTGCTAAGACCGATGCTAATGTATTGATCCTAGGAGAAAATGGGACTGGAAAAGAATTAATCGCGCGCGCAATTCATAAAAATTCAATTCGTAAAAATGAAAACTTTGTGAGTGTTGATCTCGGTTCAATAACCGAAACACTCTTTGAAAGCGAACTCTTCGGTCATAAGAAAGGGTCCTTTACCGATGCTAAAGAAGATCGGGCTGGTCGATTTGAATTGGCAAACAATGGAACCATCTTCCTCGATGAAATCGGAAACCTCTCCATGCCTTTACAAGCCAAACTACTTACGGTGATTCAAAATAGAAGAGTGAGTCGCGTAGGCGCAAATAAAGATATTAACCTTGATATCCGTTTAATCTGCGCTACCAATCTCCCGCTCTATGAGATGGTGAAAGAAAATCGCTTCCGTCAGGATTTACTTTATCGTATCAACACGATTGAAATTGAAATACCTCCACTACGTGACCGCTTTGAAGATATACCTCTCCTATCCAATCATTTTTTGAAACATTATGCTGGTAAATATGAAAAGAGTGTCAACAAGATTAGTGAAGGTGCTTTATCAAGAATGCACAAGCATACCTGGCCTGGCAACATCCGTGAATTACAACATGCCATTGAACGAGCTGTTATTCTAAGTTCAGGAAATGTCTTACAACCAGAAGATTTCAATTTCAATGTGTCGCCTGCAAAAGAAGAGGGTCAACTTAATCTGGAACAATACAATCTGGAGGAAGTTGAAAAACTTTTGATTCGCAAAGTATTGAAGAAGTATAATGGTAATATAACACAAGCAGCCTCTGAACTCGGACTTACGCGATCATCATTATACAGACGGTTGGAGAAGTACGGACTTTAGACCAGTTTCAGATTCAAGGCTCATTGTTCAAAATTTGAAGTTTGATATGCATGGTCAAAATGTTAATTCTCATTAACACATCATCAAATTATCAAATCAACGAATCAATACCCTACATTTGCATCTAATCCCTCGCTGTTTTGAATTTAGGATTTAGTGATTTTCGTACGCGTGCCATACTGAGAGTTGTCTTATTGGGGCTAACCTTGTCAGCACTCATGTATATGATTACCCGATCAAACATGATTTTCGCTGCGGCTCTTACCGGTCTCATAATCATATTTCAATTGGTTGAACTCTTTCGGTTTGTTAGTCAGACAAATCGAAAGCTTACGCGATTTTTAGAATCGATAAAGTACTCCGATTTCATTTCAGGTTTTGCCAATGACAACAAACTTGGTACAAGCTTTAGAAATTTAAACACAGCTTTTAACGAGGTACTCGAAGCTTTCCGAAAAGCGCGTTCAGAAAAAGAAGAGCACTGGCAATACCTTAATTCCGTTGTTCAACAAGTACGCACCGGCATTTTATCATTCGACACAGAAGGCAATGTTCAATTGGTAAATGCAAATGCCCGAAAGTTTATGGGCGTTGTTGGAATTAAAAATATTCGTGAACTGATACACGTTAATCCAAAACTCTATCACTCTATAAATAGCGTAGAGCCTGGAAAGGGCGAGCTATACAAAGGCAACAATGAGTTATATTTAACCGTGCAAGCTACGGAGTTACGCATTCGGGGAATTGATGTAAAACTGGTAACACTGCAAAATATTCAGCCTGAATTACAACAACAAGAACTTGAAGCTTGGCAAAATCTTACACGCGTTTTGCGCCATGAGATTATGAATTCTATCACCCCTATTTCTTCACTTACCTCAACCCTTCGGGAGATTTTAGATAAAGAGATGGAGAAAAAAGAAAACCATTTCGAACTGCAACCAGAGGGTGCAGATGATTTACGTGAAGGGTTAAGCACAATCGAAAACAGAAGCAAAGGTTTGATTAAATTCATCGATGCCTATCGGGAATACACTTCACTCCCTAAACCGGTAATAACCAGTGTACGTTTAAAGGATCTGATTGAAAAGGTAGCTCAACTTTTAAGAACAGAATTAAAGAAAACGCATATCGATTTTCAATATGAATGCAGTTCTGAATATCTAACTATTCAGGCCGATGTTGAAATGATTGAACAGGTTCTCATCAATTTGTTAAAGAATGCTGTTGAGGCGTTGTCCGAAACGGAGAAACCTACTCTCAGGCTCATCGGTAGGTATGATGAAAATGTGGTAAAGATTGAAGTGATCGATAATGGTTCTGGCATTATTAAAGAAGCCATCGACAATATTTTTGTTCCATTCTATACTACTAAACGCACAGGCTCAGGCATTGGACTAAGTCTTTCAAGACAGATTATGCAGATGCACAACGGATCAATTAACGTTGAGTCAGAGCCTGACATAAAAACTGTTTTTACTCTACGCTTCTAATATTTTTTATTCTGTAAGAACATTGTTGACTTCCTTTGTGTTTCACTTTAAATTGAAATCTTATGTCAACGCTCAGCATTGAACTCATCCAAGCACTTCGTAACACTGCAAAGAAAATTGAAGCTAGCAATCAATACCAGTGAGGGCACATGGGTTTGTGTAACTGCGGTTTTCTAGCACAGGAAATCACCAACCTAAGAAAAGAAGAAATTCACACGCGTGCTATGCAGCAACATGGTGACTGGAGTGAACAACTGAATGATTATTGCCCTGCAAGCGGTTTACCAATGGATGATTTGATTTCAGAAATGATTGCCTTTGGTTTCGACTCGGATGATCTCAAACATTTAGAGAGGCTATCGGATAGTGAAGTACTTCGTGCATTGCCTCTCGCTGAATGCAATCTCAAACAAAACATCAAAACTGATGTTGTTACCTACCTGAACACCTAGGCAAAAGTTTTAGAATCAAAACTGATTGAGCGAATTACCTTGTCCGAGATTCAGCACTCCCCCATGGAAGTTTGAAAAGAATGCAGTCTTTTGGAGTGTTACCTTGATTAACGAATGCAAAAAAATCTTTAAGCAAAGTTTCTTCAATCAATCCACTTTTCAATAATACTTTTGCAGAAGCCACGTTCTCTACATCAACAAAAGTTTGAATGCGGATTACTCCTTCCAAATTTTTAAGCAACAGCATCATATGCTTACAAACTTCGGTGGCATATCCATTTCCCCACTGAGTAGGGCTTAAGGCATATCCAAACTGAAGCTTCCCTTCATCATTCATAATTCCAAAGCTTCCAATCAAGCGGTTGGTCTCTTTAAGACGAATCGAGAATGAATAATCTTTTCCAATACTCCAGGCATGAATAACGTACTGAAGAAAAGAGCGAGTATCATCCAGTGATTTGTGTGTTGGCCACGAGACAAATTTTGTAGCTTCCGATTTGCTGGCGTAAGTATAAAAGATTTCTTCAGCATCTTCGTACCTTAGCCGCTGCAAAATCAAACGCTCAGTTGAAAGTTTCTCCGGAAGATTCAGTCGAACCATATTCAAATAAACATCGAATGGCGAAAGGCAGCAATATTGTTCACCAATATTTTAAAAAGGAATTTGAAGGTGCTCAAATTCTGGTGAAGGTAAATCCCATTGAATTTAAGGGAACAGAAATCTCGATATCAAAAGATGGAGAGACTGAAATGCGTGAACTTGAATTCGATAACGAAATCTTTGATGACTTGAAAGCCGATGGTTTTGAACCCTCCAGTGCGCTCGAATTTAATTTGTACTTTTCAGGGCTTGTGTGACGAAATCATAAACATTTTTCAATCGCATTATCAATTTCCAAATATCAATTGTAGATTCGCACCGGCAAATCGGCACGACCAGCTCCTGCTGAACTCCCCCAGGATCGGAAGGTAGCAAGGGTAGG
>JBDTTT010000153.1:0-11993 GCA_039930485.1 Chryseolinea sp.
AGAAAATTCATAGTGGCCGGTCGCGCAATGATCAGGTGTTGGTGGATGTTAAATTGTTTTTGCGTACTGAAATAAAAGAAATTGTTGAAGCAGTTAATGTCTTGTTTGAACTTCTTCTTCAACAAAGTGAAAAATATAAGAATCATCTTTTACCTGGCTATACTCATTTGCAATTGGCCATGCCATCATCGTTTGGTTTGTGGTTTGGTGCTTACGCTGAGAGTCTAGTTGATGATATTGTTACACTTGAAGCAGCTTATCGGATCGTAAATAAAAACCCGTTGGGTTCAGCAGCAGGATATGGTTCATCATTTCCACTCAATCGTAAAATGACAACTACATTGTTGGGCTTCGATGATTTGAACTACAATGTAGTGTATGCTCAAATGGGAAGGGGTAAAGCAGAGCGGATTGTGGCAAGTTCGTTATCAAACATTGCTGCTACATTGGCAAAACTGTCAATGGATGCATGCCTTTTCTTAAATCAGAATTTCGGATTTATTCGTTTTCCGGATGAGTTGACTACAGGTTCCAGCATTATGCCTCATAAAAAGAATCCAGATGTATTTGAGTTGATACGAGGCAGATGTAATCAAATTATTGCTTTGCCAAACGATATTGCTTTGCTTACTGCAAATCTTCCTTCAGGATATCATCGCGACATGCAGTTGTTAAAGGAGAAACTTTTTCCGACAATTCAAAGCCTGAAGGATTGTATCGGCATGGCGCATTTGATGTTGAGCAATATTGAAGTGAAGGAAAATATCCTTGCGGATGAAAAGTATAAATTCTTGTTCAGCGTTGAAGAGGTAAATAAACTCGTGCTGAATGGTGTTCCGTTCCGCGATGCCTACAAGCAAGTTGGGAACGCTATTGAGAAAGGAGCCTTCACCTACTCGACAGAATTACATCATACTCACGAAGGAAGTATTGGTAATCTTTGTCTTAACGAGATTTCAGCGATGATGAAAGACGTTTGCCAAAAGTTCGCTTTCGAAAATATAGAGAATGCCGAACGCAAATTGCTGAAGTAGGCACTAATTCCAGCCTGTTGTGTTTAACATTTTGTTACTTTGCATTTCCTTTTAAAAATCAGATCCGTATGTCAGCATTGGAAATTCCAACCCGTCCAACCCGTAAATTTTTACCTGAGAACTTTTCCGTTTCATCATGGGATGTATTGAAGCCTTTCTTCGATAATCTTTTGGAACGAAATTTTCATTCGGTTAACGATTTGAAAAAATGGTTTCAGGATAGAAGCGAGTTGGAATCGGTTATTGGAGAAGACATGGCCTGGCGCTATATCAACATGACCTGCTACACAGAGAATGAAGTGTATAAAAAGGCGTATCAGGATTTCGTGCAAAACATTCAACCACAAATTGCACCTGTTTCCGACCAGTTAAATAAGAAAGCGGCTTCATCTTCTTTCCTTCAGGATCTCGCGCATCTCGAAGGCTACGACATTATGATACGCAGTCTGAAAAAGGAAATTGAAATTTTCCGCGAAGCAAACGTTCCATTATACACGGAGATCAATACCGAAACGCAAAAATATGCCGAACTATCCGGAGCCATGATGGTAACGATAGATGGCAAGGAGTTAACACTTCAACAAGCATCTGTTTTATTGATGTCAACCGGCAGGAAGAAGAGGGAAGAGGTATACCACAAAATAGTAGAAAGAAGGCTACAGGAAAAAGAGACATTGGATTCACTTTTCTCTACACTCATCAAACTTCGTCACCAGGTTTCAGTCAATGCGGATTTTAAAAACTTTCGTGATTACATGTTCAAGTCACTTGGCCGATTTGATTACACGGCAAAAGACTGTTTTAATTTTCATGATGCCATCGAGCATGAAGTAATGCCGATGCTAAATCAACTTGCGTTGGAAAGAAAAGTGGCACTGAAAGTTTCAGACCTAAGACCATGGGATAAAGCTGTTGATCCGGAAGGACGTGAAGCATTGAAGCCCTTTACCAATGGAAAAGAGCTAACCGATAAGACTATTGAAGTTTTTAAAAGAATTGATCCTTTCCTCGGACAATGTTTGTCAATCATGAAAGAGATGGGTCATCTTGATTTAGAATCCCGGAAAGGAAAAGCTCCGGGTGGATATAACTATCCACTTGCAGAAATTGGAGTTCCCTTTATTTTCATGAATGCAACGTCTACTTTGCGCGACATGGTAACCATCATGCACGAAGGTGGTCATGCTATTCATAATTTTCTCACTCGTGATCTTGATCTGAATGATTTCAAATCAACACCATCAGAAGTAGCAGAACTTGCATCGATGTCAATGGAATTAATTTCAATGGATCATTGGGATGTATTCTTTACAGATGAAGCAGAGTTGAAACGTGCAAAGCGTGAACATCTCGAAGACATTATTGAAACATTACCTTGGGTTGCCACTATTGATCAATATCAACATTGGTTGTATGAGAATCCTGGCCACAATTTGGAAACCAGAAAAGAAAAATGGAATGAAATCTTTGATCGTTTTGCAGATACCATAACCGATTGGTCAGGACTGCAATCAGCAAAAGACTACCTATGGCAAAAGCAATTGCATTTGTATGAAGTTCCATTCTACTATATCGAGTATGGCATGGCGCAATTGGGTGCCATTGCTGTGTGGCGTAATTTCAGAAACGATAATGCAAAAGGATTACAAGGTTATCAGAATGCATTGAAATTAGGATACTTACGTTCAATACCTGAAATCTATAAAGCAGCAAATATTAAATTTGATTTCAGCCGCGAATACATTCACGAACTGATGGCGTTTGTGCAGGATGAATTGAAGAAGATCTAAGAGCCTCTGCTTTTATCGAGAAGATCACTCAACTGTTTAGCTTCCGTTTCGCTAAGGGAAAGGATATGATCCATATCGGCTTGCTGCTTATCAATTGCTTTTAAAAGAATAAGTCCTTCTTCGGTAATGCTCACATCGGCAGCACGTCTATCATTTGGACACGCTTTTTTCACGATTAAATTTTTGCTCACCAATCGATCTAGAAGCCTGGATACATCTGAGTTCTTATCGAGCATACGCGCTTTTATTTCGGTAGCCGATATGGTCTTTGGATGCTGACCTTTTAAGATTCGAAGAATATTAAATTGTTGCCCAGTGATGTTATGGGGCTTGAAAAAATCCTGCTGGCGACTGGTCAGCCAGTTTGCAGTATAGATGAGATTGATCACTGCCTTTTGATGTTGGCTTGAAAATTTTTCCTGCTTGATTTCCTCTTCTATTTTCATAGTGCGTACACTGAAACATTTGAGTGATAGATAAGCTTTACCTGCTCAAGAGGTAAAGCTTATCTATGGAATAGACAGTTACCTGAATTAATCCTTTGCAAATTCTGTGTTAGCAGTAATCGTAACTTCATCGCTTACAACAGCCGATGGAGTTCCCGCGCCTATACCAAAGTCAGATCTCTTTATTACGCCCTTTATTTTGAAACCTGCAATGCTCTTTTTGTTATATGGATGTACTGCAATGCCGTTCAAGATCACATCTAATTCTACAGATTTAGTAATGCCATGAAGAGTAAGGTCGCCCACTAACTTATAGTTTTTACCACTTACCTTTTTGAATGATTTGCTCTTGAATGTTAACGTTGCAAATTTTGCAGCATCAAAGAAGTCAGGGCTTTTTAAGTGTTCATCACGTTTTTCGTTTTCCGTGTTAACACTTGCAGCATCGGCAGTCAATTCAATTACAGCATCCGAAAAATCTTCTTTTGAAGAAGTGATTTTCGCGTCAAAGTTTTTAAAAGAACCGTCTACATCAGAGACCAATAAATGTACAGTGCTAAAGCCAAGCTTGGAATGGGCCTTATCAACTGACCATGTTTGTGCGAATGAAGCACCTGCTACTAAAAGCATCACTAATAATGTGTTGATTTTTTTCATAGGAATAGTTTTTGATTTGTTAATGCAAGTATAACGGAAGATTGTATGTGTATGTTTAAACAAGTAATTATTTTGTTATAACTATCTGATAATCAGAATGAATAATTTCATTTTTTTAACACCTCTATCCGAAAAGGAGCTATTCGAAGCCAAAAAGAATAGCATTTGAACCTGGATTTTATAGTTTTAAGTAGAAGTCTTTTGTCAGCATTTTATAATCTTCTGCCCACTCTTCGGTCTCTTTATAGTGTACAATCTCCCCTTCTTCTTTCTTGCTTGATTGAAGTCGGAATTCTAACAGTAAGCGTTCAATTGGTTTTTCATTTCTCGATCGGAAACTCCATTGTCGTGAACAGTATAGAGTATGTTGGCTTGCCAAGCCGATAAATTCAAGTCCTTCAGTGAATGGAAGAATAACATTAAACCTTCCATCGGGTTTGAGTAATTGCGCAACAGCAAGTAGCAATTCATTAAAGTCTAGAGAAACTGTATGACGAGTATGCAAACGTTTTTTATCAGGTGGTTGAAAACTGTTGTTGAAGTAAGGAGGATTACTTATGATTAGATCATATTTCGTTTCAGATTGAAACTGTTGGATTGGAACTTCATAAATTGATATGCGATTCGGCCAAGGTGAGTTGTGAATATTTTCTTTTGCCTGCAAGGCATCCTGATGTCCAATTTCTACTGCATCAATATGTACATATTCAGATGAACGTTGCGCTAACATCAATGCAATCACACCCGAACCAGCCCCTATATCAAGTATGCGATTGACATGATTTACATTTACCCAAGCACCAAGCAACACAGCATCCGTACCTACCTTCATTGTACATCGATCGTGATGCACAACAAATTGTTTGAATTGGAAAGAGGCGTTGCTGATTTTCTTTTTCACTAAAATGAATTGGGAATTACTTGAGTGACCAATATTTAGATTTATGACAATGGAACGTTAAAGGTAGAAAAGAATTACAAGAAAAATTTCAGGTCATCACTATAGAATTCGGAATATAACATTGAAGATAAGTAAGAAAGATTTTCTGTTCTTCTATTCGGAGTTTCTAATAACAATACTATCTTCCATTAAATAATAAATATGTTACTCAAACAAAATCTTCAATTAACCGGCATCGTACGACTTACGTGGAAAGTAGATTTGCTAATGTTATGCTTATGTGTCTTAGCCTATTATGTTGATACCATATTGTTGAAGGAAGTACAAATACCTCCCGCTTTACCTACTTTGATGGGTACTGCAATAGCATTCTTTATTGGTTTTAACAATAATCAGGCATATGACAGATGGTGGGAAGCCCGAGCCATTTGGGGTGAGTTGGTAAACAATTCTCGCGAGTGGGCCAGGAGTATGGTGGCGTACTGTTCTGTGTCATCGGATGGAACGGTTGAAAGTGTGAAACAATATCAGAAAAAAATGATATTCAGACATGTTGCTTTCTTATATGCACTTCAATCATCCTTACGAAAATCCGATGGTAGGGAATACGAAAAATTCCTCACTCCGGAAGAGAGCAGTAGCATCAGAGCTTTTGCAAATGTACCCAACGCTATCTTGGATATTCAATCCCAAGAGCTTCAGAAAATGTCGAGTGAAAAAATGATCGATAGTTTTCGTTTCTATGCTATGGCAAATTTGATTGCAAGTTTTGGTGATGGAATGGGAAAATCTGAACGCATTAATAATACGGTCTTTCCTACGGTATACGTTTACTTTACCAAGTTATTCATTTGGATTTTTGTTATTCTGCTTACCATGTCCATTTCAGCCACTGTCGGACTGTGGTCCATTTTTTTTGGATGGGTAATTGGTTTTGTTTATCACACAACACATGCTAATGGAATGAGCATCATGAATCCATTTGAAAATGCAGCTCCTGGCGTTCCCATTACAAGTATTACCAGAACCATTGAAATAAATTTGCTTCAGACATTAGGTGAAAAAGAAGTACCCGAACCGATCAAGCCAGTAGACGGTGAGTACATTCTTTAATTACTTTGAATCTTCTCATATTCCGCTAATGAAAAAAACATCTGCTTGTATGCAAGGACTCTGTAATTGGACGTTGTATAGGATTGAAGTAAAGCAGTATGACCAATTGTGAATTTGTTTGGAGGCGTAAATTCTTATGTCTGACAATATTTGTTGGAGCGTTGTTTTATACAATTTCTATTTCTGCTCAAAACTTAGCGCCCAACCCCAGCTTTGAAGAATATGATGTTTGTCCGGGAGATTTTAGCCAGGCAGCACATGAGTTTAGGGTGAGGTCCTGGCGATCAGCAAATTTAGGAACACCTGATCATTTTAATGATTGTAGTATTGGTGAAGCTGATGTACCTCATAATTGGGCTGGCGTTTCTTATCCTTATGAAGGCAAAGGCTATGTTGGAATTTATTTGTGGATGGATAAAGAAAATAACTATCGCGAATACCTTCAATGTAAATTACTCTCTTCGTTGTTGAAAGACTCGCTTTATGAAATTGAATTTCATTATAAACTTTCATCATACTCAAAGTATTCAATTGACCGTATTGGTTTGATGTTGACGGATAGTTTGGTAAACGTCAAACATGATCAGGTCATCTCAGTTCAGCCAACACTTTCCATCATCCAGGATTCTGCCTTGACGAAAGAAACTGGTTATTGGGAAACGGCTCGTAAAGAATATCGAGCAGTAGGAGGCGAGCAATATGTAACCATCGGTAATTTCTTTGACAATCAAACTACGCATCATTATTTTATTCGGTTTAGTCCGGTGCAACAAATCATGTTAGAGAAAAGCGCATACTATTATATTGATGAAGTGAAAGTTGTTCCATTGTTTAATACGCAACATAGTCAACTTACCGAAGTTGTTTCGGAGTTTAAGCAAGATCAAGTTGTTTTGGACAAAGCGTATATTCTTAGAAATATTCAATTTGAATTTGATCAGTCTGTTTTGCGATCATCTTCATTTTCAGAATTAGATGGTATAGTAAGTTGGTTGAAGAAAAACCCCTCTATTAATGTAGCACTCTCAGGTCATACTGATGATCAGGGAAACGATGCTTATAATTTGACACTTTCTACTAATCGCGCCAAGCGTGTGGCTTCTTATTTAATTGATCATGGAATTTTATCAACCCGTATTGAAACATGTGGTTATGGAAAAAGTAAACCTTTGGGTGATGGAATCACAGAAGGAGCAAGAGAGATGAACAGAAGAGTAGAGATAACGTTTTTAAGGTAAGCAGTTTTAGTAATTGGAAATTTTACATCGCGAATACTTTAAGAGTTAAAACAATCTTTTCATTTTGAAGGTTAGCATAAAAACCAAAAAAACGAGTAAGAAAAAAAGATGAATTCCTAAGATGATAATATTTGCAATATTGAGCCATTGAATATGGCGTTGCATAAATAAAGAGTAACTCGCACAGCCAATAACGATAACCTCAAAGAATAGAACTAAAATTTCTCTTAACTCAATAAAGTGTTGTGTAATTCGAATTTGTTTTTGAGTCCAGTAAATAAGAATAGAGGAGCTAATCATTAAATTTATCAATGCAATTAAAAATGAAAGAGCAGGAGTTGTCAAACCTATCGCGAGAATCGCTATGTGTATTAGAATGATAACGACTATTGCAGCGCTAATTCTTTTGTCGGAGGGGCTCATTTTTAAGTAGGCATGAAATCAAATTGCTATCCAACTTCAAATGGAAGCGGATATTCTTTGATAACCGGTTTTGAACTGCGCGTCTTCACTTCAACTTTTGCTTTTAGAGGTGAGCCAAGCACAAGGTAATTTTTTACATACTGATCTTCGTGTGCTGTCCAGGAATGATCTTCAAGTAGGAATTCAGTAATGCCTGCTTTACCTGCCTTATAAGCCCAGCGTTCTACAATTAGAGGTTCATAGTTTACGATGTTGCCCATGAAATAAACCTGGATACCTGGTTTAGATTCATTACCTAATTCAGTACAAGCCACTACGGTGATGGTCAAAGAGGATCCATCTTCCAGGTCTTTCACTGCCCACTCTTCAATTGTTGTTTTAATGTTTGACATAACTTTAAAAATTAAATGAAGTTGAAAAATGGTTTACAATTTTTGTTGATAAGAAAACAAACTCACTAAACTGTGAATATAAAGAACGACTTATAGTTGGTAATTCACAAACTGATATTAACTCCTTTAAGCTCGGTTTTATTCTTGAGAAAACAAAAAAGCCATCGATTACTTCGATGGCTTTAATATATGAAGTCACAAAATATTTAATCTAACGCTTTTACTCCAGGTAAAACTTTACCTTCAAAATATTCTAATAACGCGCCACCTCCAGTGGAGACGTAACTTACCTTATCTTCAAAACCAAACTTTGCAACTGCCGCAGCGGAGTCACCACCTCCAATTAATGAGAAGGCCCCTTTTGCAGTAGCACGCACAACAGCCTCAGCGATGGTCTTTGTTCCTTTTTCAAATTTCTCCATTTCAAACACCCCCATTGGTCCATTCCATAAAATGGTTTTTGATTCTTCAATTACCTTTGAGAATACCACACTGGCTTGAGGACCGATGTCAAGTCCCATCCAACCATCTTTAATTGAATTGTTATTCGATACATCTGTATTCGCATTCGCATCAAATTTATCAGCAACGATTGAATCAATAGGTAAATGAAGTTCAACACCTTTCGATTTTGCTTTTTGAATCAGTTCTTTAGCGAGGTCAAGTTTATCGGCCTCTACCAATGAGTTGCCAATGCTTCCACCCATTGCTTTGAAGAAAGTGTAAGCCATACCACCACCAATAATAAGATGGTCTACAGCGTCTAACATTTTCTCAATGATCAAAATCTTATCTGAAATCTTAGCTCCACCCATAATGGCAACGAAAGGCTTCTCTGCATTCTCCAATACTTTCTTCGCATTGTCAAGTTCGGCAGCCATCACAAATCCTGCACATTTGTCTTTAAAGAATTGAGCAACAATTGTAGTGGATGCGTGTGCGCGGTGAGCAGTACCAAATGCATCGTTCACATACACATCACCATGCTTGCTTAGTTTTTCTGCGAAGGCAAGATCACCTTTTTCTTCCTGTTTGTAGAAGCGAAGATTTTCCAGCACCAATATTTCGCCTGGCTTTAATGCGGCTGATAAAGTGTACGCCTCATCACCAATACAATCACTCGCAAACTTTACAGGTCTTCCGAATAGCGCTTCGACTGTTTTAAGTGTATGCTTCAGTGAATATTTATCTTCTGGTCCTTCTTTAGGTCTTCCCAAGTGCGACATCAAAATGCAGCTTCCACCGTCCTTCAATATTTTAGTAATGGTTGGAACTGTAGCACGAATGCGGTTATCGTCTGTTACATTAAAGCTCTTGTCTAACGGCACATTAAAATCTACACGTATAAGAGCGCGTATGCCCTTGAAATTGATGTCGTTGATGGTTTTCATGAGTCTGGTTTTGTTGTAGAGCGAAATTTACGAATCATGCCGGACTCTGCCCCATATTTAAGTGCTAGCTTTTCCGCAAACGTTTTAATTCGACATAAACTAGCGGGATTTAGTATATCAGTTGTTTATATTGCACGAAGCCTCGTCCTTTTACTGTTATCCGTGCCCCTTAAGTCTAAGTAGTTTCAAAAGTAAAAATATTTTGCGTCAAGTGATAGAACACAAAAAATAAGGTAGTTACCTGAAAACTGCTTCATAGATAGTTCAAAAAAATGAATGGTGGAATATGGAAAAGTTGAACAAAGTACTCAAAGAGAATCTCGTAATGGTGAGTATGATTACGCTCATGATTTTGATTGTACTAGGAGCCACCTTTACGTGGCTAAATAAAAGAAAGATTATTGAGACCACACAGCTAAAGGCACAGGCCGAAGAAGTGAAGCAACGTATGGATATGATTTTTTCTGTAACGCTACGACAAGTGGACTTGGGTTTAAGAGGATATGCATTAACAAAGAGTGAACAACTTCTAAGTCCGATGATGACAGCTATTCAGGCTAATGAATTAAACCTTAAAAAGTTGGATAGTCTCTTCAAGGTTCAAAAACTGGATACTAGTATTGTAAAATTTGATAAAATAAGAAAAGGCATTGATGAGTATGTAGCCTTTTCAAAGCTGATGAAGAAAGAGGCGGAGCAAGATAGCATGAAAGTTTTTTTGAAAATGTTAAATCAAGACAAGGGGTATGATTTGTGGAATTTATTTTCTCCTTTTTTGTCAAGTCATATTGTATATGAGGATGCCCAGATTTTAAAAGCCCAAACGGATTATGAGGCCGCATTGAATCGGAATATTATCATTCAATTCATTTTGGTATTTCTTGGCCTTCCATCTTTGGGCTTCGTTATTTATATCACTCGCAAGGAGATGAAGGATAGACGGAGTCTGCTGGTCGAGTTAGAGGAAAACAACAGAAAATTTTTGTTCGATCCGGGAACGGAGCTTACTGTTAAAAATCCGAAAGAGGTAATTGAAAACTCAATCGGAAATTTTAAGAAAGCATCTGAATTTGTAAAAGGTATCACGTCTAAAAATTACGAAGTGCAGTGGGAAGGACTCGAAAAGTCCAACAATATAAAGAATGCTAACAATCTTGCTGGAGAGTTAGTGAAAATGCGCGATCAAATGATTGTTGCCAAACAGGAAGATGAACGAAGGTTTTGGGTGAATGAAGGTTTAACTAAATTTTCTCAGCTGGTTCGAAACCATCAGGCTAACCTGACAAAACTCTCAGAAGAGGCCACCAAGTTTTTAGCGCAATACATGAATGCCCAGCAAGGCAGCTTGTTTGTGTTGAATGACGAAACAGAAAGTGACAAGTTTTTGGAGTTGGTTGCTTGTTATGCCTTTGATAAAAAGAAATTCATCGAAAAAAGAATTGAGATTGGTAATGGTATGGTAGGTCAGGTTTATTTGGAGGGACAGCAGGTTGTATTAAAAAAAGTGCCATCTGACTACTTGCAAATTACATCAGGTCTTGGACACGCTACACCTACTTGTTTATGTATCATTCCATTAAAGTATAATGATAAAACAGAGGCGATACTGGAGCTAGCTTCGTTTCATTTCTTTGAACCGTATCAAATGGATTTTCTGGAGAAGGCTGGCGAGTTCGTTGCATCTGCTATAATTGGAGCAAAAGTTTCCGCCCGAATGAAAGTACTGTTGGATCAATCGCAACAGCAATCTGAAGTGATGCATGCTCAGGAAGAAGAGATGCGCCAGAACATGGAAGAGCTGCAAGCCACGCAAGAGGAGATGGGGCGGAAGGGGCGTGAGTTGGAGGGTATGCTAAGTCAGTCCAATGAAAAAGAAGAGGAGTTAAAAATGAAGTTGAGAGAAATTGAGACGATCAAAAAAGAAGACAAGCAAAAGAATGATGAGTTGATCACGTATATGCAGAAGTATAAAACGACACTGCTCGGAATCTTAGATCAACTTCCTCACAAGGTCTTCCTAAAAGATAAAGATGGCAAGATGGCATTGGTGAACACAATTGTAGCCAAGGCGCACAACATGAGTGTTGAGGAACTAATTGGTAAAAGTGATTTTGATTTCGTTGATGCGAAGACCGCGCAAGAGTGGCGCAACCAGGAACTGGCTATTATCAAGAAAGGAAGCGAAACCTATATTTTCGATGAAACCCTTCATGGAGAAACCAAAACATTGAAGAGTACTAAAATGGCATTCTATATTCCACACCTTGATCAAACCGGATTGCTTGGAATACAAACGGATATTACGGAACTTCAGGAATTGAAGAAGCAGGTGGAGAAACATAAAAGTTAAAAAATCTATAGCAGTTAGATTTTCCAATGAATGTGATTGCGAAAATCATGGAGTAGCTGAAATACTCCTCATAATTCGAAATGTGCTCAAGCGCGGAGTGTAAAGTGTTCGATCCAGTTCAAACGCAGTCCGCGCAAAAAAGACTCCTCAACCGAAACCTGCGAGTCGCAGGTTTCGGTTGAGGAGTCTAACAAAGCAAGAAGGTCAACTCGCCACTGGCGAGTTGAAGTCCGTCCTCACGTCCGGACCGTGCCCGTT
>JBDTTT010000154.1:0-11993 GCA_039930485.1 Chryseolinea sp.
TGATTGCCACCACTATTGGGTATCTCCAGAATCTCTTCTGTTCTAAAGGTTTTTAAATTTACACGTGCAACGCGTGGAGTATTATTACCATTTGCAAAAGCCCAGCGACCATCGTGCTCACCTTTTGTAGTGGATAGAGCAATGTGATGCAAATCATCCCACGGAACAAATCCATGCGAAGTATTCAACATTGGTTTTGTTTCTTCACTAAAGCCATAACCGTTCTCAGGGAACACAGAGAATACCGGAAGTATTTTAAGTAATCGTCCGGAAGGAATTCCGTACACACCAATTTGACCGTTGAATCCACCTGAGACTATGCTATAAAATTCATCATGCTTGCCGGGTGCTACGTATACTTTTGATGCAGCATTACCCATCGATACTTCTGCCGGCCCTTTGGGCTTACAACTATTAAACGTGAGGGCCGAACTAGCCGCCAGCACGAGTAATCCATATATTCTACTTGTTTTCATATTTGTTATTTTAAAGTCTCTGGCTATTTTGATTCAGGTGCAGGAGGCAAAAGCACAGCATCGATAACATATACGATTCCGTTGGAGGCTTTAACTGCGCCTAATACATTCGCTCCATTCACTGTGATTTTTCCGTCTTTCTTATTCAGAACAACATCGCCACCATTTACCTGGTTGAGTTTCATTCCATCATGAACCATCGCTTCGCTGATCACGCCAACATAGACATGATATTGAAGAATATCCTGCAGTTTTTCTTTATTCTCAGACTTTAATAAATCTTCAACAGTTCCTGCAGGAAGTTTATCAAACGCTGCATTGGTTGGTGCAAATACAGTGAAGGGACCTGCGTTCGAAAGTGCGTCCACTAACTCTCCAGCTTTTACTGCTGTAACCAATGTGCTGTGATCAGCAGAACCAATTGCAACTTGAACCACATTGGGTGCAGATTCACTGTCGTTTATTGCCGATTGTCCGGCACCTACTACGTCAGGAACTGAAGTGGTAGTTTCTTGAACTGATGATTGTTGCTGACCACATGAAAAGAGTGTCATCAACACAATGATCGATATTATGTTTTTCATGATTTTATTGATTCAGTATAGGCTTAGACTGCTATTTTACACCATCGTTCTGACGCATAAACTCTACGATATCGCGCGCATCACCGATGGATACATTTTGATTGGGCATGCGCATCAAGCACAACTCAAGAAGTTTTTGTGCTTCCGGATCCTGGTCCAGCATCATGTCGACATTCAAAATCATATTCATGATCCACTCCGGCTTTCTTCTTTGCGTTACACCTTTCCATCCCGGACCAACCACACGCGTTTCGTCCAACTTATGACAAGCCTGACATTTCATTTCATAAATGGCTTTACCTCTTCCAATCCGTTCTGTTTCCAACGGAGTTTTGAGTTCAACATTTTTGATCTGACCAAGAGCTTTAGTGGGATCGGCTACTTCTGCAACAGCATTCTTTGCCGGTTCATGATTGGCTTCATACGAATCATCTTCCTCAGCAACTTTCGGTTTGTCAGGTGAGCAGGATGTCAACAATGCAATTGCAATCAACATCGTCAATAAATTTTTCATAGTATTTAATTTGTTTCAGGACTGGTTTAATTTTTAAGAAAGGTATTTTGAAAGGAATGGGGCTCTTATGATTTAAATCACAATGAATAGATGATTTAAGTCATTTAATACTCAACATCACTAACAACTAAGAATTACGCTTCAACGATTGAGAATGAACTCTGATTAAATCGATTTGAAATCAGGCTTCAAAAATTTCAAAATAACGGATCAATGTAACGGTCAAAAAGAACAATTTCATCTATGGAAATAAATCAAGAACTTCATTCATGAATTTGACAAAAACGATGCGATACCATTACCAACTTTAAAGTTATTGAGGTCATCACATTGACGAGACAGCAAGTACTACACCAAAGAAAAATACCGACTCCAGTCACAAGGATTGGCGAAAAGATACATCAAGAGCAAAAGATTGAGTAAAGGGAACACACTTGTGTATTGAATATTCCCCATAATAATATTTAATTTGATTCTTCAAAATTTAAAATGATCGGGTCGATTTTAAAATAACTCAACTCACAACAAACGATTTGTATCGATTCACAGCAGCATCAACTGCTTCTTTCTCATTTGCATCAAACTTTCGAAAGGGCTTCAACTCCATCTCCACTTTTCCTTTCACAAACGCGCGCTTCCAGCTTCCCACTATTTTTCCATCAATCAAAATATTGGAACTGAAAATTCCATTCTTCGGGTTTTGGATAAATTTACTTGCCGATGAATCAATGATCATGCTCCTGTCCTTATAACCTATTAAAATTTCATCAAACCATGAAGTAAGCGAAACGTGAGGCTTCTTTATTTTTGGAACTGATATTTCTTCCGTCATCCAATACAATTGATCATCAACGGATACACTGATCAATTCCGGTTGAACCATTCCGATCGCAAGTTTAGCCTCTGCAATAGTGAGTCCACTCCACCACGCAAAGTCGTGAACGGTTGCAGGCCCATGACTTTTGAAATAGATTGTCGCCAATTCAAAAAGCGATTCATCCCGACTGAGTTCTTTGGGTTTTGGAATCCATTCATCCAACAACACGAAGGTATGTTGCTTACCACTGCGCGGCCCCACACAGATTAAACCCTCCAACGCAGCATGTACCAGAATATGAATGCCACGCTGACCTCCAAGTGAAATTTTTCCGCTTTCCAGTACGTCATACATTTCGTTACGCTCCAGTTGTTTGCCATCGCGCAAAGCTCGCGCAAATAGTTTAGCACTTTTTGTGAAGATCGTTTTATCCAATCCTTCAGTTCGATAATTCGTTTGAGCGCGAGCAATAATGCGGGAGGCTAAAAGTTTCAGCATCCAATGCACATTATGGGGCATTACATAATGAAGCGTACCTCTCATTGGCCAGGTGCGCACAATACTGCGGTCTGCAATAGCTTCTTCAATGTCACCCTCAACAGCCTTCTTCATCCGCTGTCCGACCGTCCATAATGAGCCTAGAAAATCCTGAGCCTGCACGGCACCCAGCCAGGACACTACCTCGCTCGGTTTCTTAAAATCAGTCTTAGAAAGTCGCTGATTATAAAGCCGTAAGGAAATTAATTCATCAATCTTCATTGAATTTAAACTTAATGAATTTTTGAAAGGCAAATCAACTAAACCTTCTTATTTTGCGGGCCATATAATTCTCACGATGAAAAAAATAAACTTTTCGAAACACGTATTGCCTCATCTCCTTGCCATAGGTATTTTTCTTCTGATTACCTTCTTCTTTTTCAGTCCTGTATTTTTAGAACATAAGTCCCTGAGCCAGTCTGATATACAGCAATGGGAAGGCTCATCAAAAGCCGTTCGTGATTTTCGCGATCAGACTGGTGAAGAACCACTGTGGGCACCTGCCATGTTTAGTGGCATGCCTGCTTACCTCATCAATGTGCATTGGGGGAATGCAGCAGTGAGCTATCTGAAAGCTACTTTCGCGCTCTACCTTCCACATCCAATTTCTAATATCTACCTCGCCTTTATTTGCTATTACATTATGCTGTTGGCATTTGGTGTGCGTCCATACCTTGCCATTGCCGGAGCCATTGCCTTTGGACTCTCATCGTATATGATTATTGGCTTGATTGCCGGGCATAACAATCGTATTGGCGCTATTGCTTTTATGCCCTTGGTTATGGCTGGAATTCACCTGACCTTTTCAAAAAACAAAATATTGGGTTTTGGTTTAACAACGGCAGGCCTTGCGCTGCATTTGCGTGAAAACCATTTACAGATTACCTACTATTTATTCATCATCATAGCAGCATACGGTATTGTTCAACTGATAGAATACATTAAACAAAAACAAGTCGTTGATTTTGCAAAGACGGTTGGACTTTTAGTTGTCGCTGCCTGTATTGCTGTGGGCACCTTCTTCGGATCAATGTGGGCCACAACTGAATATACAGCCTACTCAACTCGCGGAAAATCAGAATTAGCATCTCCAACAACTAACTCAAAAGACGTAGCCGGTCTTGACCGATCCTATGCCTTTAACAACAGCTATGGATTACTCGAGCCGCTCACTTTACTGGTTCCGAATTTTTACGGAGGTAGTAGTTCAAACTATCTTGCAGGTGACCAAAAAAGCAAATCCTATCAAGCACTGGCAAGTGCTGGAAATCCTGACACGGCCAATCAGTTGGCGAATTATACTTCCTCGTATTGGGGACCTCAACAACCTTTTGGGGCCGCACCGTATTATGGTGGAGCCATTATCATCTTCCTGTTTGCTGTAGGCATTGCCTTCGCAGATAAAAAATATGTATGGTGGTTGTTGCCCATCAGCATTCTCACTTTGCTAATGTCCTTTGGAAGCAGTCTGCCATCGTTCAATTACTTTTTGTTTGATCACCTGCCCGGATATAACAAATTCAGATCCGTTACCTTCACACTGACCATTATTTTATTTGCTATGCCTTTGCTTGGAATGATGGGATTAGAAAAAATCATGGAGAATGGATTAACCAAAGAGACAAAGAAAAAATTACTCATCGCACTGGCATCAACCGGTGGACTTTGTTTGTTGCTTCTTCTCTTTGCAGGTGTATTTAGTTTTCTTAAAGATGAAGAAGGCCAATTACCACCCTGGTTTATCAATGCACTTGCTGATGATCGTAAAAGTCTCTTGAGAGGTGATGCATTCCGTTCTCTCGGTTTCATCGTTGCTGCTTTCATTGTTATCTACTTTGAAGTCTGGAAAAAAATATCCCCTGTGGCTTTCTATGCTTTTTTAATTCTTCTTATCACTATCGACCTTGCTGTGATTGACAAGCGCTTTTTAACAAAAGAAAATTATCAGCGCAAACGCGAAAACGTAGCCTTTGCAGCGACAGAAGCCGATCAGGAAATATCAAAAGACAAAATGTACTATCGCGTGTACAATTTGCAAGGAACAATGATTGAAGCAAAGACCTCCTACACTCATAATTCCATTGGTGGATATCATGGTGCAAAACTTAGACGTTATATGGACCTTTATGATTCCTGCATAGTCCTCGAGACAAACAAATTTATTCAGGATGCTCAGGCTGGAAGACCTGACTTTAAGAAGTACGGAGTATTAAATATGCTCAACGTAAAGTACTTTGTGTATGGCGACCAGCGAAACACGATCATGCAGAATCCATATGCCAATGGCGCTGCGTGGTTTGTGGCGAGTGTTGACAATGTAAATTCACCGACAGAAGAATTGAAAAAAGTAGGTGAATTGAATACACGCGAAGCTGCTGTTGTAGATGTTTCCAAGTTCAAAGTTCAAGATTTTGAGTTTGATAGTGCATCAACCATTAAAATTGTTGAGCACAATCCAAATTATCTGAAATACGAAAGTGAGTCATCGACAAATGGCTTTGGTGTATTCTCCGAGATCTATTATCCGAAAGGATGGAAAGCTACCATTGATGGAAAGGAAACTGAAATCCTTCGCGCTGACTATGTATTGAGAGCTTTAAATGTTCCGGCAGGTAAACATATCATTGAATTTACCTTCAAGCCAGACGCATATGTAATTGGAAATAAAGTAACACAAGCTTCTTCCTGGATTATGATTCTGGTGTTGTTGGGAAGTTTGGGATGGAGTTTGAAGAAAGAGTAACAAAGCATACTAAAATAAAATCTCAGCATAGGCCTGAGATTTTATTTTAGTATGACCATGAAGTAAAGCAGGATTCCATTTAGGGCCGTCTTGAATCAATCGAATTCCTTCGCGATCACAGGCTTCACATAAACCTTGCAATACGGTAAAATTGGAGAGCACTCCATTCTCATCAACATAAAAGAGAATTTTCATTAGGCCAGATTGACCACCAGCTATTTGTGAATTCTTGTTTTTCATTATGTATTCTTTAAAGCGAAGAATACCTCCTGCCGGAAATGGGAAATCACTTGATTGATCGTATGAATATCGCTTGCCATTCTTATCCAAAGAAACTCCTCGAACTAATCTATTATTTTGATAGAGCTCCTCATATTGTGGACTTCCATCAGTATAGTAACCATGCCAAAAATCCTGACGCTTACCTTTTTTAATAGTACCTTCTTCCTTTACTTTTCCATTGGTGTACCATGAAATTACTTTTCCTTCTCCGTCCTTAACCTGTTGATTGCCCAGAGAATCCCAAACATTCCGAACAAAGGTTTCATTGTTATAAAAGACCTCGCTTTGCAGCGATCCATTCCAATGAAATCTCTCCCATTTCCCCATATTATTTTCTTTTTCATAACGACCTGCAGACTCATACGTTCTTCGCTCGCTATAGTAAAGAAAAACACCATTCTTTAACCCATCCAAATATTTACCCTTCATTTGGACATCTCCATTGATATAATGGTCACGGACAAAACCCTGCCATCGACCCAAAGAATCCCGAGAGCCAATTCGATAATACATGGCCACGGATGCGTCTTCTATCTCATTCCATGAACCATCATAAAAAACTTTAATCGGTTCAAGCAGTGGTAGTTGTTCTGAATTCGTTGTGTCATTACTAATCGTTTCGTCTTCAGGTATCTGGTAATTCAGAACAAATCGAATCCTTGGCAACGAATCAAGTTGTTTACCTATAATTTCAAGGCTGTCGAGGTAGGTATATGATTCGCGCTCAATTAACCTGATGCGATAGAGTGTTTCTGTCTTGCGATATTCAATGTACCGACCAACAATGAATGTATCTGCCGCCACAACTTTAGGAACTTTCGATATCCTCCGTAGATCTTTTCCCAAAGAGTCCCACCGAGGAAGAATAACCATCTGTAGACTATCCTTTAACTGAAAATCATCCTTCGTATTTTTAAAAAGAATATTCGTTTTATTTTCTGTTGAGATGACTCGTTGAAAAAATTGATAATATTCAACTTGTCCTTTTGGTAAAACAAATACAAAAGAGAAAAGTAAGACAAGCATCACACTTAAGCTTTTAGAATCATTCAACGGATTAAAAGCATAAAGGACAAAAGCCAACAATAAACCCATCAGACCTCCTCCAATATGACCCGCCATATCAACACGAACCTGAGAAGAAATGAAAGCGTTCATGGCAACAAAAATGACAAAGCTAATTGCTATTGAACGGAGCCTTCCTAGATCATTAAAATTTTCAATAATTTCAACTCCCAATAAAAATCCATACAACCCAAAGATTGCACCGGACGCACCTGCACTGGGTACATAGACGTTAAAGATTAAACTTGCAAGATTTGCTGCTACTCCACATAAAAAGTAAATCAGTAGAAATCGTATAGCACCAATCTTTGGTTCCAAAGAACTTCCCAAAGAATACAAGCTAAACATATTAACCGCAAGATGGATTACCCCAAAATGCAAGAACATGGAGGAGATTACGCGCCAGGGTTCACCGCCTAATGTTAGAGGATTCAGATTTGCACCGACATGAATGATAGCCAATACATCAAGATTAGTATTCATCAGCAAACTTCTTTGCTGTAGCGCAAGCCATCCAAAAACAATAATATTGACAGCGATTAATACAAAAGTTACAATTGGTTTTTTCATCGCTTGATCAATATCATTTTAGAAAAATTACTCCAGCGCGCTCAATCGTTTCAACAAAGGCGGATGTGAATAGTGAAAGAATACATAGAGTGGATGCGGATATAAATCGCTCAAGCTATCCACTGAAAGTTTTTTGAGAGCGTTTGATAAAGCGTTACCATCAAAGGTTTCTTTCGCATATGCATCCGCTTCAAATTCATTCTTGCGGCTATACATGTTCATGAACAAACTAGTTACGGCCGATAATGGCGAAAACAAAATTCCAAAGGCCAGTAAATTCAAGTGAATACTCAACTGGCTTCCACCCAAAGCAAAGGAAATTTTTTCATTAAAAACCATAAGAGATAATACAAATAAGGTAAACACAATTTGAATAATCGAAAGTACAAATCCCCAGATGATGTGCTTCTTTTTGAAATGTCCAACTTCATGTGCCAGCACAGCTACTAGTTCTTCTGTTGTGTGATTGTCGATTAAGGTATCGTACAGTACGATTTTCTTTTTCTTTCCGATTCCGGAAAAGAATGCATTTGCTTTTTTCGAACGTTTTGATCCATCGATGATAAAAATATTATCCAGGGGAAAGTTTATCTTCTTCGCGAATGCTTCAATGGCCGTTTTCAATTCACCATCCTGCAAGGGTGTTAGCGTATTGAACATGGGTAGAATGAGAGAAGTGTAAAACATGTTCACAAACAAAATGAACAGCGAGGCAATTCCAGCAAACCAAATCCAGAAAACAGGACCAAGCCATTGAATAAGATAAATCAAAACTGAAAGTAATAGCCCTCCAATAATACCAGCCAGAAGATAGCCTTTCAACTTATCGGTTATAAAAGTCTTTACTGTCGTTTTATTAAATCCATACTTTTCTTCGATTACAAACGTGCTGTGCAATTGAAATGGGATAGTAAGAATATCCGAGGCCAACATCAGTACACCAAAGAAAACTAAGGTTAACATAATTTCATTATGGATGGAAATTCTGAGAATACTATCAAGCCATCCGAAGCCTCCAAAATAAAGCATGCCCAATGAAAGCAGAAAACTCACAGCAGAAGTAAGAAATGAAAAGTAGGTAAGCTCCTTGTGATAGGCCAGGGATTTCAAATATTTATCCTTTTCATAAAACGATTCTATTTCTTTTGGAATATCTGTCCGTTGGGCTCTGAGGTTAATGTAATCCAATGCCTGATCGAACAAATAACTTAATGTCGTTATGCTCAAAATGATAAGAAGATAGGTGTTGGGTTCCATACTGAATGATGTTATAAAAATCCGGTAATGATAGTAATTGATTGAAGTAAAACAAAGAATCAATTTTCAATCATGCTGGTTACTCTTCCGCTTCAGCCATCTTCTTAAAGGTAAGTCGCTTCACAGTATAACCCACAATCAAACCGAAGCATGCGAAGCCAAGAACGATATACAATATGTTTTCTTCAAACACAGAGGTTTTAAGATTTAAAAATCGACCAACGAAATAGCCTGCCATGCTTACCGTTGTGGCCCAGATCAAACCACTCACAATGCTGTAAAACAAATACTGAATGGGCTTGATGTTACTCATGCCAATGATCAGGGGAATAATTACCCGAAAACCGTACAAGAATCGATAGGAGAAAAGAATCTGAAGATGATGTTCATTGAAAAAATGTTGAACCGGTTCAAGTCGTGATTTCAGCTTAGGGCGTTTCTCAATGAAATACTTTCCATTCAGCCTGCCGATAATGTAATAAAGCCAATCACTGATAAACGATCCCGCAAAACCAAACAATACAGTATAGGGTCCGTCAAATATTCCACGATGAATTAATGATGATGCAACTAAAATAGAAGTTTCTCCCTCGAAGAATGTTCCGATGAGTAAGGCTATGTATCCGTAATGATCCAAAAAATCTTCCATTTTGGTTTCAGTTAATCTAAGTTGTCTTACCCAAACACATCCATTATCCCTTTCTTATTATTCTCCTCACATTAACTGTTAACCCTAATCCGATTCACTGCCTTCTAACTTGCAATAATTATCCATGCCAATATGCATTAAAGCATCACCCGCATTAATTACCGGAATATTATTCAAGCCAATAACATAACCCATTTCGGTAGCCAATACATGTTCTTTGAATTCACCAAATGGATCCGTGATGGTACCTACCCACTGACCTTTTTGAACAAGCTGTCCACACTGAATGTTTGGCTGAAACAGGCCAGCAGATTTTGCACGTATCCACGATGTATTCCAGACGATCTTACTTTCTTCCTTTGCTTCGGGAGCCCAATCGATCATGTTTAAATGTTTCATCAGGCGAAGCGTTCCGGCAATTCCTTCTTCAATTGCTTGTTGATCGAAGCGAAGTGATTCACCGCCTTCATAGACAATAATATTTTTTCCGCGTTTCGATGCTTCCTTGCGCAAAGAGTTTGGTCTGAAGGGGGAATCGATTGTGAAGGGTGCATTGAATGCTTGTGCCAATTCTAAATTCTTTTCGTCTTTTAACACAGCACGCACTTGCGGATAGTTAGCACGCATCGCACCACCCGTATGAAAATCAATCCCGTAATCAATGAACGGAATAACTTCATGCATGAGGTTATATGCCACACGACTGGCAAGTGATCCATTTTTACTTCCGGGAAACGAGCGATTAATGTCTTTTCCATCCGGAACATCGCGCGAATAATTTAAGAACCCATAAATATTTACGATCGGCATACAAACCGTAACACCACGTTTAGGCTGATGAAGTCCACTGTCCAAAATTCTACGAACGATTTCCATTCCATTAATTTCATCTCCGTGCATACCTGCTGTTAATGCGAGTATGGGGCCATCTTCCAAACCACGTGAAATATAAATGGGTGTATCAATAACAGTATGCGATGGAAGCCTGGCAATGTTGATATCAATCTCTTTAAATTCTCCAGGATGAATTTCCTGACCGGCTATTTTTATTCGTTTCATAAAGTGGAGTCGATAGGCAATGATTAATGGTCAGAAAGGCGATTCTCTTACGCGTTAATTTTATCTTTTTGGATTTTCTTTTTTGCCGCATTTTTTTCGAGGTAACGAAAAATCATTCCGGCAATATCTTTTTTTGTAGCGCCTTCAATACCTTCCAATCCGGGAGAAGAATTTACTTCCACAATAAGCGGACCTCGTTTGGATGGAAGCATATCAACACCTGCAACACCAAGCCCCATTTTTTTTGCTGCTGAAATTGCTGCTGATTTTTCTGCACGCGAAAGTTTTATCACGGTAGCCACACCACCCCGATGCAGGTTAGAACGAAACTCACCATCCCGTGTAGCTTGTCTGCGCATGGCTCCGACTACTTCACCATCCACAACAAATGCACGTATGTCTATCCCCTTCGCTTCCTTAATAAACTCCTGAACAATGATGCGTGCATGCAAACCATGAAAGGCTTCGATAACCGATTGTGCTGCTTTTTTATTTTCCGCAAGCACAACGCCTAAGCCTTGTGTACCCTCTAGTAATTTGATAATTACAGGTGCGCCACCAACAGCTTCTACAATACCCTCTGTTTCGCGGGAGTAGTCCATAAAAATAGTTTTGGGTAAACCCAATCCTGCACGCGATAATATCTGCAGACTGCGGAGCTTATCGCGTGAGCGAATCAACGCTTGCGATTCCACCGCTGTAAATACTTTCATCATCTCAAATTGTCGTACGACTGCTGCACCATAGAATGTAACAGATGCACCAATACGGGGAATGATCGCATCGAAATAATCTAATTTTCTTCCCTGATACAATACCATCGGGTTTTTCTCTTCGATGAAGAGAACACACTTCATGTGATCTATAATTTCCACTTTGTGACCACGCTCCTCTCCTGCCTGCTTTAAACGTCTTGTAGAGTAAAGCTTAGGGTCTCTTGATAAAATAGCGATGTTCATAACACTGAATTTAATTTGCCATTACCGGCTCTTCTTCTTTGCTCTGTTCTTTCGTTGTTTCTCTTTGAAAGACAGGTTCTTTTGTTTGACGTCTATAAGGAAACGATCCCTCAATATTTTTCTCCCGATTAAAATCGGAAATTTAAGGGAACCCCGGTTACTGAGAGAGAATTCGGTGATTATTTCTTCATTAAAAATTTTTAGCACTGTGGTGATTACAAACCTGCGTTCTACTTCACCAAATGAATTTTTAATGTTTCGTTCCTCAAATGTATCAAACACAAATTTCATCCCGGTAAATTCCGGGTGTTCTTCATCCAATAAGATAAACTCCAGCTTACCATCTACTACTTGTGCACGATGGCAATGTAAACTTGACGTAAATGCTCCTGTATCGACCTTGGCGTGGATATTTACCAAATTCAACACAGGAAGATCAACACGATCAGGATGAACGGGAACAACGTCCCGATCAGGCTGA
>JBDTTT010000155.1:0-11871 GCA_039930485.1 Chryseolinea sp.
TGTGGCAATCGGTTACTGTTTTAGTGGCTTTTGCAGGGTTATTTACTTTTTTTGCGTCCACTACTTTTTCTAAAATGACCCATGCAGGATTCTCTCCAGCCCTCACTTCAATTTCCTGAAGTTGCATGAATTGAGACCGTAGTTTAATCTCAACCTTTTGTCGCTCGTAAAGTTTAATGGCAATGCGCTCAGTAACGTAGCCCAGATAAGATATGACAAGCGAATCTACTTTTTTGGATGTCTGCAGACGGAAGTGCCCGGTGGTATCGCTGGTGATACCGATTTGAGTTCCTTTAAAGAAAATATGTGCAAATGCTATTGGGTCACCTGTCGATTCATCTCTTACAATACCTTCAACAAATGTGGTTTGTGAGAATAAGGAGTATGAAGAGAGAAGAAAGAAAAGTAGAATTGATCCTCTAAGAAGTTTGGCCATACTCCATGTAGCTGTAACTGAGATCGGTTTAAGAACAAAGATAGAAAATACTTACTCGGATTGGGCTCTAAATCTGTAAACTTCCGATGTAAATGAGGTGCAAACAAAATTGAAAATCTTTGTGCAACTTAGTGCCTTGGCGTCTTCGTGGCGAAAGCCATAAAGACAGATTATTGTAATATGAAATTAGGGTACAAGACAAGCGATTTCTTCAATCCAACACACACCATTATTGGCATCGATCCAATCAACTGGCTTCGGTTGTTATGGAGAAATGGATTTGCCATCGACATTCGGTTCTGGCCGAAAGCATTCTTTCTAACCATCTTCATTATACTGAATTCGCCTTTTCAACTTTACGAGTATGTATTTTATTCTAAAAAGATAAAACGCATAAAAGTAAAGAGGCCTATTTTTATTCTAGGGCATCCACGAAGTGGAACAACGTATCTTCACTATGTATTGAGCCAGGATCCACGCTTTGCATTTTGCCAGACCTACGAAGGATTGGTACCGCATGTATTTCTGAGTGGCGGAGCGATAGTGAAGTCCATCCTGAAAAACTTCATGCCCGATACACGACCTCAGGATAATGTAAAGGCAGGAGCATCCTTACCCATAGAAGAAGAATTTGCCATGGGCAGCATCAGTCAGGCATCGTGGGTGCAGGGATTGTATTTTCCGAAAAGCATCTTCGATGTATTTGATGAATACGTTACGTTTCAAAGAGGAGAGGAGAAGAAAGATCAATGGAAGAAGCACTTTTTGTTTTTCGTTCAGAAGCTAGTCTACCGAAATCCGAATAAAACATTGTTGTTGAAGAGTCCGTGTAACACGGCACGGATAAAAGAAATTGTAGAGGTGTTTCCGGATGCCCGCTTCATCCACATTCATCGGAATCCGTATGAAGTATTTGTATCGAATGAAGGTCTTTACGAAAAGATATTGCCTTTACTGGGTTTTCATAGGGTCGAGAATGAGTTCATGCAGAAGTATGTGTTGTATGCATATGAAGAACTGTATAGAAAATATTTTCATGACAGTGCTACCCTAAGTGAAAATCAGCTTTATGAACTTCCGTATGCAAGCTTCATTGCCGATCCATTGAATGAGTTAAGGAAAGCATATCAACAACTGGCTTTGGGATCGTTCGATGAAGTTGAATCTTTTTTAATGAAGGAAGTGAAGCTCGCTGAAAACTATAGGAAGAATAGTTATTCAGTTATAGGCAAGGAGGTGATAGGGCAAATTAATATTCGCTGGAAATTTGCATTTGATGCATTTGGTTACAAGATGGAAGAAGTAAAATAACCTGAAAACAAATGCGGAAGACGACACATGCATTTCTTAATTTTGTGATGCCGAATACAGAGAAATGCCAGAGTGGTTGAATGGGACGGTCTCGAAAACCGTTTGGCGCGCAAGCGTCACCAGGGTTCGAATCCCTGTTTCTCTGCAAGAGTTCCAAATCCTGAAAGCCGAAGTGTTAAGAGAGTTCTATTTTAGCAAGTAGGGCTCAATTGCTTTTTTCCAGATGGCATAGCCGTTTGGTTTCATGTGTAGCATATCTTCCCTGAATAATTCTTTTAAAGGCTGCCCCTCAGCATCGATCATCAAAGCATATACATTGATAAAGGACGTATTACTTTTCGTTTTCAGATAAGCTTCAATCATTCTGTTAGCCTCTTTTACTTTTGGTATGAGCTTTTGCCGGCTTGGGCTTGGCTTAATGGATACAAACGCAACATTCGTTTTTTCATTCTTCTTTCTGATCATTTCAAACAATTTCACAAAGCGATCAAAGACAATCTTTGCTGTAATGGAATCAGAAGATGCCAGATCATTATCGCCACAATAGATTACAACTTGTTTGGGTTGATAGGGAAAGATGACATCATCAGCATACCGAATAACATCCGGAAAGGATGATCCTCCAAATCCTCTGTTTATGATGACATGATTTGGAAAATCATTGTGAATACCACTCCACATCCGGAAGGATGAACTACCTACAAAAAGAATGGTATTTTTAGAAGGAGCGCTTATGCTATCCTGATGTTTAAAATCTTGTATTTCGCTCCAAAAGGGTGGGTGTTGAGCAAAGGCAAAGGTTGAGCAGAGGAATAAACAAAGAAGGCTGACGGTTTCTATTTTTCCTTTGCGCATAATTTTTCGGAGGTGAATACAGGCGTTCATCTTATTTCTTAAGGGACTGTCTTTTATTTTTTTATTAAAGCTACTTTGGTTTACCTTTTGTCCAATTTATATAAAATAAAAAATGAAAGTGATAATGCAAAAATTAAAAGCAATGTTCTGTCCGATGTTTTTCCTTCTCCTTGTGGCATGTTCTGACGATCCAAATAACAAAGTAGAGAATGAGGTTATTGATGCTGTGTCCAATGGTACCTGGCGCATTACTTATTTTTATGACAGCGATGTCGATAAAACCAGTACATACCAGGAATATATTTTTACGTTTGGCTCTGGCAATCTTTTAACGGCAAAAAAAACATCTACTATTCAATCGGGTTTGTGGAATATATCCGATACCAACGACAACGTTGATACGCTTGATGATTTACGTTTCAACATTACCTATAATACACCGGTAGAATTTGAGTTGTTAATGAATGACTGGAAGATTACAGAATACTCTTTAACTAAAATAAAACTGACCGATGTAAACGATACGGGTGGGGATGATTACCTCACATTCGAAAAGAATTAGATATTAACACGTTCAGAAAAGAAGAGATAGATACTACCTCTTCTTTTCTTTTGAATCGTTATAGGCAATCTTAATTTTTGACTGAAGCAATGCAGAAGCTTTTACCATTGGCAGACGTACATTGCCATTACCAATGCCTAATTCAGCCAGAAGAAACTTTACACCAACCGGATTACCTTCTTCATACATAGGTCCATTGAGTTCTGTCAGCTTAAATAATTCCTGACTTGCCTTTGCATAGTTATTGGCAAACGAATATTCCTTCATCTTTTTAAAGACTACGGGTAAAGCATTTGCCAATACAGAAATAACACCTTTCGCACCGAGAGCATAAAGTGCTACGGTCAGCATATCGTCACCTGACATCAAAAGGAAATCAGCGGGTTTGAATTTTGCAATCTTCATGCATTGTTCGATGCTGCCTGACGCTTCCTTTATACCAATAATATTTTTATGGGCAGCCAATCGCAAGGTTGTTTCAGCCGTCATGTTGGATGCGGTACGTCCAGGAACATTGTATAGTATAACCGGAACAGGACAAGCATTGGCAATCGCCTTGAAGTGCTGGTAAATACCTTCCTGCGATGGCTTGTTATAATATGGACTTACCGAAAGCAAAGCATCAACACCATTTAGATCGGTTGACTTGATTGATTTAATTACACTGGCTGTATCATTTCCACCAATGCCATAAACAATTGGAAGCTTCTTCGGATTATTTTCTTTTACGAATTGGAGTATCTTCTTCTTTTCTTCATCCGTACACGTAGCCGCTTCGCCTGTCGTGCCCATCACCACATAATAATCAACACCTTTAGAAGTGTGGTTCAATAACTTCTTCAGCGCTTTGTAATCAACGTCAAGTGATTCCGTGAAAGGAGTGACTAATGCCACACCTGTTCCGTAGAGTTTTTTCATTCTTATTTTAATTGGCTTGTGTAGGTATACATATTGTCTATCAGCACGCGTGTGTTTCCGTTTGATTCAATCATCAATTCAAAAAACGCACTATTCTCATCCCAGAATTTGCCTACGCGGCATTTCGATTTGCTGCGAGCCAGTAGATTCATTACCAATGGATTGGGAGTAGCATCGATGTAATACAAAAAATCGAAAGGTGTATCGGAAAACTTCAAAGCGTTTTCAGACGTAATGCTTCCCCAGAAGGAAAGATCCTTATCGCTAAAGAAGTCAAATAGAAATTCGTAATTCTCTTTTTTGTCGGGAAGAAACTCAATGACCTGTACCTGCTTGCCATCGTGTTCAAATTTCTTGATGAGTTCCTTTATGGCATCGTGCTTGATTTTATCCTCAACACTGAAAATAATACCAATTTTGTGCGCTTGCTTATAGGGCAGGTTAGCGCGCAATGTTTTATTCCTCTTCAGTGATGAATTCGTTCTGAGTTTAAGAAAGGTAAGCTTCACTGTTTACGTCAAAGTTTAATATTCAAAGTTCGAAGTTAACTTTCTATTACATATTTTCAATCACGATGGCAGAAGCACCGCCACCACCATTGCAAATACCAGCAACACCAAGTGATGAATTGTTTTGCTTCAGCACGTTGATCAGGGTGCCAATAATACGCGATCCGGATGAACCGAGCGGATGGCCTAATGCTACGGCACCACCGTTTACATTTACTTTGTTCGGATCAAGATCCAATTTCATATTGTTCGCGATAGCCACAGCCGAAAACGCTTCATTGATTTCATAAAAACCAACATCCTTTTTATTTACGCCTGCCATCTTAACGGCTTTCGGAATGGCAATGGAAGGTGTTGTCGTAAACCACATTGGATCTTGCGCAGCATCAGCAAAGCCTTTAATTTTTGCGATCGGCTTAAGACCGAGTTCAGTTGCTTTTTCTTTGCTCATCAATAAGAGGGCAGAAGCTCCATCATTTAAAGTAGAGGCATTGGCTGCTGTTACGGTTCCGTCTTTTGTGAACACCGCCTTAAGTCCCGGTATCTTATCGAAGCTTACGTTTTTATATTCTTCATCTTCCGCGAAAAGGGTGACATTACCCTTGCGGTCTTTAATCTCAACAGGTACAATTTCATTGCTGAACTTCTTTTCGGTCCACGATGCTGCAGAGCGTTTATATGAATTAATCGCATAGGCATCCTGATCCTGACGGGAAATGTTCATCTCTTTCGCTGTGTTGTCTGCACAAACACCCATCGCACAATGATTATAAACATCGGTGAGTCCATCGTATTGAAGTCCATCGAGTAGTTCACCATGACCATATTTATAACCGGTTCTTGCGTTCATTAAATAGTACGGGATGTTGCTCATGCTTTCCATTCCACCGGCTAATACAATATCATTATGACCCAGCATAATCGACTGAGCACCAACCATAACCGCCTTCATACCTGAAGCACAAACTTTATTGATGAGGGTACATGGAATTTCAAAACCTAAACCTGCACCAGCTGCAACTTGAGTTGCAGGAGCCTGACCCAATCCAGAGGAGATAACATTACCGACAAAGAGCTCTTGCACAAGCTTTGCATCCACTCCTGCTTTTTCAAGCGCACCTTTAAAAGCAATTGATCCAAGCTGAGTTGCAGACATAGAGGCCAGACTTCCACCAAAACTTCCGATGGGTGTGCGTACCGCTGATATGATGTAAACTTCCTTCATAAAGCTAAAATTTCTGGTTTTCGGGGGCAATTTAGGTTTTTGAATTGGTAATCGGTAATCAGTATTCGGTATTCAGTAATCGGTGCCAACTGATCACCGAATACCGATTACAAAAGGGCCGCACTACAATCTTCCTTGCTTATCTTACTTTTAATTTACATCGATAAAAAATGGATCAGATCATTGAACAATTAAAACAAAGTTTGTCTGACGACTTTCTTTCAAAACCGGAACGAAAGACATTGGAAAGCACTTTGCGCAGTCAGGTGTTGGATAAAGATCAACTTAGCTCACTGCGCTCTAAAATATTTGAACTTGCCAATGAGAAAGTGGATGAGAAGAACTATCGCTTTGTAGTGAATTGGATTAAAGATGTGAGTAATACAATTGGTAATTATAATCCAGATAAATCAGCCAAAAAGGATACATCATCCTACGCATTCTTCAGTCCGGGTGAAGCGTGTCGCAGTGCTATTGTTCAACAACTGAATGAGGCGCGAAAACAATTGAAGATATGTGTATTCACTATTAGTGATGATGCAATTACGGAAGCCATTTTACGCGCACACAAAAGAGGTGTAGGAATGATGGTGCTTACCGACAATGATAAGGCACTTGATCTGGGGTCGGATATTCAACAGATTTCGAAAGCAGGGATTGCTGTAAAGATGGATCGAACGACTGATCACATGCATCATAAATTTATGGTGGTGGACGGAACTACGGTGCTTACGGGAAGTTATAACTGGACACGAAGTGCAGCACGCTATAACCACGAGAATATAATCATCACAAAGGAAGAAGGAATGGTAAAGTCATTCCTGATTGAGTTTGAAAAGTTATGGTCGCAGATGGCGGAGTATTAGCATTAAGTTAATGGTTAATAGTGGTGATTATAAGTGTTTAGACTTCCGGAACTTCTGAAAGCGGCTGGTTAATCAAATGGCCCACCCACACTCACGATTAACAATTAACCATTAACTTTTAACTGTCCTCTCTACTTCACGCAAGTTCTCCAACTTCTTATTCCGCAAGAATCCATTGATATCTTCGAAGTGTTCCTTGATTCGCTTGTTGCCGAATTCAAATACCTTGGTGGCAAGGCCATCTAAGAAATCACGATCGTGAGAAACTAAAATCAAGGTACCATCAAATGCAATGAGTGCTTCTTTCAGGATATCCTTTGTCTTGATATCCAAGTGGTTTGTAGGTTCATCGAGGATAAGTAAGTTGACTGGTTGTAGCAGTAGCTTGATCATGGCGAGACGAGTCTTCTCACCACCGGATAACACCTTTACCTTTTTATCAATTGTATCACCACCAAACATAAAAGCACCGAGTATGTCTTTAATTTTGGTGCGTACATCACCGAATGCAATCTGATCAATGGTTTGGAAAACCGTCAACTCTTCATCCAACAGGGAAGCCTGGTTTTGAGCAAAGTATCCAATCAAACAATTGTGTCCGAGTTGAAGCTTTCCATCGAAACCAATTTCGCCCATGATGGCTTTTACTAATGTCGATTTACCTTCCCCGTTTTTTCCGATAAGGGCAACACGTTCACCCCGTGCAATGGTAATGGAAGCATCCTGAAACACGGTGTGATCACCATACTTCTTCGTGAGGCTTTCAATAATAACAGGATAATTTCCAGACTTAGGCGCAGGAGGGAATTTCAAATTGAGCGAAGAAGAATCTACTTCATCCACTTCTACAATCTCAATTTTCTCCAGCATTTTCACACGGGATTGTACCTGGAGCGTCTTTGAGTAAGTGCCTTTAAATCGGTCAATAAATCCCTGAATATCAGCAATTTGTTTAGCTTGATCGTCAAATTGCTTTTGCTGTTGTTCGCGTCTTTCCTTACGAAGCTGAAGGTAGTGACTGTAATTCGTTTTGTAATCGTAAATGCGGCCCATCGTTACCTCAATAGTGCGATTGGTAAGATTGTCAACGAAGGCCTTATCGTGACTAATTACAATGACTGCCTTGGCGTTGTTGATCAGAAAATCTTCCAGCCATTGAATAGATTCAATGTCCATGTGGTTCGTAGGCTCATCCAACAAAATCAAATCAGGCTTTTGTAACAGGATCTTTGCAAGCTCAATTCGCATACGCCATCCACCACTGAATTCTTTGGTAGGACGTTCGAAATCAGAACGTAAAAATCCAAGTCCCATTAAGGTCTTTTCTACCTCTGCATCAAAGTTGATTTCCTCAATAGAATAGTATTTCTCACTCAACTCGGAAACTTGTTCTATGATCTTAGCATATTCATCAGACTCATAATCCGTGCGTGTTTCAAGCTGGACGTTCAATTCGTCCATTTCCTTTTTCATGTTCAGTATTTTCGAAAACGCTTTTGACGCTTCATCAAAGACGGAGCAATTATCATCCGTAAGTAAATGCTGAGGTAAGTAGGCAATCGTGGCATCTTTGGGAGCAGATACTTTCCCACGCGTGGGTTTCGTAGCGCCTGCAATAATCTTGAGCAGGGTAGATTTACCCGCACCGTTTTTACCCATTAAGGCGATACGATCATTCTCGTTAATGTTAAAAGTAATGTTACTGAAGAGGGCCGAACCGTTAAACTCTACACTTACCGCGTCAACTGAAATCATGGATCTGAAAATAAGGGGGCAAATATAAGGGATTTGCCATTTTTATTTCAGGATAATGGGACATTGTGGATTATATATCCAAACGGATTAATTCTCCAACGATTGTTTTGGATGGAAGAGAAGTAAAACAATAAAGTAATGCTTAGGGGTAACTCTAATGATCCTTGCTTCAGCAGAATTTAGTTGATAACAATCTTGGCTACAAAGGTCTTCGATTCCTGATTCAGAATAATGAAATAGATTCCGCTGTTTATTGATTTTAAATTGACAATCAAGAGCGTATTATCCTGAATCGTTTCAAATGATTGTACTCTCCCTTTCGAATCGAATATCTTTAAATTCTTAACAGGGCCTCCATTCGTATTGATAAAAAAGCGTCCGTTGCATGGATTCGGATAAACGGAAATAAGAGAGTTCGATAATGCTTCAGTTCCTGTAATGGTAGCCACTACTTCTATTTCCGAACTAAGAGATGATTCTCCGGCATTGTTTACACCGGATAGTTTGTAATAGTTAATGGCTTCTGTTGGATTGATTACATAAGGAATTTCAGAAGTCTTGATTGATGATTTAATCTTGATATAAGGATCGGTTGTGTTACTGCTTCTGTAAAGATTAAAGGAAGTCGCATTTGTGCCATCAACCCAACTGAGCAGAATTTTTCCCTGATCATCTATGCTGGCCGAAAGATCTGAAGGTGCTTCAGGAATTGTGGTATTATTATACATTTCAATTGGACCCAACTGAAATGAACTTTGTCCTGGTAGCATGTAGATTTTTAGTGACTTTATAAAATTATCATTTACAGCAGGGTTGTTTAAATTCCATTGATCCTTAAAGTTGAAACTATAGGTATAGAAGGCTCCATCGTTCTTAACAACTTTTATTTCAAAGTTTGTTGTGATGGTTTCTTTTCCATCGCCATCACGTAAGGTGAGGAGGAGATTAGGAATTGAAGAATCAGACCCAACTTTTACTGGAAGTTTTATGATGCTATAGTTTGAAAGGTGCACAGCCTTCGGCATTTCATATTGAATGTATTTCAAAGAAGTAAGATTGTAGTCAACCTTTAAATGATTGTCGACTGCCTGAAAAGCAATGGCATTGTCATTCTTAGTCCATCCTGGTAAAAGTGGATTAGAAAAATTGTCGATTGTATATTTTAATCCGGTGGGTTCAACAATGGTTGTCACATTCAACGAAGCTGTATTATCTGTACAACCCGTATCTCCATTGACAACTAAATTTATTGTTCCATCACTTGGTCCCCAGTTTACGGTAATTTGATTTGTTCCTTGACCGCTTACTACAGTGGCGCCTTCCGGAACAGTCCAGTCGTAGGTAATTCCGCTTCCATAGTCGGGTGCTTTGTATTGAATACCTTGTTCATTTTCAAATAAGAAAGGTCTTCCTTCAATAACTGGTGCTGTTCTTTCTTCGTAAACCCGTACATAATCCACTTCCATTTTTGCTGAAGTAACAGAAGCATCAATGGGTCCACCAAAATTTCCACCCATCGCAATATTCATAATGATAAATTGATTGGTATTGAAAGGCCAGGTGGCTGCTGTTTTGGTTGCAGGCTTATAGGTATAAAATGGAATATCATCAACTGCGAAAATCATGCGTTCAGCATTCCACGAAACTGAATATTCATGAAACTCTGTACTTACCGTGCTCACGGTTTTGGATCCTTTATTTTGTGTATTACCAAAACTGGAAGGAGTGTGCAAAGCAGACTGCACAACGTTTTGGTTTTTACCAACGTGTTCCATCACATCAATTTCACCACAGGCCGGCCAGCCAGCCGATGTAATACTTTCACCAAGCATCCACAGCGCAGGCCATGTACCCACCCCGGTTGGGAGTTTAGCGCGGTATACAATTTTACCATAGGTAAATCCCTTTTTGCCCTGTGTTTTCACTCGGGCTGAAGTCCAGTTGTTTCCGGTTTTAATTGCCTCAATAATAAGATTCCCGTTTTCCTGACGGACATTAGTTGTGCTGTTCGTGTAGGTCTGAGCTTCATTATTTCCCCAGCCACCAGCGCCAAGATCATAATTCCAATTGGCTGAATTTGGCAAACCTGTTCCATCAAATTCATCACTCCACACCAGCACTTCGCACTGAGCCATCGCTTTTTGGTGTGTTGATAGTCCTAAAAAAATGATTGCTATGAAAACCGTGTGCTTTATGAAACTCATTGTGTTGGTTTATTGGATTAAGAAAATAAATAGCCAGCCTAATTTTAATTAAGCTGGCTATCATCAAAGCTACTCTAGAATAATATCATCAAAAAGAAACGTAGTGGCATTTGCTTTTGCAGCGCCCTGGAAGTCAAAGAAAAGAACAAACTTATCCCATTTATTGGCGTCATCTGCTGTAAATGTGTAGGTTAATTCCTCCCAGGCATTTGCAGTGGTTGTGGTCATATCAATTTCCTTATTGCTTCCGCTATTGCCAATCTCTTCCAACTTCAGCTTCACTACTGCACCAATGGAAGGTGAGTAGACTTTTACCTTAATCGTATGCTTGTTGGTAAAATCAATTTTTCCAGACAGGTCTGTACTGATACCTGCCCATCCTTCAATACCGGCAGCTTGATCGATCTGCGCCACAAATCCACTGGTGTTAATTCCTGTTGAATGAGGGTTTGCGATTCTTGCTGGTGCTCCGACACCACCAAATGTACTCCATGTAGGTGTGCCGGCTGTTTCAAAATCAAAGCTCACAACATCAATGCTACCTGCCGGTGGTGGGAGTGCAGGTATTTCCGGTTCCTGAAGTGGATTATCATAATGAACCAAAGCAAATCTCCAATAACCAACAGCATCCGTTAATGTTGTTTCGATAATAAGCGTATCAACAGCAGCATCAACAAGCTTGATTACTTTATACGTTATAGAGGCCTGAGGAACTTTTACTTCAGCGGTAGTAGCCACTTTAGTAAGGCCAACAAATGCACCAGATCCAGTTACCGTTAAAGTTTTGCCAACAACATCATATTCAAACGAGTGTACTCCGTCACTCCAGTCAGAGATATCAACATCGTCAACGTTGCGATAGTTAGCATCATTCGTGTCATGACAACCTGCTCCAATGCTTTCTTTCCACACACCACCTTCTGCCCAAAAATCACCGTTCGTTTTATATTCATAATCTCCATCAAGACTAAAAATATATTCATCATTTAAAAGACAAGGTCTCTTGCCTAGATTTTCATTTATGCCCAGTGCATACCAGATTTGTGATCGGTCAGCAGGACCCACTTCAAATGGATAGTATCCAGTAGAAACATCACGGATCATTTTCCAGGATTTAGAAGTTAGTCCGGTTAACTTCTTAAGCTCAACATTCGGATCGGTAATTATCACTTCCAATTCTTTCACAGAAGTATCTCCACCTGCTCCGGTTGCAGTTAAAGCTACTGTATA
>JBDTTT010000156.1:0-11814 GCA_039930485.1 Chryseolinea sp.
CGCCATTTCCACAGCGTATGTGCGGACAATTTTATCATCTTCACCTTTTGTCTTCAGGTTTTCATTGTCGGTAATGATGAGTTTATCATTTTGATAGATGTTGATTTCTTTGATACCTCCACCTCCATCGAATACCTCCACGGTAAGCGGTATCGTTTTAGCCTGAGTATAAAACTTGCCTTTATCATAGTGAAGTAAATCGGTTGATCGCGTAGTGGCCGTAACATCAAAGTAGGCTGCAGAAGGTCTTTGCGTTTTACTCAAATCAAAAATGCGTTCACCGGATTCACGCAAAATATCTTCAACCCTCTTGCCTTGAATGATACTCTTCTCCATTTGCTTCGGCCTGTACAGAATCTCGAAGTATTGTTCGGCTGCATAAAAATCTGCCAGTTGTTTGATGCCCCTGTTTACATGCCATCCAAAATATTGACTGCCTGCAGACGAACATGAAAAATATCCACGGGGTGTCCAACATACCCATTCATTATCTTCGGTAACAAACAAGGTTGCAAAGGGAATAACCGTTTCTCCCAATGAATGAAGAGTTTCTTCCAATCCCTTATATGTTTTATCGCCATTTGCCTTCAGAAAATCAATAACTGTTTTCCATGCCGCTTTTGAAGGTTCCTTAGTAAGAGAATCCATCGGCAGGGAACTAAAGAATTTATCCCAATCTTCACCCTGACCTTCGTACGCTTTTCGAATGCTGGGTGCATAACCCGTTTCAGAAAGCTTCCAAAGAATTATGGATTGGTCTTCACCACCGGAGGCCATGTATTTTCCGTCATTGCTAATTGATACTGCGCGAACAGCACCATAGTGCCCAACGAATTCCTTATTGAGGTATCCATTCTTATCAAACATTTTCAAAGAGAAATCGCTGGCCACAACAACATTGCCATCTGCCATACCTTGAAAATCGAGAATACGTCCGTCTTGATTTGGATCGGTTTGAATCAATTTACCTTTCGACAATTCAATAGAATTCTCACTGGTCTGAACCAGATCTTTATTATAATCTTTTGCAGAAGGATTGTAGACAGAAGGATTTCGGTTAACGGTTAACGAAGCAAAATCGAAACTTGATTTAAACTGAGGCTTGCCATTTTTTGTAATGTCTTTGCAAATAAAAAGATCAAGCCCTTCGCCAAAACCTAAATCCTGAATGGCGCTGCCCTTACCTTTTATTCTTCTAATCGTTAAACCATTAATGGGATTCCACAAAAGTATTTCATTGTTGGTTCCACCTGCAGAGGCAACCATGTAATTTCCATTTGCTGAAGGAGAGAACGCAGCACTAAACACAGTGTTATCATGCGCTTCGTAATCTGTAAACTTTGCACCTTCAGGCACTTTCCAACTCATGCCCTTGCCTGTTATGTCAAGACCAACCAATATTTTTGAATCCGTTGAAAAAGCTATTGCATTAATAGGGTTTGTTAACCTGTCAAATTCTTTTACAACACTTCCATCGGCATGCCATAAAATAAGAGCGTTATCCAGGCTACTGCTGGCCATGTAAGCACCATCGGGTGAGTATGATACTTTATCAATATTCTCCTTATGCTTTTTTAAAACGCGGGGTTGGAATTTAGTAATGCCTTTATCGAGGGTCGCTAGATTAAATACTAAAATGTCTTTGCTTTCGTGCGACACCGCCAACTCCTGTGTTTTTGAATTAAAGGATACACAAGAAACTTGAGATGGAGTAGGTATTGTGGTGACCATCTTTAAGATTGGCTCATTGTCCACCTTCCAAATTTTAACCGCATTATCTGCGCCTCCACTAGCGAGATAGGTCCCTGCTCCATTGAAGCTTAAACTTAAAATAACATCTGTGTGGCCTATGGCAGTACTTACCTGAACGCCTTTTTCAACATCGATGATGATGATGTAATTATCTTTTTCTGAATTTACTTTATAACCTGCAACAGCCAATAATTTTCCATTGGGAGAAATCGCAGAAGCATACAACATACCTTCAGGGCCATCACCAATTTGTGATTCAAATTTTTTATCCATCTCACCATTCTCGGCATTCCACAAGCGAATAGTCTTGTCTTCTGAAATGGAAATGATTTTTTTTCCGTCTGGTGTAAAAAGAAGGTTATGGATTTTGGCGGAGTGCCCCATCGGATTGATTACGATGCGGGGAGCCTGGGCAATACTTTGTTGAATAGTCAATACAAGAACAAGAATGCCCAACGTGTAATTTAGCCTTGACTTGAACATAGTTTTTAGGGATAAGTAGTAAAGTTACTTATTTTTTACAGCTAATAGAATAGCTGCCTAAGAGTAGCTGATAAGCGAAAATTAAAGGCTTTTCGGGCGATTTGTGGTTCGGTGGGATGACGTGTCTCCCCTCTTCAGTCACTGATCGTTACCTGCCTCTTGCAGTTTACCTGCTTGCCAGAAAACCATTCCGAAGAATGCGATAAAGGAAGTAAAGATAAAGATCATATTAGTAGTGGTTTCTATTACAAAGATCATTCAAACCAGAGGAGCAGTTTTTCAAGAATGAACTGTTGTGTCACCAAAGTAAGGTTTATCAATCTTCTAAAGATTCCTGTTTAACCATCCATCCCAAAATGCCAGAATTTAATTTCTTCCCCATTATATTTCGAAAAAATACCGAACCTAAAAATTTTATCATGATCGCTAAAAATCATGCCTCGTGCTGGATTATACTTTTGATTCCGTTCTTCGCGGCCTTTTCTTACGCTTTGCCATCCTTTGCCCAGGAAGAAGATACCACCACAGTGCCTAAAGATTGGTTCCTGCGCGATCCTGAAACCGATCATGTTCAAGGTGTAAGTGCTAACCGGACATATAATACATTATTAAAAGGCATGCCTTCCCGCACCGTTTTAGTGGCTGTGATTGATTCAGGAATAGATATAGAGCATGAGGATCTAAAAGATATTATCTGGGTAAACGCAGATGAAATTCCAAACAATGGCATTGATGATGATAAGAATGGATACGTAGATGATATTCATGGATGGAATTTCATTGGGGGGAAAAACGGAAATGTTGCAGAGGATACCTATGAGGTAACGCGTGAGTATGCCCGATTAAAGCCAAAATATGAAAATGTTGAAAACAAAAAGATCAGCAAGAAGAACAAAGCTGAATATGAATATTGGAAAAAAGTAAAGTTCAAATATGAGCGCGATTTTAAAGCGAACAAAGAAAAATTCGATCAGTACGATCAGCAATACAATATGTATGCTAACGCAATAAAAGTGATCGGTTCATGCGATAGCATTATCAGTTTGAATTTAAATGGAAAGCCCGTAACGAAATCATCACTAACCGCGATAACGTCAACCGAACAAGATGTTGTTTATTCAAAGCAAACATTGCTAAAAGTATTGGAGAGTGTTGGTGATGATGTTGAAGTTGGTGCCTTCCTGGAAGAGATAAAATCCTACCTCATTCAATTAAAAGAAGCAGTCGACCACTATAAGGTAGCCGTTGTTTATGGATACAGTCTCGATTTTAATTCGCGAACCATTATTGGTGATAATCCTGCTAATCTGTACGAAAAAGGATATGGCAATAACGATGTAAAAGGTCCTGATGCACAACATGGAACTCATGTGGCTGGCATTATTGGTGCAAACCGAAACAATAACATTGGTATAAAAGGTATTGCCGATAATGTTCGCATCATGTCGGTGCGCGCAGTACCAAATGGCGATGAACGCGATAAAGACGTTGCCAATGCCATCCTCTATGCTGCCGATAATGGCGCACAGATTATTAATATGAGTTTTGGAAAATCGTTCTCGCCAAATAAAGAAGTGGTCGATAAGGCTGTGAAGTATGCAGAAGCAAAGGGTGTTTTGCTTATTCATGCTGCAGGCAATGATGGTGATGATTTAGATAAAGACACCAATTTTCCTTCGCGCACATACAAAGATGGAAAGCAGGCAAAAGCATGGCTTGAAATCGGAGCATCAGCGTGGGGAAGTAATGAAGATTTTGTTGGCTCTTTCTCTAATTACGGAAAAAAATCCGTTGACTTGTTTGCACCCGGTGTACAGATTTACTCTACAACACCAAACAATACATATGAAGATTTACAAGGTACAAGCATGGCCTGCCCCGCTACCGTTGGTGTTGCAGCTATGCTGTTGGAATACTTTCCAGATCTAAAGGCAGAGCAATTGAAATTAATTCTCAATCAATCCACGCGCAAGTTCGATGGCTTGAAAGTAACAAAGCCTGGGACTACTGAAACAGTGCCTTTCAATCAACTCAGCATTTCGGGAGGAATTATTAATGCGTATGAGGCGGTGAAGTTGGCTGCAAGCCTAAGCAAGACCGCAGTAATCAATAAATAAATTTGATTCTACTTTAGAATGCAGGTGCCAGGTGCAATTTACGAAGCGCGATTTGAGAATAAATCGTGCTTCGTAAATTAAGATTCTTTCTTCTCTAGTTTTTTTTCTCAAGCTCTAACGCTTTTAACTCCACCAACTCAGGTAGCGTTCGGTTCATCTTCAAAATTTTAATCCGATATCCTTCCGCTACAATCTCTTCTCCTTCTTTCAGATCAAATGGCTTTTGAGTTAAGAGTAGTCCTGCTAACGTTTCATATTCTTCTGATTCCAGGAAAGGTGGTTCGATAATTTTATTAATATCCCGTAAAGGTGATGTTGCTAATACCTCATATCCGTTCCCTACCTGCGTAACGATTTGTGTTTCATGATCATGCTCATCCTGGATTTCACCAACCAACTCCTCCAGAATATCTTCGAGTGTAACGATACCGATTGTTCCGCCATACTCGCTGATCACAATGGCCATCTGCACTTTCTTCTTTTGAAATTCGCGCAACAGATGGTCAATCCTTTTATTTTCTGTAATGTAATAGGCTTTGCGCATCACCTCCGCCAGCGTTTTACCACTTTTCTCTACAAAGTTTTGAAGGATATCTTTTGCGTAGAGTATACCAATAATTTCATCAAGGCTTTTGTCGTAGACCGGATAACGTGAATAGCCTTCACGAAAAACAAGAGCTGCTGCATCCTCCAATGAGATGTTTACATTGATCGGAGAAATTTTTAGCCGCGGCACCATTACCTGTTTTACTACGCGATCATCAAAATCAAAAACATTTTGAATCAATTCGCGCTCGCTGCTTTCAATTGCACCACCTTCTTCGCTCTCAGCAATAATTAATCGCAGCTCTTCTTCTGAATGTATGTCACGTTCGCTAACAGGCTTAATTCCAAAAACCTTTAAGATCAAATTCGCAAAACCATTTAACAAACGAATAAATGGTCTGAAGATGAAATAGAAAATTCTTAATGGGATGGATAAGAAAAGTGTAGTCGATGTTGGATATCGGATAGCCAGAGACTTAGGAGCTAATTCACCAAACACAATATGCGCCACTGTAAGAACAGCAAATGCAATTGGCAAGGCAATGCGATGCGCCATCTCTTCTGTCAATTCAAAACCCAATCCATGAATGCTATTGAGAATAATTTTGGAGACAACATCTTCGCCCACCCAACCCAATCCAAGACTGGCTAGGGTAATACCCAATTGCGTGGCGGCTAAAAAACCGTCCAGATTGTCGATAATAATTTTAGCCGCCCGTTTGGATGCAGTACCTGTTTGAATGGCTATCTGCGAAGACCTTACTTTAACGATGGCAAACTCTGCCGCTACAAAAAACCCATTTAGGATAACCAGGGCAATGGTAATTAGAATATCAATGGCCATATTTTCTCAAAGATAGCAGTATTTACAGCTTCCCTGATAATTCAATTTGTTTGTTGATGAATAGGAGCTTCCTACAAAAATACCCATTTAACCCTAATTTAAGAGCGCTAACTGACGCCCTCAGTGTCAATACGACCGGATTGGAGGTACTTATCCAGCTAAAATCTACTCGATTGCGCCATTTATAACCACCACCTTCTCCCAGCTTTCTTTATTTTCCTCCACAAATTTCTTATGAGCAGGGTGAATGTCATATGCAACAATATCAGCTTCCTTTTCAAAGGTGACATAATGCATTACATCGAACTCTGGCTCAGTTTTACTCTCACCTTTTACCGTTTTACCAGCCCGGTAAGAAAGAACCTGCTTTACTTCTTTCACAAAAACTTCAAATCCCTTCATGTGTTTTTTACGAGCATCTGATGACGCATCCGTTTTAAACTTAAATGCCACGACTCGCTGAAATTTAGGTTTGGGTTTCTTGTCATCTTTGATTGTAGTGGAAGATGTCAGAGTGAGCGTTAGGATGAATGCGGTAAGGTAAAATAGTGCTTTCATGGTTAGGGTTTTAAAAATTGAATGTTTCGTTTTAGTCCTTCAAGTTTGGTGCGCTTCACTGCCGATCGTTTAAAAAGTTTTTCAAAAACTTCTTCGGTAATCTCAACCCAGTCTTGATTCGTCATCTTTTCTAAATCAGTATGTGGAGCAAAGCGCGATTCATTTGTTGATTTTGAAAATTTATTCCACGGGCAAACATCCTGGCAGATGTCGCAACCAAAAATCCAGTTCTCAAATTTACCTTTTACCTCAGCAGGAATTTCTTCTTTAAGTTCAATGGTGAAATATGAAATGCATTTACTTCCATCTACAACATAGGGTTGTGGTATAGCATCCGTTGGGCAGGCATCCATGCAAGCGGTGCAGGTACCGCAATAATCTTTTGCAGGACCATCATACTCCAATTCAAGATCCAGAATAATTTCAGCAAGGAAAAAGAAACTTCCCAATTCGCGATTGAGCAACAAGCTATTTTTTCCGGCCCAACCTAAACCGCTTTTACTGGCCCAGGCGCGCTCCATTACTGGTGCAGAATCAACGAACACACGGCCCTCTACCTCTCCTACTTCATTTTGAATTTCCTGAAAGAATAATTTCAGTTTCTCTTTGACTACGAAATGATAATCTTCACCATAGGCATACTTAGCAATTTTAAGAGCGCTTTCCTTTGCTAAATCTTTTCGAGGATAATAATTGTATACTAAACTGATAACTGATTTTGCCCCGGGTACGAGCAAGGTGGGATCAAGTCGTTTATCAAAATGATTTTCGAGGTAGCTCATTTTACCTTGATAACCGCGCCTTAACCACGCTTCAAGCCTGGGGGCCTCTTCTTCTAAAAATTCCGCTTTTGAAATACCACAAAAACTAAAGCCCAATGATTGGGCTTTAGTTTTTATAAATTGACTATGTTGTTGAGCATTCACAAAATGATTTTGACTACCACAGTTTTATTGGATAATCTCCTTTGTTTACCAACTCCATAATTTTTGCAGACACCATTTCTTTATCCTCTTTGTAAGTAACACCAAACCAAACGTTACCTCCAGAAATTACTTTCACACTTCCTTTACCTTCCTGTATCAGTTGGTTTATGAAGAGTGGAATGAAGAATTCTGCTTTTATGTTTGTAGAGCTGTTTTTTAAGAAGTCAATAAATTTTTCTTCGGTATAACTGAAAATGCTTGGATGAAAACCCCAGAAGTTCATGGAGGTTGGAGTCTCAGGATCCATCACCAAATCACCGTCTTTTTCTTTCGAAATAATTTTTCCGTTTTCTTTTACGATGGTGGTGCGTTCTACAACCGAGATAAGATTGTTATTCGCATCGCGATCACCACAACCACGTGACACGCTTCCATATTCTGACAAAACATTTTTCAAGGTATAACCCACCATGGCGTGCGCGCCTTTGGTTTCGTCTTTGAAAAAATTAGCAACCGACTCAAAGGCATAGCGGCCATAAAAGTCATCAGCATTAATAACAGCAAAGGGTTCTTTGATTACATCTTTCGCGCACAACATGGCGTGACCAGTTCCCCATGGCTTTACACGTTCAGGATTTTTGTACTCAGCCGGTATGAGTTTATCGAGCGATTGAATGACAAATTCAACTTCTACTTTTCCTTGCAGGCGAGGCAAGAACATCTCCTTTACAGTTTCCAAAATTTCATCGCGCACAATGAATACTACTTTAGTGAAACCTGCCCGAACAGCATCGAAGAGAGAATAATCCATAATGGTTTCACCGCTAGGGCCGAAACCATCGATCTGCTTTACGCCACCATAACGGCTGCCAATTCCTGCGGCTAGGACAAGTAACGTGAGTTTTTGAGGGTTTTTAGCTGTGCTCATCTGTTTTGGGTTAATTCTATTTTTAATTTATAGTTGGTGTTTGCGCAAACATTCTTATTTTTCGAGGATTTTGCAAGTTTCAGAACTAGTTTACAGACCTCATTCAGGAGATCGAAACCTAATTCTGAAGCCTTATATCAAGTCTTCAAAAATATGGTTTTACTTTTAGATAGTAGGCCGACTGGAATAAACTTCGCAAAAAATTGAATGACCTATAAACCTTTGACCAAACCAAGCCCATGAGCAGTAAACAGAAATCATATCTCGTTCCCATGATCATCATCGGGGCATTATTTTTCATTTTTGGGTTTGTTACCTGGGTTAATGGAACTTTGATTCCTTATCTTAAGATAGCCTGCCAGCTTGAAACCGATTTGCAATCGTATTTAGTAGCTACTGCTTTTTTCATAGCCTACTTCGTTATGGCCATTCCATCTTCATATGTATTGCGAATGACCGGATATAAGAAGGGAATGGCACTTGGACTATTTGTTATGGCTATTGGAGCAATCATTTTTGTTCCGGCTGCTAACACCCGGAATTTTGATTTATTCCTTGTCGGATTATTTATTATTGGAACAGGGTTAGCATTATTACAGACCGCATCCAATCCCTACGTATCCATCATAGGTCCCATTGAAAGTGCTGCAATGCGCATTAGTATAATGGGGATCTGTAATAAAATTGCCGGCATCTTAGCGGGTCTTATTTTCGGTTACATTGCATTGAGTGATGCTGACGTTCTGGTAGAAAGTCTCAAGACAATGGATGCTGCCACCAAGGAGGCGACATTAAATGAGTTAGCTAGCCGTGTGATCGTTCCATACGCCATCATTGCTGGTGTGTTAGTTGTGCTCGCAATCGCCATTTTATTCTCAGGACTTCCAGACATTAACGACAATGGTGAAGATGAAAGTGGAGCGCCATCTACAAGCTCAAATAAGACAAGTGTTTTTCAATTCCCCCATCTTGTATTAGGTGTTCTTGCTTTGTTCTTATATGTAGGTGTTGAAGTAATGGCCGGAGATACTATTATTAGTTATGGTAAGTCGCTTGGAATTGAATTATCTACAGCAAGATACTTCACCCAAGGTACATTGGCTTTTATGTTAGTGGGATACATTGTCGGAATCATTGCTATTCCGAAATACATTTCTCAATCAAAGGCATTGGCTATCTGTGCTATTCTCGGGGCGATCTTTACTGTTCTGGCAGTTGTAACGGATGGATACGTATCGGTTGGATTTATTGCCGCTCTTGGTCTTGCCAATTCATTAATGTGGCCAGCAATCTTTCCTTTAGCAATTGATGGATTAGGTAAATTCACAAAGATCGGATCGGCTATTTTGGTGATGGCCATTGCAGGGGGGGCAATTTTGCCATTGATCTACGGAAAAGTTTCATTGATGTGGAATTCACAACATGCATACCTGCTCATGGTTCCATGCTATCTGTTCATATGGTATTTTGCCACAAAAGGCTATCGTGCTGGAAAGACAGCTTAGGACAATACTCCTTCCCTTCAGATTTAAAGACCTCCTCAGTATTGGGGAGGTTTTTCTTTTTAAATCTTTTCTAAAAAAACAAGATTGTTTTGTCCATCTCTATGCGATTGATTCGTCAAGGGTGTAAATTATGTTCAACAATAACCCATTACAAGTATGGAAAAGTACATGTTCTTATTTAAAGGAGGAGAAGCAAGCACGTTATCCCCTGACATGCAACAGGCACAAATGCAAAAGTGGCTAGCCTGGGTCGAAAAACTCCGAAAAGAAGATCGCTATTTATCAGGCGAACCTTTACTTCCTGGAGGCAAAGTAATTGCAGGCGCGAAGAAAACCGTGACCGATGGACCTTTCGCTGAAAGCAAGGAGCTGATCGGAGGCTTCTTTATTGTCAACGCCAAAAATCTGGAGGATGCTACCGCTATGGCGAAGGAAGCTCCCGATTTTGATTTGGGCGGAAGTGTTGAAGTACGGCAAGTGATGAAGATGGATATGTAAGCGTTCCGGGAATTCAATATTTTTATGAATGCTTGAGCAAGAAGTAAATCAACTGGTCGGCCATCTCTTTCGTCATGAAGCGGGAAGGATGGCCGCTGTGTTGACTCGGTTGCTAGGCTTTCAACAACTTGATCTTGCGCAGGACATTGTTCAGGATAGTTTGTTAAAAGCGATGAATGTATGGAAGTACAAAGGTATTCCCGAAAATCCATCGGCCTGGTTGTATACTGTTGCCAAACGAAAAGCAATTGATTGGCTACGTCAACAAAAGCTTCACCAGAATATTCATACAGAGATTGGTCTTGCTCTGCAATCTGAATGGACTCTCTCTCCTACGGTTAACCAACTCTTTCTTGAAAATGAAATTGAAGACAGTCAATTACGAATGATCTTCGCGTGCTGTCATCCTTCCATTCCATACGAATCACAAATTGCACTTACCTTAAAAACACTTTGCGGTCTGAGCATTTCAGAAATTGCCCAAAGCTTTCTGACAAACGAGGAAACCATTACAAAACGATTGTATCGGGCCCGCGAAAAAATACGGGAAGAGAAAATAAGTCTTGAGTCTCCGGCACCTGCTACATTACCGGGCCGGTTAGATGCTGTCCTTCACACTATCTACTTACTATTTAATGAAGGCTACAATTCATCTCATCCTGATCAATTAATTCGAACCGAACTCTGTGAAGAAGCCATTCGATTGTGTTTGCTTCTTACGCGAAATACATTAACCGATTTACCAAAGACACGAGCGTTGCTGGCATTGATGTGTTTTCAAGCCTCGCGGGGAGATTCCCGATTGAACAATGATGGCAATATCATTTTATTAAAAGATCAGGACCGATCGCAATGGAATAGAGAGTTGATTGCAAAAGGAAAATACTATTTGGAGTTAGCCGCTGAAGGAGATACTGTCACTGAATACCATCTTGAAGCCATGATCGCTTCGTGCCATGCTGATGCTATGTCGTTCGAAAATACAAATTGGAAAATAATCTATGGTCTCTACACTGCTTTACTAGAAATCAAAAACAGTCCGATTGTTGAAATGAATAAAGCGATTGTACTGGGATACCTGGATTCATTTCAATCTGGTTTAGAAGCATTGAAAAAAATCAAAGGCCTTGATCAGAATCATTTATTTCACTCCGCGCTTGGCGATTTCTATTTTGAAGTTGGAAATAAAAAAGATGCGCGTCACCACTATCATCAAGCCGAACAGCTCACGCATTCGAACACCGACAAACAGTTATTGCATTATAAAATAAAAATGGCCGCCAACCTTTAGCTATAAAACGTATGCGTTTAAATACCTACATCTTTGTCCCACCGCCTGCCCAGCGCCTCGCGGGGTTGCTGACGAAATTTAACAGCACACACTTTAAGAACCTACAATACAGCATATGTTTTATTGTTGGTGGCAGTGTGGCCTTCTCCTCACTCCATTCGTAGCCTGCATTCCTATCGTCCTCTAATTACAATAAGTATTTGTCATGTCTACAGGTAATAATGCTGATGCAATACCTTTTATTTTGCAATTTGTTTTTTAAAATACAGGTTTCGTATACTTCCTGTTGTTAGAAAAAAACCGTTAACCTTATTTTTTTTATCCCGTGAGAATAAAATATTAAAATCGCCATAAAACATATCCCTT
>JBDTTT010000157.1:0-11748 GCA_039930485.1 Chryseolinea sp.
TCCATGGGTCATGCCCGTGCGATTGTGAATGTTGAAAACACCGAGCAACAACTTTACATTTACAAAAAGACAGTTGCAGAGGATCTTTCAGTTAGAAAAGTGGAAGAACTGGTACGCGAGTTGGCACATGAAAAGACGCCCGTAAAATCGGAGAATACAGCAACGTCTTCATCACCCGCTTCAAGAGAAATTGCACAACTTCAATCGAAGTTGTCTTCACACTTTGGTACCCGCATTGCCATAAAAAGTGATGGCAAAAAAGGAGAAATCAAAATCCCCTTTATCTCAGTGGAAGATTTAAACCGCATTCTCGATATCCTGAAAGTTTAGATTTTGGATTATCTTGCACGATCATTGCAAGAGAATTTAGAAATGAAACAGCTTATTGTCATTTTCCTTATTTTTTCGTCTGGTGCCACACTTGCACAAGGCAAGAAAATAATGTCGAAAGATGACAGTTTGATTACTGAAAGCAGAGACACCGTCATGCTCAAAACATATGCCGGTCGTTATGATCCGCAGCGTGCCCTTTTACTGGCTGCCGTTGTTCCTGGTCTTGGACAGATTTACAATAAAAAATATTGGAAGTTACCACTTGTCTATGGCGGATTTTTCGCAATAGGATACGCCTTTAATCAATACAATGGCTATTATCAACATTACAAGGAAGAACTCTTTTACAACCTAGAGAATGGTTTTGATGCCGATAGCGATCACAGACCCGGTGAATTCACTACCACAGGCACCTACCGTAACGCTGTTGATTTTTACAGAAACAAAAGAGACCTGATGGTACTTCTGATGGGCGGAATGTATATACTCCAAATCATCGATGCGCATGTGGATGCCCATTTAAAAGAGTTCGATCTCAATCCCAATTTGCAGGTAAGCATCCAGCCAAGCATCAGCCAAAATGATTTGACTGGCCGCCAGACAGGAGTATCGCTTATTCTTAAGTTTTAGTAAGCTATTACCTTCATTTTTTCGCTTTAGAATTCCGTTAAATAGTGCATTTTTGTCCCTTTCAAAAAGGAACACAATGAATATCATTCTTCTGGGCTATGGCAAAATGGGTAAAATCATTGAGCGCATAGCAATGGAACGCGGCCATCATATTACAGCTCGCATAGACGTTGACAATGCAGCTGATTTCCAATCGGCTAAGGGCGATGTAGCCATCGAATTTTCACATCCTGACGCTGCGTTTGAGAATGTGAAGAAAGCAATCGAAAAAAATATCCCGATAGTCTGCGGAACAACAGGGTGGTTATCCCGAAAGGGAGAAATTGAAACACTTTGCCAACAACTCAATGGCGCATTCTTCTATGCTTCGAACTATAGTTTGGGTGTAAACATTTTCTTTAAGCTGAATGAGTATTTGGCAAAGATGATGAACAATTTCCCTGCCTATGAAATCAGAATGGATGAGGTTCATCACACGGAGAAGAGAGACGCACCTAGCGGAACTGCCATCACATTAGCTGAAGGCGTTTTAAAGCATGTAGAACGGAAGAAAATCTGGGCGAACAAGCAGACTGGTAAACCGGAAGATATTTTCATCGAATCTTTCCGGATTGATCAGGTACCCGGAACACATGTGGTTAAATATGAATCGGCTATTGACGATCTGGAAATTAAGCATATTGCCCACTCTCGTGAAGGTTTTGCTCTTGGGGCCGTTATGGTGGCTGAATGGCTGCGTGATAAAAAGGGTGTTTTAAGTATGGATGACTATTTGAAATTCTGAGCGCATTTTAGCGACTAACCTTCAGATCAATAATTTTACCTTTATTTGCGGACTTTTAAACCGGATAGATTTATATGAATTGGCAGTTTTGGAAGAACAATACAGCACAAGAAGCGAAACCAAAGTCGAAAGTGCGCGAATGGTGGGATGCAGTCTTGTTTGCCGTTGTAGCAGCAACCCTTATACGTTGGCTGATCATGGAGGCATACACCATCCCTACCCCTTCCATGGAGAACTCCTTGCTAGTAGGTGATTTTCTTTTTGTAAGCAAATTCCATTATGGAACGCGCACCACATCTACTCCACTTCAGATTCCACTGACTCATCAAAAAATCTGGTTCACTAATATTCCATCTTACCTCGAATGGATTAAACTTCCGCAATACAGATTACCTGGAATCAGTTCGGTAAAACGGGGTGATGTTGTGGTGTTCAATGTTCCTCCACAGGATTTGAATGATGGTGTATTATATCCAGTTGATCTGAAAACCAATTACATTAAGAGATGTGTTGCCATTCCCGGAGATACACTCCGAATTGTTGACAAGCAAGTGATGAACAATAATGTTCCTCTTGGCAATCCGCCTGAGATGCAATACAATTACATCGTTCAATCTAAAACGCTTATCAGCGAACGAAACTTTGATCACTTCGAGATCGGAAAGGAAGATATTAATCAGATTGAATCTTTAAATGATCGCGTAGTATACAATCTCAGCTTATCTCAAAGCAAAATCGATAAAATCAAAGCTGAAAAACTGGCCTACATTATCTCGATCGAATTAGACGCAAAGAATAATAGCAAGGGCAACGTTCTTCCTTATTACAGAAATCAATACGCATCGGATACCAGTTTTGTAAACTGGTCAATTGATGATTTTGGTCCTCTATGGATTCCGAAGGAAGGCGCTACTATTCCGATCAATAATTCTACTCTAACACTTTATGGCGCCACCATCAGACTTTACGAGCACAACGATGATGCGAAAATCGAAAATGGAAAATTACTGATTGATGGAATTGAAGTAACGGAATATACCTTCAAACAAGATTATTATTTTATGATGGGCGATAACCGTCATAACTCGCTCGACTCTCGTTTCTGGGGATTTGTTCCGGAAGATCACATTGTAGGAAAAGCCTTTTTCATCTGGCTTTCTATTGATAAGAATGCAGACTTCGTTCACAAAATCAGATGGAGTAGATTCTTTAATCTGATCCGATAAAAATTAGCACATAAAATATTTCAAAGAAAAAGAGCATCTTCCAAATGGGAGATGCTCTTTTTCTTTCCATGAATTTTAAGAAAGATTACGATTCCTTTTTTACAGGATGTGTGAAGAAGACTACTCCGAATAAAATAGCAAAGATTACATAGATCAAACTCGGAACTAGAATCACAAAGGAGTGCGATGATATGTAAGCCTTACTCAAGGCCAATGCTCCAATCGTGAAATGAGTCAGGTTTCCAATGGCAACAGGTCTGCCATAAATACCTCCAATCAAATTCGCTTTTGCTGTCCAGTTAATCATGGCGAAAGAGAAATACAGTGCGCCCATCAGTTGCAAGATCAAAGGATTGATTGCTGTTGCATCTGAACCAAAATATGCCAATACCTCATGTGGCATGAAGGAAAACACAACGCCAATACCTCCCATAACAACTGCGCTGGCAATCATTACTAGTTTCGTATTCATCTGTATTTGATTAGACGTGAACCATTATTTCACCTTATGATCAGGTGATGACAAGAATAAAAAAGTCTTCGTGAAATTTTACTTCTTTCTACTCAACACTTTCTCTGCCGCTGCAACAATATTCTCAGGGCCCAGTCCGTATTTTGCAAGAAGTTGTGTAGGCGTTCCGCTTTCTCCGAATGAATCGTTTACCGCTACATATTCCTGTGGTGCAGGATTAAATTGCGCAAGTACCTGTGCAACGTTATCTCCTAAGCCACCATTTCTCTGGTGCTCTTCGCATGTCACAACACACCCTGTTTTAGAAACTGATGCAAGGATTGCTTCCACATCCAGTGGCTTAATAGTATGTATGTTTATTAATTCAACGCTAATTCCTTTTGCCGCAAGAATTGCTTCCGCTTCAATGGCATTCCATACTAGGTGACCACAAGCAATGATGGTAACATCTTTTCCATCAATCATTTTATCGGCCTTACCAATAACGAATGGTCTTCCGGTAGTAAAGATTGGCCAGTTTGGTCTACCGAAACGTAAATAGGTAGGACCAACATGATCGCCAAGAGCGATCGTAGCTTGTTTGGTTTGATTATGATCACACGGAACGATGACCGTCATGCCCGGAAGCATCTTCATCATACCGATATCTTCTAAAATCTGGTGAGTGGCACCATCTTCACCCAGTGTTAAACCTGCGTGAGATGCACATATCTTCACATTCTTACCTGAATAGGCAATGGACTGACGAATCTGATCGTAAACGCGACCTGTAGAAAAGTTAGCGAAGGTTCCTGTAAAAGGAATCTTACCACCGATGGTCATACCTGCTGCAAGGCCCATCATATTGGCTTCAGCGATACCCACTTGATAAAAGCGCTCTGGAAAATCCTTTTTGAAGGCATCCATTTTGAGCGAACCGGTTAAGTCAGCGCAAAGGGCTACTACGTTTGAATTTGCTTTTCCCAACTCATGTAGGCCGATTCCGAAGCCTGAACGCGTATCTTTTTTCTCAGTGAAGGTAAATTTCGTCATGACGTTAATTGCTTTGAATAAGGGGTTTTATAGGTGGTGCGAAAGTCGTAAAATATTTCCTTTCTTCTATGGGAAAGGCAGGTTAAAAGTGAATAGTTAATTGTTGTAGCGGTTTAATCATTGGCCTGTTTTGGCGACCCCTGCTGCTATTGAAACCTTGAACTTGAAACCTAGATACCTTTTAACTGCTTAATGACTTCTGCTGGATTTGAGGCACTGAAAACAAAGTTACCCGCCACAAGCACATCCGCCCCAGCGTCTAACAATTGTTTGGCGTTTTGCATGTTTACGCCACCATCAATTTCAATTTTGGCTTTTGATCCTGAATCAAGGATCATTTCCTTTAATCGCCTTACTTTTTTATAGGTATGCTCAATGAATTTCTGAGCTCCAAATCCAGGATTCACTGACATGACACAAACTAAATCAATATCGGCAATTACATTTTCCAATTCAGAAATTGAAGTATGTGGATTGATGGCTACACCTGCTTTACAACCCAATGCTTTTATCTGTTGAATGTTGCGGTGAAGGTGCGGGCACGCTTCAACATGAACTGAAATATACTCCGCTCCTGCTTTCTGAAATGCCTCTACATAATTTTCCGGATGCACGATCATCAAATGGACATCCATTGTTTTGGTTGCGTGGCGTTTGATGGATTCAACAACTGGAAGTCCCATCGAAAGATTAGGCACAAATACACCATCCATAATATCGATATGAATCCAGTCTGCCTGACTGTTGTTGATCATTTTAATTTCGCGTTCAAGGTTCGCAAAATCAGCTGCTAAAACGGATGGGGCAATGATGGGTGTTGGCATAAGGTAGTATTCAATGCAAAACTAAGATCAAATCAAATCTTTACCAGCTTGTAGGTAAATCTTTTGTTGTTCCAAAAGATGCGCAAAAAATACACACCCGATGATAGTGGTGACACATTTACAGAAGTAACGAGATTAAGCCACGAAAAGCTCATATCACCATCATACACGATCTGGCCTTGTGTTGATAAAAGCTGCATCCTGCAAGTGGATACCTGATTAGGATCAAATGGTTTGATGAAAAGAGAATCGGAAAGAATCGGGTTTGGATACACATCAAATACATTTTCCTGTGATTGCTGTTCAATGTAATTGACGGCTGCCTGATAATTGGGAATTCCATACCCTAAATAAATATTCGGATTAGAAGCCAGAGATGCCGACTTCTTAATCGCATCCATAATTTCTTTGTTAGTGAGCGAAGGGTAACGTTGCCAGATTCCTGCAGCCAGGCTCGCAATGAGTGGCGCAGACAAAGACGTGCCACTTGCTGAACCCAATGCACCACTTGGAGTAATTACACTGGTGCCTGATCCAAGAGCTGCTACATCCGGTTTTATTCTTCCGTCAGCTGATGGGCCAATTGAACTTGAATTTGAGCGTAAGCCCATGCTGTTTACGTTAGCAACAGCCAACACATCTTTTGCATCGGCTGGAGTGGTGATGACTTGCCATGCAATTCCACCTTCATTACCTGCGCTGCACACTATAAGGATACCTCTATCAGCTGCATGTTGAGCTGCCTGACTAACAACAGTGGTAACGCCATCCATATCCGACTTCGAATAATTCATGGAAGCATCATCAAAGTCATAATAGCCGAGTGAAGAACTGATAATGTCTACTCCTGCACTATCAGCACGCTCTGCAGCAAATAGCCAATTGTATTCTTCGATTCGATATTCAGTCGATACATCCTCTGTAACATATAGCTGATAGTTTGCTTTGTATGCTCCACCGGTAAATGTTCCGGCTTGATAGGCGGCAATCACTGAGAATGTTTCTGTGCCGTGACTATCATACTGAAATACGTTGTTAGTATTGCGAACAAAATCTTTTGACGTTGCGAGATCAATTCTGTTTTCGGAAAAGATCGATTGAAATGGTGATGCATTATCTACACCCGGAAAGCCATCATCCAAAATAGCAATGACCATACCCTCACCTTTAAATCCATCCTGATGCATTGCGTCAATGCCAATCATTTGCAATTGTGTATCAGTTGCTTCACCTGCTTCAGAACCTTTTGATTGATTATTATTTTTCTCTCGTCCGTTGATTAGCAACTTTGCATTCGGTGCAACAAACTCTACGTGATCGACATAAGGTAATGCTTCAATGGTAGTAAGTAAGGATGCATCACATTGAATCAACAATGCATTCATCCATCGCGATTTAAAATACGTTTCAGCACCAGTGCCTTTTACTCCATCAATGTAATTTTGATTGATCGGAAAATCGGATTCGGTGATCGCAATGCTTTGATTAGTCCTTCGGTCGATGGCACGTTGTGAGAGAAATGCAAGCGGATTAGAAATCGAATAAACTGTTCCTGCTTTATCCTTAAAAAAAACAACATAGCGATTAACAGCTGCCCACGAACTTGAAGAAACAAAAAGAAAGACAAGGCCTATAACCGCTCTACTCAACACCATGCTCTACAAAGGTTTGTTTATAAATCGTTCCTTCATCCACAATCTGTTGTCCGATGCAACCCGAATTTGTATCGGTACAATAAAAGAGTTGCGTGTTTTCGCGATAGACTAATCCAACATTTTTAGCATATGATTCAGAACGCTTCTCGAGGTTTACGATGAAGTCCTGGTTATCCTTTTGTTTGATCGTAATGCAGTCGGCAAAGGTCACATCATTAAATGTTTTTGATTCTGAACTTTCGAGTTCGTAATTCTCAGCCTCCAGATTATTAAAAGCATTTCCATTCCATTTTATACCGACCTCGAATGGGACGACAAGTTTTACAAAATCAATATTCTCTTCGCTCTCAATTACCTGACCATTTACTAAACGTGATGACCATGTATCTTTATATTCCCAAGGTTCAGAAGCATCATCGCGAACACTGCGATGGATAACGTAAGTGTAGGTTGATTCAGAATTCAGGAAAGAATCGATAACAACCGTTTTTAATTGATAGATGAAGGTATCCGGATCGCCAAGTGTGTAGATAATCTCATTGACATCATAGATCTGGAAATGCCCTTTCATCATCGGAAAGTAATCCTTACCAATATCGGCCTCTTTTTCAATGGAAGATGGATCGCAAGAGGACATGCCAATGATCAAAGTAAGAAGTATGTATCGGGTAAAATTCTTCACTGGTCTATAAGTTTCTCTTCATTCTGTGCCGGACAAGGAACGTAATCGGTGCAAAGTTATTTTTTCTTTCTATTAAAACCTGATGCTATCAAAACCAAATCAAAGTTTAAAATATCTTTGTGAGCCTTCGTGACTTAGTGTCTTTGTAGCAGGATTAGGCACTTTGATTAGCCACCAAGACACAAAGGCTCAGAGAAACACTAATTAGTGTACGATCAATTTAAACTATGCCACTTAAAACGTTTGTAAAAGTAGGAAGTATCACCAACCTGAGTGACGCACGATATTGTGCCGGAATGGGTGCTGATATGCTGGGATTCAATGCCGTTGAAGGAAAAGATCACTATTTATCACCCAAACAGTTTCAGGAAATACGCGGATGGGTAACGGGACCTTTGGTAGTCGCTGAAGTATCAGGATTGCAAAGTGCAGCTCAACTCACCCGCATTATTGAAAATTATCAACCGGATTATCTTGAATTAGGGTTAGCTGAATTACCTTTTCTCTCAGAAAATCTAATTCCTTTTATACTGCGATTAGATAAAGAATTGTCTTCTGTAAATTTGCCGAACAAACCTGCCTTTATCTTAGCATCAACCTTTCTATCCAATACCATCTCCCCTCTTTTGATTGAAGTGTCTTCATTGGCAGAGGCAGAGCAAGCGCTACAGCACACCACCATTAAAGGTATTGCGCTTCGCGGAAGCGCAGAGATAAGTCCGGGATTAAAAACGTATAACGAATTAGCAGAAGTGCTTGAGCTTCTTGATGCGGATTAGGAACTACTCCCTGGTAATAAGATCAGTGTTAAAAAAATACATTTTCCCGCAGATTTCGCAGATCGGGTATCCACAGATCTCGCAGATTAAAATGCATTAGGATCTGTGAGATCTGCGTGCATTTTAATCTGCGCTATCTGCGGGAAAAAGTTCTTTACAATCTCCCGCAGATTTTACAGACCTATTTGGAATCTAAAACTAAAAACTACTATTAAATAAATTTGCTAATGATGTTTTCGTAATACTCTTGTCTGCCACTCAATTGTTCTGGCTCACCATTCTTATGTGCAAGTTTACGAAGTGCCTCAAGTGATAAATTACCACGTTCAAATTTCTTTCCATTACCCGAATCGAATGAGCTGTAGCGTTGCTTACGCAGTTCGTTGTATTCTCCATTATCGATGATGGCTTGCGCAGTTAATAAAGCCCGAGCAAAAGTATCCATACCTCCAATGTGTGCATAGAAAATATCAGCAAGGTCTGTTGAGTTTCTGCGGGTCTTCGCATCGAAATTAATACCTCCGGTTTTGAAACCACCAGCAGCCAAAACGACAAGCATGGATTCTGTTAACTCATACAAGTTGTTTGGAAACTGATCTGTGTCCCATCCATTTTGATAATCACCACGGTTTGCATCCATACTACCTAACATGCCTGCATCTGCAGCAACTTGAAGTTCGTGTTGGAATGTATGGTGTGCTAACGTAGCGTGATTTACTTCAAGGTTCAATTTAAAATCATCCATTAAATCATACTGACGAAGGAATGAAATTACTGTTGCTGAATCGAAATCATATTGGTGCTTTGTTGGCTCCATCGGTTTTGGTTCAATGAGGAATGATCCTTTGAATCCATTCTTTCTTCCATAGTCACGCGCCATGTGTAGGAACGTTGCAAGATGTTCCTGCTCACGTTTCATATTCGTGTTAAGTAAAGTAAGGTAGCCTTCACGACCGCCCCAGAATACATAATTCGATCCGCCTAATTCAATGGTTGCATCAATAGCGTTCTTTACTTGAGCCCCAGCCCAACATAACACATCAAAATTAGGATTGGTAGCAGCACCGTTCATGTAACGCGTATGCGAAAACATGTTGGCTGTTCCCCATAATAATTTTACACCTGTCTCCTTTTGCTTTTGTTTAGCATAGTCAACAATATTCGATAATCTTTTTTCAGATTCTTTTAAGGTATCTGCCTCTTCTACTAAATCGTAATCGTGGAAGCAATAGAATGGTGCACCAATCTTTGTGATGAACTCAAACGCAGCGTCCATTTTATCATAGCCGCGTTGCATCGCATCAGCGCTTTGCAACCAAGGGAAAGCTTTTGTTCCTCCACCAAACGGATCACCACCAGTTCCGCAGAAGGTATGCCAGTATGCTATTGCAAACCGAAAGTGTTCTTCCATTGTTTTCTTACCCACTCTGCGTTTCGCATTGTAATACTTAAATGCAAGTGGATTGTCTGACTCGGGCCCTTCATATTTAATGCGGCCGATACCTTTAAAGTAGGGTTTGCTTCCGGTTGTTTTCATTTCTATTTAGTTATGGTCGATTGATATTTATTTTTTCTATGCTTGTTTCTCTACGTGTTTCAGCCACGAAGAATAAGCAGAGGAGTATTGTTCCGCTTTAGTCTTATCGGGCTCTTCAAAGCGAATCATCTTCAATCCGCTAAATGCTTCTTCAAAAGAAGAATATGCTCCACAGCCTACCCCCGCTCCAAGTGCCGCACCTTTTGCTCCATCGGTATCATACAACTCAACGCGCGCTCCAATGGTATTGACAAATGCTTCTCTGAATAACGGACTCAAAAACATGTTGGCATTTCCAGCGCGTATCACTTGTGATTTTAATCCCATGCCTTGCAGGATATCAAATCCATATTTCAATGCAAACACAATACCTTCCTGTGCTGCCCGGAAAACATGAGATTGATTATGACGATTGAAATTCAATCCATGGAATGAACTGTTAATATTTTTATTCTCAAGAATGCGTTCCGAGCCGTTACCAAAAGGTAATACAATTAATCCATCTGAGCCTATTGGGGCTTCTGCGGAAATCGTATTCATCGTTTCGTAATCAATCAGAGCGCCATTGCTGCTTGTATTCTTACGAAGCCAGCTATTTAAAATTCCAGTTCCGTTGATGCAAAGCAAGACACCATTGCGTGTGTGCTCCTTCGTATTACCTCCTGCATTGTTATTAACATGCATGAAGGTATTAACACGCGATTTCAAATCGAATGCATTTTTATCCGTCACACTATAAATCACACCTGATGTTCCTGCCGTTGCAGCCGTTTCGCCTGGCTTCAATACATTTAGTGAAAACGCATTGTTGGGTTGATCGCCCGCACGATAACTAATCGGTGTTCCTTCTTTTAATCCCAAAAGTATAGCAGCACTTTTCTGAAGTTTTCCCTGAATGGAAAAGGTCGGCACTACATCCGCCAAAATAGAAGAATCGAATCCATATAAATCCAGCAAACGGTCTGCTGGTGATGCTGCTTGAAAATCCCACAACATACCCTCTGATAATCCGGACGCTGTAGTTACAATTTCTCCACTTAAGCGCATGGCAATAAAATCACCAGGCAGCATCATTTTGTGTATCCGCGCAAATAATGCAGGTTCATTGTCTTTCACCCACTTCAATTTAGAAGCAGTGAAATTTCCAGGTGAGTTCAGTAAATGTTCAAGACAATATTTTTCTCCTAATTGACGAAACGCATCGTTACCAATTTCTACTGCACGACTATCGCACCAAATAATAGAAGGACGAATTACCTCCTGATTTTTATCGACACACACTAAGCCATGCATCTGATAGGAAATACCGATGCCCACAATCTCTTCTCCTTTTGCACCACTCTTCTTTAAACAAGCATGCGTGCTGATCACCAGGTGCTCCCACCACATATTCGGATCTTGTTCAGCCCAACCTGGGTTCACAGCCTTCATTGGCATTTCTTCCGATGGCGACTGAGCGGATGCCACGGTCTTGCCCGTTGATATCTCGATGAGGGAAGCTTTCACGGACGAACTTCCTAAATCATAACCAAATAGGTATTTTGCCATAGCACTTTAAATATTATTCAATCGAATGTGGCGCAAATTATAACTTATAGTACATTTGACTACAAGGTAAGCCGAATTTATTTTTTCAGTTAAAAAGTTATGAGTAAAAAAGTAAGTCCAGATGAAGCCATAATCGATGCCCTTTCAATTGATTGCCTGATTTTCGGCTTCAAAAAGAATGAACTGGACATTTTATTGGTGCAGCATGGAGAAGGAATCAGCAAAGGTATGTGGGCACTTCCGGGT
>JBDTTT010000158.1:0-11738 GCA_039930485.1 Chryseolinea sp.
AACAAATCAATCTTAAAAGAGATAAAATCTTTGGTGTGATCCTTAAGGTATTGCTTAAACTCCGTGCTTCCCATTTTCTTTGAGAAGCTATCCGGATCTGCACCATCAGGTAGCAACACTACGCGAACATTAAGTCCGCCCTTCAATACTAAATCAATTCCGCGCAAGGCTGCTTTAATACCGGCAGCATCACCATCAAACAAAACAGTAATGTTTTCAGTAAACCTGCGGATAAGTTTAATCTGCTCTTCGGTAAGCGCAGTTCCAGATGAAGCTACAGCATTGTCAATGTCCGACTGATGCATTGAAATCACATCGGTGTAGCCCTCAACGAGGTAACAAAAATCTTCCCTGCGAATGGCATTCTTTGCCTGATACATTCCATAAAGCACATTGCTCTTATGGTAGATTTCCGTTTCAGGTGAGTTAATGTATTTCGGCTGATCTTTTTCTTTGGTGAGAATACGAGCACCAAAAGCAATTACTTTTCCCGATAAATTATGAACTGGAAAAATTACCCTTCCGCGAAAGCGATCGTAAAATCTTCCGTCATCCCGCTTCACAATGAGTCCTGACTTCTCCAACATCTCTTCACTGTAGCCTGAGCTCAATGCTTTTTTGTTGAACTGATCCCACTCATTTATACTATATCCTAATTCAAATTTCTCGATAGTGCGATCATTAAAACCGCGCTCACGAAAATAGCTGAGACCAATACTTTGTCCTTCATCAGAATGGAAGAGTAAATTTTTATAATGCTCTTTCGCATAATTCATGATGATGTAGAGACTATCGCGATCACTGTTTTGCGCCAGTTCTTCTTTCGAAGTCGCTTCCTCTTTTAACTCTACACCATATTTTTTTGCCATGTAGCGAATGGCTTCCAGATAGCTCATCCCCTCATGCTCCATCACGAAGGTTATTCCATCGCCACCCTTGCCGCTACTGAAATCTTTAAAAATACCTTTGGACGGAACGACATAAAAAGAAGCTGTCTTTTCGTTGGAGAACGGGCTTAATGCCTTATAATTCTGCCCCGAGCGCTTGAGCGTCACAAAATCCCCCACCACATCGACAATATCGATACGACTTTTAACTTCATCTATGGTTTCGCGGGAGATCACGAGGCGTGGTTATCAGTTAATAGTTATTAGTTAATTGGCTGGGGCTATTTTGGGCTACCAATTCCGGGCAAAGATAGCAGTGATTAGTCCATAGTCTACAGTCGTTAGGCAATAGTATAATATGCCCAACAAAAACTCAAAACTGACGACTCATTCAATCTACTTTCCACTAATTTGCAGCGAAATTTTAGACATTATTTTCCTTTTCACTGTTATACGCCCATGAGTTTTACTGAATCTGATATTATAAAAGCCCTTTCTACGGTAGATGACCCCGACTTGAAGCGCGACCTGGTGAGCCTGAACATGATTAAAGATGTGAAGGTAGGCCCTGAAAAGGTCAGTTTTACCGTGGTTCTTACCACTCCGGCTTGCCCGTTGAAAGAAAAAATTCGTCAGGATTGTGAAGATGCTGTGGAGAAAGTGGTGGGCGAATCAGTTGCTATTGAGATTTTCATTACCTCTTCTGTTACTACCTCGAGAGATAATACTCCGCTCCTTCCTGGGGTTAAAAATATTATTGCCATTTCCTCTGGAAAAGGTGGCGTAGGTAAATCGACCGTCACTACCAATCTTGCCGTTGCATTGGCACAATCTGGAGCAAAAGTGGGACTTATTGATGCGGATATTTATGGGCCATCCATTCCTACCATGTTTAACTGTGAGTTTGAACAGCCTACAGTAAAACAGGTTAATGGAAAAAATATCATTATACCCATTGAGCAATATGGTGTTAAACTTATCTCCATTGGATTCCTTACTCCTCCCGATAGTGCAGTGGTGTGGCGCGGACCAATGGCGAGTTCTGCACTCAAACAATTTTTCAGCGATGCCGAATGGGGCGATCTTGATTACTTATTAATAGACTTACCTCCGGGCACCAGTGACATTCATCTTACGATGGTGCAAACGGTACCTGTAACCGGTGCTGTTGTCGTAACTACACCACAAAAAGTTGCGCTTGCTGATGCGAACAAAGGTATGATGATGTTCAAACAGCCTCAGATTAATGTACCGATCTTGGGTGTAGTCGAAAACATGGCATACTTTACACCAGAAGAATTGCCCAACAATAAATACTATATCTTCGGAAAAGACGGAGGCAAGAATTTAGCTGAAAAACATGGTGTTCCATTGCTAGGTCAAATACCCTTAGTGCAAAGTATCCGCGAAAGCGGTGATAGTGGATTACCTGCTGTATTAAAGGATAATGTAACATCAAAGGCATTTAGGGATTTGGCAGAAACATTAGCAAGGCAGATTGCCATAAGAAATGCTAACTTTACACAAACGCAACGCGTAGAACTGAAAGTCTAATGAATACTGTATTACTAGAAGACTATACCAAAAAAATTGAAGCCGCCTTGGATTCAATTCGCCCCTATTTGATGGCCGATGGTGGCAATGTTAAGGTATTGGAACTCTCCTCTGAAAATGTTCTGAAACTTGAATTTGTCGGTGCTTGCGGAAGTTGCCCGATGTCAACGATGACATTTAAGGCAGGTGTTGAAGAAGCTATTAAAAGAGCGGTGCCGGAAGTGAAGTCGATTGAAGTGGTGAATCTTACTCCGGTTGGTTAGTTGTTGATCGGCATAAACGGTTACTCTTCTTACCTTTGGTCGATACAGTTCATACTGATTTTATTCAAGGTGATTTTTCAGAAACGTTACGCATATAATCTCTTCCTCCAGGTTCGTTCAATAGCGAGTCTTGCCTTTCTCTCTGTCTTTCTTTTTTTATCCAATAAAAATTCTTTTGCCCAGGATCGCTGCGGAACGGTTGAATATACTCAGAAATTAAAAAATCAGAATCTCCTTCTTGAAAACGAAAGCACTTTTGAGAACTGGATTCAAAAAAATAAAAGGAAAGCCAATACCGCGAGTCCATTGCGAACAAAGGCTACCTACCAGGTTCCTGTTGTTGTTCATATCATTCACAAAGGAGAAGCAGTTGGAGTCGGTACGAATATTTCTGACGCTCAAATACTTTCTCAAATCGCTGTGCTGAACAAAGATTATCAGCGATTGAATACAGACAAAACAAACACACCAGCCGAATTTCTTCCCGTTGCCGGAAGTTTTGATATCGAATTTGTTTTAGCAAAAAGAGATCCAGAGGGATTACCTACTACTGGCATCGTCAGAAAACAGGGAACTAAAAATTCCTACACCATTAACGATAATTATGAATTAAAATCAACCAGTTACTGGCCTGCTGAAGATTACCTCAACATCTGGGTATGTAACATCATTGATTATCTTGGTTACACTCAATTTCCAGTTTCTAACCTTGCAGGATTAGAAAATTCATCAAACAACAGATTAACCGATGGTGTTGTGATTGCCTATCAAGCCTTTGGTTCAGATGATGATGGTGCTTTTGATTTAGAACCAGATTACAACAAAGGCCGAACTGCCACACATGAGATTGGCCACTTCTTTGGGCTTCGTCACATTTGGGGAGATGACAGCGGTGCGTGTTCCGCCAGTACCGATGATTATGTTAGCGACACACCTCTTCAAGCCAATAGCACAAGCGGTTGTCCGACACATCCTAGTCTTTCATGCTCAAACAACAAAATGTTTCAGAACTATCTTGACTACACAGATGATGTCTGCATGAATATTTTCACACAAGGGCAAGTAAGTCGCATGCAAACGGTGATTGAAAACAGTCCGAGACGACTAAGTTTACTTACCTCTCCTGCTCTTCTTGATCCCGTGCCCGTGGCAAACGACTTGGGGATCAAAGAAGTTATTACACCTGCTTTAAGTGAATGCAACACGACATTCACACCTACCATAGAAATCAGAAATTATGGAAGCAACAACATTACTTCTACGCAAATTCAAATCAAGAAAGATGGCGTTGTGTCTGAAACAAAATCTTTTCCTTCCCTTTCATTAACTCAACTTCAATCGACTATTCTTACTTTTAATAATCTTACGTTTTCCAGTGGCAATCATACTGTAACGTTTACCATTCTTCAAACCAACGGTGTTAGTGATGGCAATCCTGCAGATAACGTAGTTGATCAATCTACACAAATTGCTTTTACACAGGTTACACCTTTTACAGAAACCTTTAATTCATTACCCGCTAACTGGACCATTCAAAATCCGGATCAAAAATATACCTGGCAAAATGTTATTGCAGCCAATGGTAATGCATCGAACAAAGCCATGAAGATGGCTTTCTATGACTACGAAGATGGCGAAGGTGAAATTGATTTTTTAATTTCACCTGTTGTGGATCTTTCAACTAAAACAGTTGCCGTGCTTACCTTTGATGTGGCTCATGCTCGTTTCAATTCGAGTAATGATGGATTGCGTGTGCTAGTATTGGAAAATTGCAACTCCGATCTTAGCCAGGCAACAGAAATCTATAACAAGAAAGGATCAACACTTTCTACTGCATCAGGTACTACGAATGATTTCATTCCAACCAGCGCATCACAATGGCGAACCGAAACGATTAACTTAAGTGCGTTTGTAGGACAAAGCAATATTCAATTGTTTTTCATTGGCCTGAATGACTATGGTAATAATTTGTATCTGGATAATGTAGGTATTGTCACAACCGAATTTGAAGATATTTCACTCACTGAAATTGTTTCGCCATCACCAGTAACTTGCTCTGCAACTGCAGACCCTGTTATTCGAGTAAAGAATAGTGGAACAACAAACATTATTTCCTTTACTGTTGACTACACCGTCAACAATGGAAGTACGCAGACCAAACTCGTTAGTGGTATTGATCTTGGAATCAATAAATCGATCGACATTACATTATCTTCCATCTTGTTGACTAAAGAAGAGAATTCACTCTCTGTAGAGTTAAAGTCACCAAACGGAGTAGCTGATCTCAATCCGAATGACAATACGAGCACGATCAGCGTCATCTTAAACGATGCAAAGCAAAGCATACCTTTAAGTGAAAATTTTGATGGAGATTTTTCAGACCAATGGACAATTACTAATTCCAATGGTGGAATGGAGTTTCAAACTATCTCAACCAATTACAATAAATCACTTTACTTCAACGCATTCGATAATTCAACGGCAGGAGATGAAGCATGGCTGGTAAGTCCGGTATTCGATTTTTCATCTATTGCCGTAACTACATTGTTTTTTGATTTGTCGTACAGAGCAAATCCAGGCACAAATGACCGGCTTCGAATATTGGCTTCAACAGATTGTGGCAATTCGTATCCAACAACATTATTTGATAAAACCGGAACAACACTTTCTACGAATGAAACTTCATCCGACAGTTGGAAGCCCGACCAGGAATCCGATTGGCAAAAGCTATCCGTTAATCTTTCCGCATTAGCTGGAAAAGATAATGTTCGACTCGCCTTTGTCGCTACCAACGACAACGGCAATAATCTATACCTCGATAACATTCAGTTTTTTACAACCCGAAATATCTTTTCGGTTTATCCAAACCCGGCAAACAAAGATGCCCTTTACATAACCCTGAATCTTCCTGAAGTTGAAGCAGCTCAACTGGATATTATTGATCGCATGGGTAAGATTGTTTATAGCGAAATCATTGATAATGCCGCGAATCAAACCCTTTTGCTCTCTCTACCCAACGCAGCAAACGGATTATACTTTGTACGGATTAAAACTTCCAAGCAAAATCATTCGGAAAAACTATTCATCACAGATTAGGATTTTTACTCCAATCAAAGTCTTCCATTAAACTTTTATGAATGGTTATTTTCCTGCCATGAATTACGGCTTTTCATTATCTTGCGAACAACGAAAATTTGAGTGAATGTCAAAAAAGAAAAAAGTAGCCATCTTGTTTGGAGGTCGTTCAGTAGAACATGGAGTATCCATTAATTCAGCGCGAAACATTGCAGAATATATTGACAAGAAAAAGTTCGAACCTATTACCATCGGCATTACCAAAGCCGGCAAGTGGTTCCTTACTTCAGGAGTCAGCAAAGATATTCAAAAAGGCGAGCCTGTCAGTTTAGTACTTGATGCTCAAAAGCCGGGCTTTATTGTTCTATCTACAGGCAAGCGATTTACAGTCGATACTATTTTTCCAGTACTGCATGGTACCGATGGTGAAGACGGAAGCATTCAAGGTCTCATCAAAGCGATGGATATACCGATGGTAGGTACTGGCGTTTTGGGTTCATCGATATCGATGAATAAAGTCGTAGCAAAACGTTTGTTAAAAGATGCCGGTTTACCCGTAACTAATTTCCTTTCTTTCAACTTTAATGAAAAAGATAAAATCAGTTTCAATGCCATCGTTAAAGAAATCGGACTTCCTTTTATGATGAAGTCGGCTAGCCTGGGCTCTTCTGTTGGAGTTTCGAAAGTGAAGGATAAAAAGGATTTTAAAATTGCGCTTGAGGATTCATTCCGATATGATGATGAAATTCTGGTGGAAGAATATGTAAGTGGTCGTGAAATTGAATGTGCAGTGTTAGGCAACTATCCTGCTGAAGCTTCTAACCCAGGCGAGATTGTGATCAACAAAAAATATGAGTTCTATACCTTCGATGCCAAGTATGTAGATCCCGATGCTGTGCGCATTGATGTTCCGGCAAAATTGCCGAAGACAATTGCTGAGAAGATTCGCAAGGCTTCCGTTAAAGCATACGAAGTTTTGCACTGCGAAGACTTTTCCCGCGTTGACCTTTTTCTGGACAAGAAAGGAAATATCTACATCAACGAAATCAATTCTATTCCGGGCTTTACAAACTCCAGTATGTATCCCATGATGTGGAAAGAACGTGGCATCAGTTTTACCGAACTGATCAGCCGCCTGCTTAACCTTGCACAAGAGCGCTACGACCGAAGCAAGCGCATTGAGCGCGATTTTCAGTCGTCTTTAAAATTCTGATGGTTGTATATTTGCTCCTTAACTGGTATAGAGAATGAATTTTAACTTCAAACGATTTAATACAAATACCTTAGGAGGATTACTCCTTCATCTTCTGGTTGCCGTGGGCATCATCATGGTGATGGGTGTTTTGTATTTCTATGCCTATCTGCCCAACACCACCAACCACGGTGAAACGATTACTGTGCCCAATGTAGAGGGCGTGACCATCAGTGAGCTTGAACGCTTTTTGGTAAACCGGAATTTGCGCTATGAAATAAACGACTCATCGTATTCAGCGGAATACCCTCCGTTAACTGTGCTCAAACAATTTCCCCATGCAGGATCGAAAGTGAAGGAAGGAAGAAAGATTTTTATTTCCATCAATCGCGCCAATCCTCCGACCATTCCCATTCCCAATTTGATTGATGGTTCTGTCATAAACGCTGTCGCTGTATTACGAAGCAATGAATTGAAGCTCGGAAGAGTAGAGACAGTAGCAGGACCTTTCAATATTGTAAAGGAAATGAAATACAAAGGAGTAAAGTTGAAAGCCGGAGATCGTGTGCCAAAAGGTGCTGTTATTGATTTAGTTCAAATGGATGGTGGCACCGGTGGCAAACTCGAAATCCCCGACTTTATTGAAATGCCTTATGATGAAGCTGAGGCCATGATTTCGGGGTGGAATTTGAATGTTGGAGAAATTATTTTAGTTGGCGATACAACCGATGGTGTAGTTTTAAAACAAAAGCCTGAGCCCGGAGAAAATATAAAGGTAGGCGATGCCGTTGATCTTTGGATTGGCAAGCCTGGCACACCTATTCCGGATGAGGATGAAGATAGTGAAAATCCTTAACGACATATCCACGCATCGTTCATCACTCTTGATTTCTTACAAGGGTCTATGGATTGCTATGCTGTTAATTGTCTTTTCGTTTATTCAGCCTGAATCAACATACGCACAACTTGCCCGGTTTCCGGTTCAAAGAAAAAATCCTTCTACTATTTCAAAATCAAAAAAAGAAGTAGCGCGAACAAAAGCTGTGTCACTCTCCCTTCCATTCTGGGATGATTTTTCATTTACACCCATTAACGACACATCGAATGCAGAATCGAACGTTCCGCTCACTTCACTGTGGTCGAAAGGCGGTAGAGTTTGGATCAACGATGGACTGGGAATAAATGTGCCCACCATCAATGTCGCTTCTTTTGATGGACTTGATTCATTAGGACTACCCTATTCGGATCAGGTTCTTGCTAATGGTTTTCGTGATACACTCCAATCGCAACCCATCGACCTGTCCGCAATTATTGGTGCCGATACCAATACAGTATTTCTAAGCTTCTTCTATCAATGGCAAGGCAATGGTGAACCGCCCGACCCTACTGACTACATGCGAGTGGAGTTTAAAGACAGTACAGATGCATGGATAGATATCTTGACAATCAATACAAAATCTTCTTTTGATAAAACTGTTTTCTATGATACCATCCTTCAGGTGAAAGGAAAACGCTTCTTTCACAACTCTTTTCAATTTCGGTTTAAAAACTACGGAAGACAGAGTGGACCTTTTGATACGTGGAATATTGACTATGTATATTTAAATAAAGGAAGAACAATCAATGATACTTCATTTCCTGACCAAGCTGTGGCTTCATCCTTCTCACCCCTCTTCGGAAGTTACTATGCCATGCCGATCAAACATTTTTTTGCTGCACTGGTTATCGATAGTGTGGAATTTGATGTAAATAATTTAATGAACAACACAAGCGATTATATCTCTGAATCATATGTAGCTAAAGCGCGCTTCACAAACCACTCGAATTCATCATCTGTTTTTTCTGAATCCATTTTGGATCTGGATAGGCTGGTTGACGATGGTTTAATTGAAGAATTTGAGCGTACCCGAGTTAAACTCGATAACCTTCCCAATCCAGCGAATCCTTCTCAATTTAATCCTTCTTCAGATTCGATCGAAGTAGAACTGAATGTGAAAATTACAAGCAATGGTAACACAAATGGAGAGGCCGATGCATTTTTGCCGAATGATCTTACTGTTAATGATTCAATTTCAACCCGTTATTACCTGGATGATTACTACGCCTATGATGATGGCATCGCAGAATATTCGGTTGGCCTTACGCACGCGGGCAACCGGGTAGCCTACCAGTTTACAAGACCTGCTAACATTCCCGATTCATTGGCTATTCTAAACGGATTTGATATTTATTTCCCAAGATTCGGAGTAACAAACAGTTTAACGGTTGACTTTGTAATTTATGCTGATGATGGAGGAAAGCCTGGTGATGTTCTGTACACATTTCCTAATTATTTAATCAAGCAGACAGGGATTAACGTCTTTCAATTTGTGGAGATTAGAGAAACCGTTTTTGTAGGAAATACCTATTATGTTGGCTGGAAGGCCCCAGTAAATGGAATTGTTGTCGTTGGTTTAGATGTTAGCAACAATACAGGCGAAAAAATGATTGTCTATACCAATGGTCAGTGGGATATAAACGATGCTGTAGAGGGAAGCATCATGCTTCGCCCACACTTTGGATCGGCCATTTATACCGGAATTGAAGATGAGAAGGAGTCGCTACAAATTTTCCCCAATCCAAGTAAGGGAGAATTTTTCGTTAAAGGAAAATATGACCGATTGGAAATTATAACGGTAACAGGTCAATCTATTCCGTTTATATCCAATCCGGAAAGTGAGAATACACGTATCACTATACCCAATCCAACTTCAGGACTTTACATTGTGAAAATCATTAAGGGTAATGCACTTCAAACAAAAAAGATTGTAATCGACTGATTGTAATTTTTGATTCTGTATGGGATGTTACAAGAAATTGAATTCATCTTCTATTCTCCAAACGCTTTCATCACCAATGGCGCAGGGCTGAAGCATAACACAAAGATGATTAAAGCGATCCAACCTAACACAACGCGTGTACCATTTAATGGCTCTTCTATTTCGCATGGAGGATGATCAATACCAACAAATCTTCCAATTACAAAAACGAATAATAACCACCCTGAGTAACCTTCTACACCAGGAAATATCCACGACAAACTAAACTGAACAGCAAACATCACTGCTGCATACATCGCTGTATCGCGCATCGAAAGCTTCAATCCGGAAAATGCCAAGTATAAAAAAACAAGGTATCCCGGAACCCAGAGAAGCAATGTGTCTGGTGTATCTGTCGGTTTAACAAACCCAAAGCCTGCATAAAAAATCACGACAGTAAAAAATACCGTGGCAATAATACGATGTGTCCGATAACCAAATAAACCATAAACAACATGCCCCCCATCAAGCTGACCAATCGGTAGAAGATTAAGACATGTAAAGACAAGCGATAGAAAGCCTGCAAGTAAAAATGGATAATGCATTAGCTCATGAGGATTAGGAACAAGAGCAGGATCGGCCACCACATTCTTAAAAAAATAAAAGAGCAAATTATCACCAAAGGCTACATCGATAGTACCCGGTTTCGGATTTTGATACACATAGTCAGCGTAGTTGGCTCCATACACTTTATACTCCGGATGGATTTGAAAAATATAATCCGTTGAAGGCAAATGTGTAAATCCATAAAACAAAATAATCATGGCCATTACAAATCCAGCTAAGGGACCTGCGATACCTATATCAAAATTCTGAACTTTAGATGGCACTCGGCTGCGCAACCGGATAAGCGCACCCATGGTGCCGATAGAAAATGGAAGCGGTGGAAATGGAATGTAGTACGGCAAAGAAGATTTTACTTTATAGTAAATGGCTGTAAAGTAATGACCAAACTCATGCACGGTTAAGATCAACAGAAAGGGTATTGAATACTCCATGCCTCCTATGAAATCACTCCAACCAAAATCCTCCATGAAGATGGATCGGCCATGTGTCCATTCGGCACCTGCTAATGTGGTCGTAATAAAAGTGACAATGAAGAGGAGAATTTGAAAAAGTATTCTGCGCGTTTCTTTAGGCATGGAAGTAAGTCAGGATAAGATCGGGAGTTGGAACGTGTAACGTTTTAATGCCAAGCGCTTTCGCGCCCTCAATGTTGGCTTCATTGTCATCAATAAAAAGTGACTCGTTGGCTTTCAAACCATTTTCTTCCAAAACATGTTCAAAAATTTCAGCCTCAGGCTTTCTTTTTTTCATCAGGTGAGAATAATACGCGCGATGAAAGTAATCGTCTAAAGATTTATCGCCACTCAACGAAGGCATAATCTTCGTTTGTATGTATTGCAAATGAATGTTGTTGGTATTGCTCAACAGATAAACCTGATACGAACTCCTGAGTTGGTCCAACAAATCAAGCTTCACGGAAGGTATTCCCCGCAGCATGGCATTCCAGCATTGGTCAATAATCGGATCGCTTACCTTTACCGAATAAACCTCACGCACAAAATCGCGGAATTCAGCATCGGTCAATTGTCCTTTTTCATATTCTTCAAACCCACCGGAAGAGAAGAAACGCTCCTTTACCACACTTTTCTCAAGGCCTGAAACAGTTGAGAAAGCTTGTAGGGTATGATCAACTGAAAGATCGAGGATAACGCCTCCCAGATCGAAAATAAGGTTTTTAACAGAAGGATGAGGAGGCATGAAAATCGTTTTGTGTATTCAGGCTCAAATATGTAACATTGCACCTCGATTTTCAAAAAAGATAAAAATCGGGCCCATAGCTCAGCTGGTTAGAGCACCTGACTCATAATCAGGGGGTCGCTGGATCGTGCCCAGCTGGGCCCAC
>JBDTTT010000159.1:0-11595 GCA_039930485.1 Chryseolinea sp.
GGATAACCGCGGAAGAAATTTTGATATTATTGTAGACGGAGAGAAGATCGCTACAGAGGATCTCAACAAATACAAAGAGAGTCGGTTCTACGATATTACCTACCGTATACCATCTCAATTTACGAAGGGTAAAGAAAGCATCACCGTTAAATTTCAGGCAAAACCAAACAACCAGGCAGGTCCTTTATTTGGTGTTCGTTTAGTAAAGGAATCCATACAAAATCCAATCGATAAATAATGTCAACGAATGAAGAAGCCTGGTAAAAGAAATGAACTTTCCTATATCCGACTTCCTTACTCTTCTTACCTTAGGCAAAATATTTTTATGAAAAGCATCGCACCATTACTGCTCCTCTTGATAAGCTTTGTATTCAACACGGCAAAGGCTGATGAGATCTCTGAACTCGTATCTCAATTTCAGGCTGACAAGTATGCGCTGATGCGGAAGTACAACGTGAGAGAGTCAGCGGAATACTATCAACGGTTTTCACAATTCTACACCGACTGGTCAAATGTTATTAAGAAAGTGCCCTTCACCCAACTTTCGCAGGAAGGTAAAGTTGATTATGTTCTGCTGAAGAATCAGATTGAAAAGGAACTCTATTTTTTAAAAATTAAACAAAAGGAATTTGAAGAGGTTGCTTTCGTTACAGACTTTGCTGCTCCCTTGTATTCGTTTATCAAAGAAAGACGGAGAGGAGAGAAGGTAAATTCTCCAGTCCTGGCAAAGACGTTTGACGATGCATTTCGTTCAACACAAGCGGCAAAAGAAAAAATCAGTAAGACAACTCCATTTTCAAGCTGGCAAAAAGCAGATAAGGCCGCAGCGGTAGTAAAGTCGTTGCGAGAGAACCTAAAAGAATCCTATGAGTTTTATAAGGGCTATGATCCATCATTTACCTGGTGGATTGAAAAGCCATATGATACATTGGCCGCTACTTTAAAAGTGTATGAAGATTTTTTAGTAAAGCATTATGTTAACACTTCGGTAAAGGATGATGGCAGCGGTATCATAGGTAATCCTATTGGTCGTGATGCACTGATTAAAAGTTTGCAAACTGAATTTATAGTATACTCACCGGAAGAGATTATCGCAATAGCACAAAAGCAATTTGCATGGTGTGATGCAGAAATGTTGAAGGCATCTCAGGCAATGGGCTTTGGGAATAACTGGAAGGCAGCGATGGAAAAGGTAAAGAATACGTATGTTGCTCCGGGTGATCAACCTGCGTTGATTGATTCATTGGCTGAAGAAGCGATCCGGTTTTTAGAAGAAAAAAACTTGATTACCGTACCGACATTAGCGAAAGAAACGTGGCGCATGACGATGATGTCACCGGAAGCACAGAAGGTCAATCCATTTTTTCTAGGAGGCGAAGAAATTATTGTTTCGTATCCCACGAACACCATGGAACATCGTGAGAAGATGATGAGTATGAGGGGAAATAATCCTCATTTTTCCAGGGCTACTGTTCAGCATGAACTAATACCCGGTCATCACCTTCAGCAATTTATGACAGAGCGTTACCGACCTTATCGCTGGAGTTTTGAAACTCCTTTCTGGGTTGAGGGCTGGGCTTTGTATTGGGAATTTAATTTATGGGATCATTCATTTCCGCGATCACCTGAAGATCGAATTGGAATGCTGTTCTGGAGAATGCATCGCTGTGCCAGAATAATTTTCTCATTGAATTATCACCTTGGAAAGATGACTCCTCAGCAATGTATTGATTTTCTGGTTGAGCGGGTTGGACATGAGCGCGCCAACGCTGAAGCTGAGGTGAGAAGATCCTTTACCGGAGGCTATGGACCACTATATCAAATCGCCTATATGGTTGGAGGCTTCCAATTTTATAATTTAAAAAAGGAATTGGTTGCATCCGGAAAATTAACAGAGAAAGAATTTCATGATAAAATACTCCATGAAGGTTCCATTCCGGTTGATATGGTGAGAGCCATTCTTACCAATCAAACTTTAAGTGAAGATTATAAACCATCGTGGCGATTTGCAGATTAGCGTTAGCAATCCTTTTGAGTTACTAATAATTGCTGATGATTAAACCCTTTTGTTGGTGGTTTTTGAATTCAGTAGGAGTGATGGAACACACTTCTCTGAATTTTCGATTGAAGTTGGAAAGGTTGTTAAATCCAACCTCATAGCATATTTGAGATATGCTTAAATCTTTTTCTTGCAAGAGCTTTCGCGCTTGTCCAATTCTAATCTCAGTGAGAAAATCAATGTAGGATTTACGAGTGCGCTTTTTAAAATAGCGACAGAAAGAATTGATTGTCATGTTAGCAACGGCTGCTACCTCATCTAATTGAATCTTGCGATGGTATTCGCTCATGGTGAAGCGATAAACATCAGCCAGTTTTTTTCCGTCAATCTCATCAAACTCATTGTAAATGCCAGAAGACGCTAATGGATATATGTCTTTTGTATTTGATAGTATGTTCAGGATTTTTAACAGAACAATCAGACGATCCATATCCGATGTTCTGAATAATTGTTTTATCAGGTGAGCAATTCTATTTCGAACAGGCTCTTTTACAAAGACTCCTCGTTCAGAAAGTTTATTAAACTCTAACAAACCCTTCAATTCCGGCATCGATAAAAAACGTTCTCCAAACGATTGCCATTCAAAATAGACCGACACGGAATGCGCCTGCACTTTATTTGAAGGATCATAATACTGGGCGTCATTCCGAAATACATGTGGAAGGTTTGGGCCAATCAAGAATACATCTCCGGGCTTAAATGTTCCGATGTAGTCACCCGCGATTACTTTTCCTTCGCTGTGAAGAATGAGCGTAAGTTGTATTTCAGGATGTTGATGAAGATAGTCATAGAAATGCGGGACATGATCTTCCTGCAATCGGAATGATTCCTGAGTTGTTTTTGGAATCTTGAAAGGGAGAATCTTCATATCCCCAAGTTAATACAAAATATTCCTATATGTCAACAAACACCCTGTTCATAGGTTAATATCGTATTGGTTTAGGATAATTCTGGTCAATAATTCGATAAATAGGCTACTTATTTTTGACTGATATCAATACTTTATTGCCTGATACAAAGCAGAATTATGGCGATGGAGCAATTGGATGCAGCGTGTTGTTTCTCTTCATAGAAATGACAGCTGCGATTTTTTTTAATGATCAATACTGAATGAATGAAATATGAAAAGAATAGTGAATGCCTTATGGTTAACAGTTATTATTTTTTTCGTTTTCAATTCTCTCTATGCACAGGATGCTAAAATAACGGTGGATGTAAAAAAAATTGGAGCTACTGTCTCGCCTGATTTGCACGGGATATTCTTTGAAGAGATCAGTCATGGTGGTGAAGGTGGATTGTATGCCGAGCTTATTCAAAACCGTGGCTTTGAAGAATGCCGGCTTCCACAAGGATGCACTTTAGATTCTGGTTTTATTGTTCCACCGCGGACTCCCCACTTTTCTATCCAACCAGAAGTAAGCGATTGGAAAATGAAATGGGAGCTTACTTCTGAATGGCCCGCGTGGTCATTAAGGGTAAATGGTAAATCGAAAGCAAAAATTTCATTGGATATGACGAAGCCTTTGAATGACGCAACTCCACGATCGTTGAAGGTAGACATCGCTTCTGTTGATCCTTCCGGAAAGATCGCTGTGGTGAATGAAGGATTCTGGGGAATAAAAGTTGAGCAGGGTGAATCATATAATTTAGTATTCTATGCGAGAACAAATAAGTACAAAGCTCCTGTCACTGCTTCGTTGATTTCTGCTGATGGTAAAACACTCGCTTCGTATACTGTATCTGATGTAAAGGGAAGTGAATGGAAGAAATACACCTGCACATTAAAAGCAACTGCTTCTGATATTAAAGCTACGTTTCACCTTACGCTGGGAGGGAAGGGAATTATTTGGTTTGATTTTGTTTCGCTCTTTCCTGCTAAAACATTTAAAGACCGGCCTAACGGCATGCGTCCTGATCTTGCAAACTATCTTGCTGAACTTAAACCTGCTTTCATTCGCTGGCCCGGTGGTTGTTTTGTTGAAGGTATAAACATTGAGAGTGCTGCCAATTGGAAAAGAACAATAGGACCGTTAGAAGAACGATCAGGTACATACAGCCCTTGGGGATATTGGTCCAATGATGGAATCGGTTATCATGAGTTTATGCAATTCTGCGAAGACATTAAGGCTGATGCGATGTATGTATTTAACTGTGGTGTGTCGTGCGATTTCCGAAGCGGAACATTTCTTCCCGATGATCAAGTGCCCGCAATATTAGCCGATGTGTTTAATGCGATTGAATATGCTATCGGCCCCGAGGATTCAAAGTGGGGTTCTGTGCGCGTGAAGAATGGTCATCCAAAACCGTTTCCGCTGAAGTATGTTGAAGTAGGTAATGAACAAGTCGGGCCACGTTATGGTGAACGCTTCAATATTTTTTACAAGGCAATCAAAGAAAAATATCCACAACTGGAAGTAATGGCAAGCATGGGGATTGGGCATATTAATAAACCCACTATCAATGCCATTACCAAAATGGATATCGCGGATGAGCACGCATACAAAGGGATTTATTGGCCAATGATCAATCACGATTGGTACGATAAATACGAACGGAAAGATTGGAAGATTTATGTGGGAGAGTATGCTTGCAACAGCGGAGTTGGAAGAGGCAACATGATGGCTGCGCTTAACGATGCAACGTTTATCCTGGGCATGGAACGAAATTCAGACATGATTACGATGAGTAGTTATGCACCCTTGCTGGAGAATGTAAATGATACCGACTGGCCTGTAAATTTAATTCGATTTGATAATGCAAAGAGTTTCGCGCGCATATCTTACTATGCCATTAAAATACTGAATGAAAACAAAGCAACTAAAAATCTGAAAACAACAGTAGAAGCCAGTGATCAAACAAGTAACACTCCTTTGTATTCTGGTAAAATTGGGTTGAGTACCTGGGATACTTATGCAGAGTTTAAAGACATACAAATTACAAGTCATGATCAGGTGGTCTACACTTCCGATTTCATTAAGCGTAAAGAGGATTGGGAAACAGAAGGTGGATCATGGAATACAGCAGGGGACGCACTTGCACAAACCATTGATGGTGCCTGGCCAATGGCGGTGTTGAAAGACAAAACATTTGATGCGTATACCTTAAAATTAAAAGCAAGAAAGACGGGTGGTCCAAATGCATTTATGATTCCGATCGCCATTCAGGATAATAAAAATTACCTGCGGGTACATATTGGAGCATGGTGGAATAAAGTAAGTGTGTTTGAGATAGTGACCAACGGTACCGATGCTATGGTTACTCAACCCGTAACGCTGGAGAAGCCTATTGAGATTAACCGATGGTATGATGTTGAAATAAAAGTGAGCAACGCAACCATTGAATGCTATCTCGATGGAAAACTGTTGATGACGTATCGTGATCCACGCAAGTTCTTTAGCATTGCGGGAAGAGATGACAAGACAGGTGAGATTATTATTAAAGTAGTCAATGCCGCTGGTCAGCCCAAACGCACAACAGTTCAACTGGAAGGAGCAGAGGACGTTTCTTCAACAGGCAGCGCAATTACATTGTCATCTAATTCTTCAGAGGATGAAAACTCCTTTGATAAGCCAACCCAGTTCCTTCCGAAGGAAGAAAAGTTTGACGGAATCAAATCTGAATTTGAATACACATTTAAGGCATGGTCTATTACTGTATTACGGATTAAGGAGTAGTGTTAGGCCCTCTAAGGAGGACTGTTAACTGAATATTAAATATTTCTTTGTCTGAAATCATAATTGTACTATTTACACTTATTTACTACTTTTGATCTACCAACCCCAATTCGTTATGATGTACACAAAGAAAAATGTGATGGAGAGAGATAAGGATTCCCTTATCCAGATAGTGATCGATCTACAGTTAAAATTGAAAAAGAAGAATGAAGAAATCCTTCGTACAAGGACAAAGCTCAACGCGGCTCGAACCAGGATGCAAAAAATGGATGAAACGGTTCGATTTCAAAGAAATCGAATTTTGGAATTATATCCTGCTGAGTTAGTTGAGAATGATATTCGAACCAAAAGTGGAACAAACTCTATCAACGCAAGCACAAGAGCCTAAAGCTATTGCCAGACAGTAATTGAAGGAATGTATTTTTATGAACGAGGCAAAGGCTTTTTTATTTGATTTGAATGGAACGATGATCGATGATATGGAATATCATCTTAACGTTTGGTATGATGTTATTGTAAACGAACTCGGTGCTAACCTTTCGCGTGAGGAAGTGAAACTTCACATGTACGGTAAAAACCATGAGCTGCTCATTCGCATATTTGGAGAGCATCGTTTTACTGCAGAAGAGATGGATCGCATTTCATTGAGCAAAGAGCGACAGTATCAACAATTATACAGGCCACATCTTGATTTACTGCCGGGATTATTTTCGTTTCTGGATCAGGCGTATGACAGTAAAATAAAAATGGCCATTGGCTCAGCAGCCATTCCTTATAATATTGATTTTGTTCTCGACAATTTAAAGATCCGGCATCACTTCGAAGCAATTGTAAGTGCTGCTGATGTTTCGATCAGTAAGCCCCATCCTGAAACCTATTTAAAGGCAGCGAGACTTCTGAATGTTCTTCCTGCTGATTGTATTGTGTTTGAAGACGCGCCCAAAGGTGTTGAGGCTGCTTTGCGGGCGGGAATGAAAACCGTTGTACTCACTACGATGCATCCCAAAGAAGATTTTCAGCAATACGATAATGTAATACAGTATGTTGAAAATTATCTGGAGCTGGTTCCTGAAATTCTATGTCTTCAATAATCAGTAGTTGATTCCTGGCTCACAAGATTTAAGAATACTTTCTGATTTTTCGAAATCGGAAGTGTCTCTTACTTTTTGATCTTTTTTAAATAAGTCAATCCTCCCAGTATTGATGCAGGAGCAAATAAAAAAATCGCTGCCAATTGTGAGTAATGATTTCCTGTTGTTTTCAATAATGAGAAGGTTGCAAATCCGCCAATAATTCCTGCGAGAATATAATTGATGAGCAACTTACCCGACTTTGAAATGAGTTGTGCGATCAGTCCACCGATGAAAGAGAACAGTAATCCATAACCAATTGTAAGGATAATAATATTCAATGAAGGATCAGCATGAGGATCAATACCGGAAAGTTGAAATAACAATACGGCACTGATTACAAACAGTGCATAACCTGATAGTACTGCAAGGATGTTTCTTAAAATATTCATGTGATAAAGGTAATAGTTGTTAGATAATTTCCTTTTAGAAAGAAAATAGTTTGTCGAAATACTGAATCTGATTAAGGAGCCTTATTGTCGGGGTCAGTGGCAAAATTTCGAATCAACTGTATCCGGATTTTAGGTTAATGAGAGTTTGAGACGTATGAATATGAATATTAATAGTTTAAAACTTAAAGGGTAAATTACTTCCCAGTTGTCTTTTTAAAGATTGTTGATACGTGAAAATATTATGAAAAGGATGAAAGGAAGCAGATTATAAAAGAATGCTTATTCGCTTCTAATAAGCAGTGAAGTAACCTTGCGGGTTATCGATATAAGTGAACGAAAGAATCGAGAGAAGCAAATTAAAAAGCAAAATGAGCAACTAAGGAAAATATTGTGGATACAATCTCACCGGACACGCCAGCCCGTTGCTTCTATTCTTGGTTTGATTCATATCCTGGATAAAAAATCGCTCACCGAGGATAATCAGAAAATCTTTCAGATGCTTCAAGTTGAAGCCGATAAGTTGGACAACGTAATTCGTGAAACAGTCATTCGTACCAATTCTATCGTGAAGTAATTTTTTGCGCGATGGTAGACGTAATAACCGATGATGCACTCGCTGTTTGCCGAACTATTAAGGGTAGATTGACCACGATTGTATATCTCTTTAAGGTATTACTGTAATTACTACACGTTGATATCTGATCAGTGATGGTGTTCCTGAGTCTGAAACTTCACAAATCATGTGAATTGTTTCTCCAGGACGGGCATCTTTTGGAATTGTAATAGTAGTTTTTGCAGTTTTCGATTCTCCAAGGGTGTTTCCGGTATAGGTACCTGCTTCGGAGTAGTGCCACCATTTAAAGTGTAGATCGTCTCCGTCAGGATCAACGGTTGATGATGCGTTTAACTTTACCTTCCACCCTGGGGTTGCCTTGATATCCAGCGGTGTTTTCAAACGGACAATTGGATGGTGATTAGCAGATGCATAATCTTTTATACACCAATCTGCCCTGACTGCAAAATCGTTTTGAACATCTTTTAGCCAGCGCCATATAGGCTTAAAGTAGTTGGTTCGAATCTCAAGTTTATCATTAGTTGAATCATTCTCCATCTTCTTTGACCAACTGTCATTGATTGACCATTGCCCAATTGGACGTTTATAACTTGAGTCGGGAAGGGGGTCCATCCAGACATTGTTTCGTACTTTGACGTATCGTCCGCCCCAACCTCCATTTCCAGGGGATTCCATACTTCGAAGTCCATTCGGTATGCTGTGCAAAAATGAAGGCGTGTCTCCCTCAGCATTGAAAGCTCCTTTGTTGTTTTCATATACATCGCAAAGCGGTCCATGTCCAGTTATGATATTTTTCCTCATCCACTCGGCTTCGAAATATACTTTAACTTTTTCGGGAAGTACATGAGGCCATATATAGGCGATACAGTCAAATTGATCCGAAATAATGGTTGGGATATTGAAGTGTTCCCAATTAGGACGAATGTATTCTTGGTAGGTTTCATCCTGTTCCCATATAAGAAACAAGCGAATTTTACGCGCTACTTCCTCCATTCTTTCAGGGTAGTCTTCCTGTATTATTTTGAATGCCCGTGAAATAGTATTGCAACCACCCCAAGCTTGGATCCATACTGGACGAGGATCACTATCATCCAAAAGAATCTGAACAATTAACTCCGCACCTTCGGTACGAATATCATCTTCTCCAATTCCATTTATGTTCCCAACTTTCCATTTGCTTAAAAGATACTCAGGACTAGGATAATTGGGATCATGTAGTCGAAGATTGTCATACACTTTTGCATAGAGATCAATATATTCCTTCACCCAAGAAGCTGGATGAAATGCATTCCACCCGGTTCCTCCAACCCAATGAAACTGGGAACTGCTATTGATAATTCCTTCCACATCGAATTCATTTGAGGTAAGTAAGAACCGCACCATCGAAGCACGATCATCCGCTTCGCCATCGGTGGTTACGATAACACGTGGTTTCTCATTTTGACCGAAGGTTTCTAATCTTCCTACAAACAAAACAGTCAATAAGCTTATAATTAATACTCTGTCCATTATTTATCTTACTTAGAAATTTAGTACAACTCAGAAACCCACCGTCTTTGACGGTGGTAATGTTCTGAAGGCTATGTCGTAAACTTACGGAATGAGTAAGTACAAGAAGCTATCGCATGTAATTTATAAGTGCGACTACCACGATTGGCTTGGATGAAGACGTAATAAGACGTTACGTGAAATATCAAGAAAATGAGGAGCGCAAAGAAGAAAATAAGGGTAGGGACTCTCGACTCTTTGAGTCCACATAACTAATAAATTCATCTGCTTTGCAGGTGGTAGTTTAATTATCAAAAGGTCTTTAAGCTTTTGGATAACTCCTATTAAAACCGTACTGCGCTAAATTTGAGATTCGGAACTTCTGTCAAGTGGTTCAGAGCTTTTTCTAGTTCTTTGTTCAGGTTTTCCCAAAGAACCAACTCCGTCAGATTATTTTCAAAGTTGGATTTAGTCAGTGCGTGTGGGTAATTCAGTTTTCCAAACTAAAGTCCATGGTGTACAAGATTTGAGTGATGTAGTTTAACCTGCATTATGCTCAATGATTCGATTGTTAAAATCCTGAGTTTGACCTGTGTAAAATTTGTTGCACAACTTGCTGTGAAGGATGTGTACAGTATAACCCATAACAAAAAAAACCTCCGATTATGGAGGTCTTATTGTCGGGGTGGCCAGATTCGAACTGACGACCTCTTGGTCCCAAACCAAGCGCGATACCGGGCTACGCTACACCCCGAACGTTTATCGAGGCGCAAAGATACATTTTATCTTTTCTCCACAACTATTTTTTTGAATTCTAATTCAATATTTTTTGAGAATTGATCGCGTTTTTTAGATAGTAATATCCTCTTCAATGGATTATTGCACGTAAGGGCAAAAGTCTTGACATAAAAAAAGCCCTGCTTTCGCGGGGCCTTTTTTATAGTTCTGTGAATAAACTATTTCACGTGTTTGTTGATAACCTTTGCTAACTCAAACATGGAAATTTGACCTTTGCCTCCGAAAACTACTTTTAGTTTTGCATCTGCATTGATCATTCTTCTGTTCTTTGCATCCTGAAGTTTGTTCTTCTTAATGTACTCCCAGATTTTTTTGATGATCTCAGTACGTGGTAGCGGCTTGCTTCCAACAACTTCAGACAAAGCTGGACTTAAAGTAAGAGGAGCCATGAAGGCTGCGTTCGGTTTTCTCTTTGCCTTCTTTGCAACGGCTTTCTTAGCCGCCTTCTTTACTACTTTCTTTGCAACCTTCTTAGCTGCTTTCTTTACTACTTTCTTCGCAGCTTTTTTAGCTGCCTTTTTTGCTGTTTTTGCCATAGCGTTTTTAGTGGTTAATAGAATTTTTATTTCAGTGTCTACATCGTGTGCATACACTTCTGGACACGAATATATAATATTCCTTTATAAACCAACGTGATAATTGTTTTTGTGTGATTTTGATCACTGCAATTTCTCCTATGAAAACGGAACTTTATCAGCACGATAAGGAGCGATTTTACCTATGAAAAACTGACAAAATATATTCTTCTATGTCGATGAAAATGTGGTGATGATAGGCATGACCTCCATCCATTCTCATAGGGAAAATCGAAAAAGAAAAGACGTTTTTAAAATTTGTATCGAAGTAATTATCAAGCTACTGTGAGTCCTATCTTGAAGTGTATTCTAAGTTTGTTCCAAATGAAAAGCCCTACTCAATATGTCGTTGAGTAGGGCTTTGTGTTGTTGTTATTTGGTGATCCGGCAGGGAATCGAACCCCGAACCCTCAGATTAGAAATCTGATGCTCTATCCAGTTGAGCTACCGGACCAAAAAACTTTTTATTCTCATAGGGAAAAGTACACTACTTATACCTTTCTAACCTGAAACGATGGCTAACATTCTCTTAAACTAATCACCGGTTTTTATTCATGACTTCTGTACATGCCCAGGAGCATTTTCGAAATCTTTTCATATCGGTCGTAGAGATTTTGTGCTTCGGCCATCGGTAACGAGCCAGTCTCTCCCAACACTTGCAGAATGGTGACACATTCAAAAACAGCACCTCTTGATACCGTGATAAAATGTTTTTTATCTGCGCTGGTCATACGGCTGGTTCCTTCTGCCAGATTCATTAAGATGTCAAGGCTCGCCTTCTTCCACTGATCCTTCACATAAGGATCGAGCTGCGTATTTGTCAGAATGATTTTGAGCGAATCGGTCACTACCCCTTTGGCGATCTGATAGACTTCTAATTTCTCAAAATCAAACATAAAATCTAT
>JBDTTT010000160.1:0-11547 GCA_039930485.1 Chryseolinea sp.
ATAGCTGGATGGAGCTCAAACAACAAATACAGTATGCTTGGAACAATGCGTTCTGTAGCACAAATTATTTCGTACGAAATTCCGTTAGGGCTTTCCGTACTTTGTGTTTGTATGGTTTGCCAAACGCTGGATCTTCAGGAGATATCGTTCCAGCAAAGCATTTACGCCACTGAACCAAATTACCTCTTCAGTATCCCATCGCTCGGGATTGAGACAACCTCAATCGGAGGATTTTTAAATTGGAACATCTTCAGAATGCCCATCCTTTTCCTGGTATGGGTCATTTTTTTTATTGCCTCTCTTGCGGAATGTAATCGCGCACCTTTCGATCTGCCCGAAGCAGAATCTGAAATCGTGGCTGGTTTTCATACTGAATATTCGGGGTTTCGGTTCTTGGTAATCATGCTTGGTGAGTATGGAATGATGCTTTTAGTCAGTATATTAGGCGCAGTATTATTTTTTGGAAGCTGGACTACACCATTACCCAACATCGCTTCACTTCGATTGGCAGAATGGACGAGTGGAGCTCCTAATACATTAGCATCAACCCTTTGGGGGATTTTTTGGTTGATGGGTAAAGCCTTCCTTTTTGTCGCACTGCAAATGTGGATTCGCTGGACCTACCCACGGCTCAGAGTAGACCAATTGATGGCTGTGTCGTGGAAATACTTAACACCCTTTGCTTTGGCATTGGTTATATTATGTGGATTTTGGAAAGTAATTTTTATCTAATACCCGTGAGGAATTTTTATTTAACCCTGTTTTTTGCGATCGCAGCTTTCCATTTAAATGGGCAAAATCGTATCGATAGCCTGGAGCGCAAATTGAAAGAAAATCTTTCTGACACAGCTAAGGTCCAAACCCTTGTTCAACTCTCAGCAGCCTACCAGTACGTTGACTTTGTTAAAAGTCGAAATCTCGGAAATGAAGCCCTTGAACTTGCCGAAAAAGTGGATATTACTGATTACAAAATAATAGCCTACCAAAATATAAGCTTACTCTTTACAAGCATGGGTGACTATAGCTCAGCATTGAGATATGACAATCTTTCGTTGGAAAATTCGCTTGCCCTAAATGACAGTGCAAATATTTCGCGAGATTATAACAACATTGGTAATGACTACTATGATTTGGGTGAATACGATGATGCTTATTTTTATTTTACGCAATCGTATCGCATCTCTAGCTTAATCAATCATAAATTCAGAATGCTTGTTGCCCTGCATAATGTAGGCCGGGTGTTTAAAGAATTAGGTCAGTACGATCGGGCTCTTGATCATCTGAATCTTTCCAAAAAAATGAGCGTGGAGGAAAACGACAAGGAAGGGATTGCGTTTGCTTACGATGAAATTGGCGATGTCATGTTGCGGAGAAATGAAATTGATTCAGCACTCATCACCTTATCTACTGCACTTGATTATACACGCAAGCTTAACGTATATGTTTTAGAACCAAGAGTGTTGTCAAAAATGGCAATGGCGTATTTGGCTAAAGGTAATTACGAAAAGGCATTGGCGTATTACGATTCTGCACAAGTCTTACACACTAAAACAGATAATAAATTTGGATTTGCCGAGCTTGAATTAGGCAGAGGAACAGTCTTTTCGAAAGAGAAAAAGTATGAGCAAGCATTGGTTAAAATAGAGAGAAGCTTGGAAATCGCGAAGGAGCTGAATGCCCGGATCTTAGAAATACAATGTTACAGTCATTTATCTTCGCTTTGGGAAATGAAAGGAGATTACAAAAAATCCCTTCAATACTTTAAGCTTTACAAGCAACTGGAAGATTCGTTATTCAGTCAGGAAATGCAGGGAAAACTTTTCCGTGATCAGATTCAGTTTGAAACAGAAGCGCGCGATTCAAAAATTGCAGCCTTAAGTGAAGCTCAATCAAAACAACGTGGTGAATTAAAGCGAAAAGACTTTGTCCGAAACATTCTTGTTGTGGTTATGGCGCTTAGTGCGATACTCCTTATTTCCGTTTACCGGAGTGGCCAGCGCAGACGCCAAATCAACAAACTACTGTTAAGCCATCAGGATGAAATGGAGACACGGAGTGAGGAATTGGAGCGTCTCAATCAGGTAAAAGATAAATTCTTCTCCATCATTTCGCACGACCTCCGTTCTCCTATTAATGCTTTGGCAGGATTACTTGATCTGCTTGATAAGGGGGCCATTAGCAACGAAGAATTACCAAACCATGTAAAAGAAATTAAAGCAAGGTTCAACCACACCCGAACATTACTCAACAACCTTCTTGACTGGACTTTGTTGCAAATGGACAAGCTGAACTTGCAACCTGCAAAAATTGACGTCCGAGGCATCGTTGAGGAAAATATCCAACTCTTAAGTTCAGTGCATGGAAAGCACATTGCTCTTGCCAATGAAGTGCCTGTTCAAACTATCGCTTTCGCGGATTCAAATACAGTCAACCTCGTCATCCGAAACCTGATTACTAACGCCCTCAAGTTTACAAATGATGGTGGAGTTGTTACCATTAAAGGTAAAATGAAAAATGATGAGATTTTAATTACCGTTCACGACAATGGCGTAGGCATGAAGCCAGAAGTGCTAAACATGTTATTTGACAAAACCGCTCCTTATACCACACGCGGGACAGCAAATGAAAAAGGAACTGGTCTTGGCTTAATTCTTTGCAAAGAGTTTGTTGAGAAAAATGGCGGTAAGATCTGGGTCGAAAGCGAGGAGAATGTAGGCAGCACATTTTACTTCACGCTTCCTAAAGGTAGTTAGCCCAAAACTATTTCGGCCACAGCCATAATAATCTCTCGCGAATCGTTTCTATTCGCTGTTTCCATTCTATTTTTGTCAGTACCTTATGGAAAGTGTAAGCAACACATATTGGAGTAATATCTCAACCTCAGTTCGCACACTATTGGGTGGATTGAAACTTACGTTCCGGCATTTAATCAAAGCCAGAAAGACACAGCCAATCCTTTCTATCTCCAACAAAAATTATTTTGCTGAACGCGAAGGTATCGCTACCATTCAATATCCATACGAAATGCAGCCCGTGCCAGACAACGGCCGATACAGACTACATAATGAAATTGACGATTGCATTGTCTGCGACAAGTGCGCAAAAATTTGTCCGGTGGATTGTATTGACATCGAGCCCATCAAAGCGACCGAAGAAATTGGCAAAACGTCTGATGGAACTCCCAAACGAATTTACGCTGCCAAGTTTGATATTGACATGGGTAAGTGCTGCTTCTGCGGACTCTGTACAACTGTTTGCCCAACAGAATGCTTAACCATGACGAAGGTTTTTGATTTTAGTGTCACCAACATGCGCGACCATAATTTTGAATTTGGGGAAATGACAGAAGTTGAAATTGCTGAAAAGAAAAAAGCACTAGAAGAGCATCAGAAAAGTAAAATCGCAGCGCAAATTCAACCTACAACAACAGAACTAAAAACAGAAAGTACAGAAACCGCCAAACCTGTGGCCAAGCCTGTTTTCAAACCAAAGATAAAACCGCCAACACCCCCGGCCGCTTCTATATGAGTTTACTAAACTTTATATTCTACTTTTTAGAAGCAGTTGCAGCTTTGTCGGCTGTCAGTATGATTTTTACAAGAAATGTATTTTATGGCGCATTGCTACTCATTACCTGTCTCATAGCATTAGCCGGCCTATACATATTAGCTTTCGCTGAGTTTATAGCCGTAACTCAAATCCTGATTTATGCGGGTGGTATTTTAGTAGTCATAATCTTTGGAATTATGCTTACATCAAAAATTTCAGGCAAACCATTGGTTGTTGAGCACGCAAATCTATTTTCAGGAATATTGGCAGGATTCTCCTTTTTTGGTCTGCTGATTTATTTTCTGTCAGCTCAAAAATTCAATGTATTCTCAACCGCTAAACCATCACCCGAAACACGCCTGCGTTCATTCGGAACCGGACTGATGAGTGATTTCATTTTACCCTTTGAAATCGCAGGTGTCATGTTACTGATTGCACTTATTGGTGCTGCTGTCATTTCATCATCCACTAAATCAAAAAAAGTATAGATGTTTCCACTTGAGCATTTTCTCTATTTAGGTGCGCTTCTATTCTCGGTGGGATTGATCATCATTATTACAAAACGAAATGCCATTATGGTATTGTTAGGTATTGAACTGATGTTGAATGCTTCTAATTTAAATTTGGTGGCTTTCAATCAGCTCAATCCTTCTACTCTTGATGGACAATTCTTTACATTGTTTGTCATCATTGTTGCCGTAAGCGAGGCTGCTGTTGGACTTGCTCTTGTGCTTCGTGTTTATCACGACTATAAAACTTCTATTCCGGATGAACTTCATGAATTGAAAGATTAAGATGGAAGCAGTACAACCATATCAATCTACTTCAGTTGAGTTGTTCATACTCATTACATTGCTACTTCCCTTACTGTCTTTCTTCATTTCGTTTATCATTTCAGAAAAATACTCATGGAGTGTCCCCTTCATTGGCACGCTCCTGCTAATGGGAAGCTTGGCTTCCTCTGCCTATGTTTTCTTTTCGATTTGGAAACATGAACCTTTTGTTTCGCACATTCACTGGTTCGTCATTGGAGATTTTCATTTTACTATTGGTGTTTTAGTAAACAACATTTCAACTTTGATGTTGATGGTTGTGACGGGCATTTCTTTTCTTGTTCATTTATACTCAACAGGCTACATGGTTGGTGATGCTGGCATTAGAAGATATTTTGCTATGCTCGGTTTCTTTACATTCTCCATGCTGGGTATTGTGGTTGCTGATAATTTATTGCTGATTTTTATTTTCTGGGAATTGGTAGGCTTCTCCTCGTACATGCTCATCGGTCACTGGAAAGAAAAGGTTGAAGCATCCGCAGCGGCAACAAAAGCATTTCTTATCAACCGTATTGGTGATGTCGGATTTTTGGTAGGCGTAATGATCGTATGGGCGAATCAAAACACTTTTAATTTAGTGGAACTCAGTTCGAGCACAGAAATTCTTTCCTGGCAAACAACAGCTTCGCTATGCATCTTTTGTGGAGTGATCGGTAAGTCGGCACAATTCCCGTTGCTTACATGGTTACCTGATGCAATGGAAGGACCTACACCGGTATCAGCATTAATACATGCTGCAACGATGGTAGCAGCTGGTGTATTTTTATTGGCACGCATTCATTTCATGTTCACGCTTCAAGCGCTTGATGTCATCATTATCATTGGAGGTGTTACTGCGCTGTTGGGTGCATTCGCTGCACTTGCTCAACATGACATCAAAAAAATATTGGCTTACTCTACGATTTCACAATTGGGTTTGATGGTGATGGCCATTGGCGCGGGTGCGCCTGAAGCCGCGATGCTTCATTTGTTTACGCATGCGTTCTTCAAAGCAGGTTTGTTTCTCGCAGCGGGTTCCATCATTCATTCGCTTCATCAGGCTCAACATCATGATCAAAACTACTTCGATGTTCAGGATGTACGTAACCTCGGAGGCTTAAGAAAGAAATTGCCTTTCACTTTTTTGATTTTCATACTCTGTGGAAGTGCATTATCAGGGTTCCCCTTCTTCACTGGCTTTCTGTCGAAAGATGCCATACTATCAGCATTGCAATTTTGGAAGGGAAATGAGTTCACGTGGAAGTGGTTCATGTTTGCAAATGCATTCATTGTTTCTTTCATCACAGTACTTTATACTTTCCGTATGATCTGGTTTGTGTTTATGGGTGAAGAAAAGAAAACGACAAACCTATCAATCACAGAACCTCCTCTCGTGATGCGTGCGCCATTGACTATTCTTGGATTTGCATCTCTCTGGTTTATCATCTCGATCAATCCATTCGACTATTCAAGCTGGCTCTATGCAGGTTTACAGGCTGGAAAACACTTTCATTTCAGTCTCATGCCTATCATATCTGGATTGTGGGTGATGCTCGCACTGGTTACAGCATATGCAATCCGAAACAAATCAATTCAATCAACTTTGTTACTGAACAACTTTCATCTTGATCGTGTGTACACCATTTTAATCGTTAACCCTACAACACAACTCGCCAACCTTGCAGATCATGTGGATAGAAAATGGATTGATGGTTTTATTCATACAACTGCTTATAGCCAGGTTATACTAGCGCACTTTACTAACTGGTTTGATCGCATCATCATTGATGGCTCTGTCGATGGCGTTGCCGGAGTGGCAAAAGGTATTGGTTCGTTTACACGATCTTTTCAAAGTGGAAAAATCCAGCTTTATATTTTCTGGGCGATTTTTGCAATCATTATTTTTCTAATTTGGCTGATTATTTAATAAAGGATGAACAATAAAATGCAGAACTTTTGCCATAAAGGCTCAAAGACACGAAGGTTTAGATTTTATTCTTAGTGTACCTCAGAGTCTTTGCGTCTTAGTGGCGAAATAGAAGTACGTGCTAAAAACTTTATAGACGCATCTAAAAATAAATACCATAGCAAAACAGAATAATTAGTTACATGCAGCAATATCTTATCTCATTACTCATTTTTACTCCGCTTGTTGCTGCGCTGTTGGGTGTTTTTATTCCTGCTAAGTCGGCTCCTTATTTTAAGGTATTGACACTTTTAGCCAACATACTTCAAGTACTTTTTCTATTCCTGATTTTCACCTCCTATGAGTCTAATGGAGCAATTCAATTGATTGAGAAACAATCATGGATTACCATTAACATGGGATCATTGGGGATTTTAAAAGCAGAATACTTCGTAGGTCTTGATGGTTTGAACCTGCCACTGGTTGCACTCTCTGTTGTTGTTTTGTTGATCGCAACCATTTCTTCATGGACCATCGATAAAAATGTAAAAGGCTATTTTCTTCTGTTGCTTTTACTAAACGGAGCAATCATCGGAAGCTTTACCGCATTGGATTTTCTATTGTTCTATCTCTTCTTCGAGTTTATGTTGTTGCCCATGTTCTTTCTCATTGCCATGTGGGGAGGGGCAAGAAGAGAATATGCATCCATTAAATTCTTTTTGTACACGTTGGTTGGATCAATCTTTATTCTCATCGTGATGATCGGTCTTTACCTATCTGTAAGTGATTCATCTGAGTCAAGGCAACTGGTGCACAGTTTCAACATGCTGAACATGGCGGACTCTACTCGATTTATTTCGAACTCCATTCTTGATCCGCACAACATTTGGATGATCGGTCCTTTTCCTGCAAGGTATTGGGCATTCCTTCTTTTGTTTTTTGGATTTGCTATCAAGTTGCCAATGGTTCCATTACATACATGGCTGCCTGATGCACACGTAGAAGCACCCACTCCTATTTCCGTTATACTTGCTGCACTGCTTTTAAAAATTGGAGGCTACGGCTTGCTTCGAATTGCATTTCCGATTTTCCCGGACGCAGCCATTCACTTCAGTTGGTTTGTAGGATTGATGGGTGTTATCTCCATTATCTATGGTGGATTAAATGCACTGGCATGTAAAGATCTTAAACGATTGATTGCATATTCTTCAATATCCCACATGGGATTTGTATTGCTGGGGTTAGCATCATTGACAACAGAAGGTGTTGCAGGATCTATTTATCAAATGGTAAGCCATGGAATTATTTCAGCAATGCTTTTCTTAATTGCTGGTGTACTGTATGATCGTACACAGGATCGTACCATTGGAAATTATTCTGGTTTGTCAACAAAAATGCAATCCTACACCGTAATTGTTGTTGTTGCCTTTTTTGGTTCTATGGGCCTTCCAGGCTTTTCAGGCTTCATTGCTGAGATCATGGTTTTTCTTGGAGCATTCAAATCAAATAGTGCAAACGGACTTCTGCATGAAAGCCTTGCCGTTGTCGCAACCCTTGGACTTGTGCTTGGTGCTGCTTACTACTTATGGACATTGCAACGAATGTTCTTCGGACCATTCCATTTGAAAGGAGGAATTTCAGAAACTTCCATCTTCGATTTGAATAAGAGAGAGTACCTGATGCTTATTCCCCTTGCTGGAGCTGCAATATTCTTCGGCATTATTCCTCAACCATTAATGGACATCATCAATCCATTTGCAAAACATTTCAGTGAGTTCGTCATTAACAGCGGAAAGAGTTTAACACTAAATCCATAAGCAGTGGAGATACTGAGTGATAAACTGGAATTAATTCGAATGAGTATTTCATTCTTCGTTCCTGAACTCATCCTGAGTATTGGGATACTTATTATTATTATAGCAGGCCTCATCAAAAAGGAAAATCTCTCTTTACTCAGCTTTTTCAGTTTAGGGATTGTTGCATTGTCGCTAGGGTATGGTGTTGTTCAAACGCGACAACACATTTTGCCCGTCAATCTTTTTGTCGGCATGATTCGAGTAGATGGATTCTCTGGATACTTGAAAATTCTAATTGATATTGGCGCACTCCTCACCGTCCTAATGACCTGGAAAAACCAAAAAGAGCAAAAACATCTTCCTGAATATTATGCCATGATAGTGGCAGTAGTGTTGGGAGCACATCTTTTAGTGATGAGCATGAACCTCATCATGGTTTTTCTTTCACTTGAACTCATATCCATCAGCTCATACATATTGGCTGGTTTTTCATTTTCCCGAAAAGGATCAGAGGCTGGTTTAAAATATTTTCTTTTCGGTTCAGTTGCGTCTGCAGTGATGCTCTATGGTTTTTCACTGCTTTATGGATTAACCGGCTCCCTCGATTTTTCTTCTTTCATTTATCACCAAATGGTGAAGAATCCACCGCTCTTTCTAATTGGTGGCTTCATGGCGTTGGTAGGTTTCTTTTACAAAATTGCTGCGGCACCTCTTCATCCCTGGAGTCCTGACGTATACGAAGCGGCACCTATGCCAATAGTCGCTTTCTTTTCTGTTGTACCCAAGCTGGCAGGTATTGGTGTGCTGTCGAAATTTATACTGACAGTAAACATAATGAGTCAGTCAGCTTATCCGTGGCAAATCATCATATGCATTGTGACCATACTCTCGCTTACAGTGGGCAATTTCTCAGCCCTGTGGCAAAAGAATGTAAAACGATTGATGGCTTACTCATCCATTGCCCAATCTGGATTTCTTTTAGTTGGTGTTGCCACATTCTTACCCCAGGGAATTCACTACATGTTGTTCTATGCAACCGTTTACATGCTGATGAATTTCCTTGTGTTTATTTATTTACAGCAGTTTGAATCACAAGGAATGCATGAGATCAGCTCATTTAGCGGAGTTGGCAGAAGTCAGCCCTTAGCTTCAATATTTTTGCTGTTAGGTTTTATTGCCCTAATCGGTTTGCCACCAACAGCCGGGTTTATGGGTAAGTTTTTTATTTTTTCTTCGCTTTGGGAATCGTATCAGCTATCCGGACAATCCATTTTACTCTTGCTTTTTATTTTTGGTTTGCTCAATGCCGCTGTTTCCTTATTTTATTACCTGCGCATCCCCTACTATGCCTTCATAAAAAGTGGGGAAAGCAACATAAAAACGAATATTCTTACGTTCGAAAATCTTTTGGGCCTTATCTTGGTTATAAGCGTACTCTATCTCTTCTTTAGCCCTGGGTTGTTGATGGGATGGATTAATAAAATTAACTTTGCGCTTTAAATCGTTGGCCGTTTTTAGTTGTTCGTTGATCGAAAAGCAAATTCATCGCTAGGCGAACGAACAACCATCAACGAACAACTAACCACTTTTTCCCATGAGCGATCAAATCCTTCACGAATGCGGCATTGCCCTCATCCGATTGCGAAAGCCTCTCTCCTATTACATCGAAAAATATGGCTCTATGTATGCCATGAATAAGATGTACATCCTCATGGAAAAACAGCATAATCGAGGGCAGGACGGAGCAGGGATTGCCAACATTAAACTCGATGTAGATTCAGGTCACCGATACATTAGCCGATACAGATCAATCAAACCGCAACCAGTCGCCCACCTCTTCAGAAAAATCAGCAAGAAATTTAAGAAAGCCCAAAAAGAAGGAAAAGATAAATACAGAAACGAGCAATGGCTTAAAGAAAATGTAGCCTTTACAGGTGAACTCTGGCTTGGACATTTACGATACGGCACACACGGAGTTAATAATATAGAGAACGTTCATCCTTTCCTGCGTCAAAATAACTGGAGAAGCCGAAACCTTGTAATGGCCGGTAACTTCAACATGACCAACGTTGATGAGTTGTTTGACATTCTGGTTGGTTTAGGACAGCATCCAAAAGAAAAAGTCGATACCGTTACGGTGATGGAAAAGATCGGACATTTTTTGGATGAAGAAGTACAGGGACTTTTTGAAAAGTATAAAGATAAATTTTCGAACCGCGAGGTATCGGATATTATTGAAAACGAAATTGATTTACCACGCATGCTACGCAGAGCATGTAAAGATTTTGATGGTGGCTATACAATGGCAGGCATGATCGGATCAGGATCTGCCTTTGTAGTTCGCGATCCGAATGGTATTCGCCCCGCTTATTTTTATGCGAACGATGAAATTGTAGTAGTCGCTTCAGAAAAGCCTGCAATTAAAACAGCTTTCAATATTGATTACAATCAAATCGAAGAAGTAAAACCCGGACATGCTTTAGTGATTGATAAGAATGGTGAATACGCTCAACATCAAATCGTTCAGGCAGGAGAAAAAACATCATGCAGTTTCGAGCGGATTTATTTCTCTCGCGGTAACGATCCAGACATCTATAAAGAACGCAAGCAACTTGGTAGATTATTAGTGCCTCAGGTTCTGCGCTCCATTAACTTCGATATTAAGAATACCGTTTTCTCATACATACCCAATACTGCGGAGACAGCCTTCTATGGTTTAATGGCCGGCATTGAAGACTATCTTGTTGCCAAGCAAAAAGATATTATCATCGACCATAAGCCATCGGTCGATTCACTCGAAGAGATTTTATCATTCAGACCACGCATTGAAAAACTGGTATTGAAAGATGTAAAGCTTCGTACGTTTATTACCGATGATGAGCACCGTGATGAGCTGGTTGCGCATGTGTATGACACAACGTATGAGGTAATTCGAAAAGGTATTGACACATTAGTAGTAATTGATGACTCTATTGTTCGCGGTACTACATTAGAGAAGAGCATTTTAAAGATGCTCGATCGCCTGGAACCGAAAAAGATTGTGGTGGTTTCATCTGCACCGCAAATTCGTTTCCCGGATTGTTATGGAATTGACATGAGCAAGATGGGTGACTTCGTTGCCTTCCGTGCCATGCGCGAATTATTGAAAGATCAAGGAAAAGATTATCTGTTAGGAGAAGTCTACGAGAAATGCAGACGCGCCCGTGGACATGAGACACAACAGAATTATGTGAAGCTTCTCTACGAACAATTTACAGACGAAGAAATTTCAGCAAAGATATCCGAGATCGTTCGCCCTGCTGATATGAAAGCAGAGATTGAAGTGGTCTTCCAAACTGTGGAGAATTTACACAAAGCCATTCCTCATCACAGCGGAGATTGGTATTTCACAGGCAACTATCCTACACCAGGTGGTATGAAAGTGGTGAACCGATCGTATACCAATTATATGACAATGGAGATACTACATTTATCGTTGCATATA